>JAZNZB010000057.1:0-19766 GCA_045594705.1 Eubacteriales bacterium
CGACGTCCCCGACGCCCCCGGACAGGCACAAGCTAACTTCAAGCATTGCAAAGAATTAGTTTATGCATATCCGGGGCGTCGAGGACGTCGCCCCCTACGGCTGTTTATTATGGTGTGAAATTTCGGGGCGTCGAGGACGTCGCCCCCTACGGCTGTTTATGATGGTGTGAAAATTCAAAGGGCCGTTTTGAATCAGCCCTTTGAATTTCTTTTTTACTTACCTTGCTCCATTGCGCGGCGCTTGCGCATCATTTCCTTCATACGCAGCTCGGTATTCAGGATCTTCTTGCGCAGACGGATGGACTTGGGAGTGATCTCGATCAGGTCGTCGTCGGTGATGTACTCGATCGCTTCCTCCAGCGTCATGATGATGGGGGGCGTGAGCAGCAGCTTTTCGTCTGCACCCGCGCTACGGATGGCGGTCAGGTGCTTTTCCTTACAGGGGTTGACGGCAATGTCGTCGTTCTTGGGGTTCTCGCCCACGATCATGCCCTCGTACACAGCGGTCTGAGGACCTACGAACAGTCTGCCGCGCTCCTGGGTCTGATACAGACCGTAGCGGGTGGTCTCGCCTGCCTCAGATGCGATCAGAGAGCCGGTAAACTTCATGGTGATCTCACCGCGGTAGGGCTCGTAGCCTGCGAAAATGGTGTTGATGGTGCCTTCACCGTGGGTGGCGGTCAGGAACTCGGAGCGGTAGCCGAACAGGCAACGGGAGGGAATGAGGTATTCGATTCTCATGCGGTTGCCCGAGCCTAAGGGATTCATTTCCAAGAGGTCGCCCTTGCGCTGACCCAGCTTTTCCACAACGGCACCAACGTACTCGTTGGGCACGTCCAGCGTGACGCGCTCCATGGGCTCGCACTTTTCGCCGTCGATCTCCTGGAACAGCACGCGGGGGTTGGAGCATGCCAGCTCAAAGCCCTCACGGCGCATGGTCTCCAGCAGAATGGAGAGGTGCATTTCGCCTCTGCCCGCAACGCGGAACTCGTCGGTGGTGTCACCGTCGTTGACACGCAGCGAAACGTCCTTGAGCAGCTCGCGGTAGAGTCTGTCGCGGATCTGACGGGAGGTGACGGACTTGCCTTCCTTGCCGGCCAGAGGGGAATTGTTGACCGCGAAGGTCATTTCCATGGTAGGCTCGCTGACCTTGACGAATTCAAGCGGCTCGGGGCAGGTAGTCGAGGTGATGGTGTCACCGATCGAGATCTCGCCCGCGCCGGAGAAGCAAACGATGTCGCCCACCTTGGCTTCTTCCACGGGAACTCGGTTGAGGCCATCGATCTGCATGACCGTGACGATGCGGATCTTTTTGGGAGCTGCATCGGAGTAGTAGTTGCAGATCAGTGCGTCCTGGTTGACCTTGAGGCGGCCGCGCTCAATACGACCGATGCCGATTCTGCCCACAAAGTCGTTGTAGTCGATCGAGGAGACCAGCAGCTGCAGCTCGCCGTCCTCGTCGCCCTCGGGGGCGGGGATATAGTCCACGATGGTCTCAAACAGGGGAGTGAGGTCATCGCCCAGGTTATCGGGGTCAAAGGAGGCCTTGCCCTCTCTGCCCGAGCAGTAAAGCATGGGGGAATCCAGCTGCTCGTCGCTGGCATTCAGGTCGATCAGAAGCTCAAGGATCTCGTCCTCCACCTCGCCAAGGCGGGCGTCGGGCTTGTCGATCTTGTTGATGCAAACGATGACGCGGTGGTTGAGCTCCAGTGCGCGCTGCAGCACGAAACGTGTCTGAGGCATGGGGCCCTCTGCTGCGTCAACCAGCAGAATCACGCCGCTGACCATCTTGAGCACTCTTTCCACCTCGCCGCCAAAGTCAGCGTGGCCGGGGGTGTCGATGATGTTGATCTTGGTGTCCTTATAATGTACGGCGGTGTTCTTTGCGAGAATGGTAATGCCGCGCTCCTTTTCCAAAGCGCCCGAGTCCATGACGCGGGTCACGGTTTCCTGGTTGTCGCGGTAAATGCCGCCCTGCTGCAAAAGTCCGTCGACAAGGGTGGTCTTACCGTGGTCAACGTGTGCGATGATTGCAATGTTTCTCAAATCGTTTCTGATCATATGTTTCTCCAAAATCAAAATTTGACATAATACGCTATCTTAATTATTATAGCACACTTTTGCGCAAAAATACACAAGTGAAATCACGATTTTCACAAAATCCGCAAGAATTCGCTTGTGCAAAATTGACAAAACGGGGGCGTTATGATATAATATAAGAACGAATGAAACGAGGTGATCTTTGTGATAAAAGCCATTATTTTTGACCTGGACGGTACGGTTGCGGACACGATTTCCGCCATTCGCGAGGGGGTCAATCTGACCATGGAGCAGCTCGGATATCCCACACATACCGATGCGGATATCCGCCGCTTTATCAATCACGGCGCGCGCGAGCTGATCCGACAGGCGCTGCCCGCAGACGTGGGCAGCGATCCCGCACGCGTGGACGAGGCACTGGACGTGTATCAGGGCATGTATGAAAGAACGTATAAAAACACCAACCTCTGCTACGACGGCATGGCACAGGCCATGGCCGAGCTTGCAAAGTCCTATCAGCTGGCTATCCTTTCCAACAAGCAGGACAGAATGGTCAAGGGCTTGGCGGAGCAGCTTTTGCCCGAGGGTGTGGTCAAAATCGCGCAGGGGCAGGTGGAGGGCATGCCCACAAAGCCGGATCCCACCGCCGTGTGGCAGGTCTGTCGCGCGCTTGGCGTCGAAGCCTCGGAATGTGCCTTTGTGGGGGACAGTGACGTGGATATGTACACTGCGATCAACGCAGGATGCCTGCCCGTGGGCGTCGAGTGGGGCTACCGTGGGGCAGACGTACTGAAAGAAGCAGGGGCCAAGGTGTTGGTCAAGACGCCGATGGAATTAGTGAACATCATTATGCAAGGCTGACATAACAAGCTGGTTGTGCGCTCTAAAGCCCTCTCCGCTGGAGAGGGGGGACCGCAGCGGAGCGATTTTTGGCGAGGCACGAGCCAAAAAGAGAGAAGCGATTGTGGTGGGTGAGATTCATCCCACAACCGCTCCTTAGCCAATGCGGATTCCTCTTGCACGAACTTTCAATTTGTGTTATAATAACGCATATCCAGATGCAAGGAGAAAGTTAATGCCTCTTCCGTATAATGTCAAAAATAAGAATTTTTCCAGACATATGCGCAAAAATGCAACAAGGCAGGAAAATCATCTTTGGTATGATTTCTTAAGAACGTATCCTGTTCAGTTTCACAGACAAGTGATGATAGACGATTACATTGCGGATTTTTACTGCCATAAAGCAAAGCTTGTCATAGAATTGGATGGCAGTCAGCATGAAACGGATGACGGCATGCAAAAAGACGAAATACGAACCGCGAAATTAGAAGAATATGGCTTGACCGTGATTCGATTTCCGAATAAAAGTGTTGATAGAGATTTTTACAGGGTATGTGATTACATAGACAGAACTGTGAAAGAATTGTTGGGAGATGCGTAAGTGCATCTCCTTTTTCTTACAGCAGTTTCCCATGGTGGTGATAGAGCGTCCTCGTGATGTATCTCACCCACCGCAACCGCGTCAGGATTTCGCGGCATTGCCGTGAAGTCCTGACGCTGCGGTCCCCCCTCTCCAGCGGAGAGGGCTTTTATGTGCCGCTTTTTGTTATTGGTAGCTTATCTGCGTTGTTTTTATTCTTCTGTTTGCTCTTTGTATATCACACATTTTTCAAGTCGCTTGAATAACGGGTCAAATCGCTTGACTACTCTGAGGGAATCGAACCATTCGTGCTTGACCGCATCACGGTAGTCACTCGGGATGATCCAAACGCCCCAACCGTTTTGATGAATCATACAAAAATCCTTTTCACCTTTTTCAGACCAATAGTAATTTGATTTTAACGTAAATCCCTTGAGTGCAGGGGACGAGCAACGCATCTCGAACTCTTCATATTCTTTCAATCCTTTTTGGGATAATAGTGCCATCAGCTGTTCCAAGAGACTGACCATGTCTTCAAATGGTGCATATGCAGCGTCCGTATTGCCAAGCCTTGCCAGAGCTGCGGTGTATCGCAGACCGAGCTGGAGTCTTGCCTCGCACCATATATCGGGCGCAGCCCCACCGCTGACTAAGTGCTCCTTATCGGGATACAGGCAGTTGATTGCATTGAGATAGTTCAGTTGAGTTTCACAGAACCAGATAAAGTGATTGGGGTCTTTGCAAAGATACTCCTGCCAATCATTTGCCGCTGTCGTGATGTGTTCCAGCTCTCCCCATAAGATGGATTGTCTGATCGGTTCAATTTTGTCCAATTCTTCGCGCATTTTATATCTGTGAAACAGCAAAGTTTCTCGATCCATGTCTTGCCTGCTGGAATAAGCATCCAGAAAAGCATCAATGTGCGTATCGTCTTCCATGTCTGCCATTTGTTGGATGACTGCAAAATGTTGATCTTTGGGACACACCTGAAAAATTTCTTCTGCGAAAAGACGCATTTCTTCAAGTACGCCGGGCTCATGGAACAGGCGTGTATCCCAAATCGCACGGAATATTCCCCAGAACCAATAGTTTTGGTATTCTCTGAGATTGCGGCGGATTTCGCGCATCAGTTCAATACTGATTTCAATATTTCTTGCGCGGATGGCATTCTCCAATGATGTCTGGAGCTCTGCACAAAATTGTTGCTTTTTTTCTTCTGTGCATCCAAGCAATGCATCAACCGAGGTTCCGAAAAATGATGCGATCATAGGAAGCATTTCTATGTCGGGGTAGGTGGTGCCGTTTTCCCATCGGGAAATGGCTTGCGGGGAAGTGCCGAATTTTTCTGCCAGTTGCTCTTGTGTCAGATTCATGCGGCGGCGATTGGTGCGGATTTGATTTCCTAAATTCAACTTCATGTTATACCTCCATTTGTCAAGCTCTGTACAGAGGTTATTTACCGGTGATTACAGTATAGCACATGATAGCTCTCATTGCAATCGCTCGGTTTGTGAGAATTATTCTCAGTATACGAGAATGATTGAATTTGGAAAAATTTTTGCAGGTTTCCGTAACCAAATCAAGATTTTGCTGTCATATGTAGTGACGGCGGAAAAGCATAAAAGACAACCCCATCTGCCGTGGCAGATGCGGTTTTGCATTCGTTTACTTTGCGTCGGTTGCGTCCTCGTAGGAATTGAGGGTCTTGATATCCTTGTCGGAGAAATACTCCAGAGGATCGACGGAGAGGCCGCCCTCGGTCATTTCAAAGTGCAGGTGAGGCGCTTCTGCCATCTCCAGCGTTGCCGTGCCGCCCACCGTGCCGATCTGCTGACCGCACTTGACCTCGGTGCCTGCGGTAATGCCCTCGGCGAGGTTGGCTGCCAGGTTCTTGTAGATGGTGATCACGTCACCGTCGTGAGAAATGGCTACGCAGGTGCCCATCATGGGGTCATCCCAGATCTGTGCGACCTTGCCGCTTGCAGCTGCGTAAACAGGGGCTGCGTCCTCGGTGGTGATGTCAATGCCTAAGTGAATGCGGTATTCCTCCATGGTAGGAGACCAAACCTGAACGGATGCATCGTGCTTTGCACCAAGTGTACCCTGAACAGGCAGGGCAAAGCCCTCCTCTTCCTTAACAACGGGTTGAGTTTGTGCGCCCTCGTTGTATACGGGCACGGTTTCGTCACCGCTGCCCATGGCGTCGGTGTCGGGGGTTGCCTGCGTGCCCTGGGTGGTGTCGCCCGGCAGCTGGCTGTTCTGTTCAGCGTTGTTTTTGTTTGCGCGGTTGGTTGCAACGGTTGCGGTGATGGCAATGGTCAGCACCAGCACCACAAGCACGGTCGTCACAATGACGCCCTTGTTGGAAAAGACCTTGATCATTCTTTTCCCAAATTCGGATTCTTTAAAATTTTCCCACATAAAGCTTCTCCTTTGTAACTGTTGTTTCCCTTTGGTAGGTACGACCATATTTTTGGCATCGGGCGGCAGAATTATACAAAGGCGGGAAAACTTTTTGACAAACGTTTACGGTCGATGCGTGACGTAGGGGTGAAATATGCTTGCCCGAGCCGACAGAAAATTCTTGACGGAGAGATGGAATTGTGCTATACTGAATCTAATATGAAAGTAAATGACAGGAGGCCTGTTTTATGGATTTTTTGACACTTTGTGCCCAGCGTTATTCGGTGCGCTCATATCTGCCCGATCCCGTGCCCGAGGCGGCACTTGCCGAGATCTTGCGCGCAGGTCAGCTTGCGCCCACCGCAAAGAATAACCAATCTCAAAAGATCTTGGTGCTGCAAAGCCCCGAGGCAAAGGCAAAGCTGCCGGAATTGCACGCCTGCTACGGTGCACCCCTGGTGCTGCTTGTGTGCGGAGACGAGGAAATCGCTTGCAATCGCCCCGTAACGCACCATTCCATGGCGGAAATGGACGCGTCCATCGTGGCTACACACATGATGCTGGCGGCAAAGTCGTTGGGCGTGGATTCGACCTGGATCTGTGCATTTGATCACGATAAGGCAAGCGAGCTGTTCGCGCTCCCCGAGCACGTCAAGCCGCATCTTTTGCTGGCGCTGGGCTACCCCGCAGCCGACGGCACGCCCTCGCCCAGACACACCGACCGCAAGCCCTTGGAGCAGACGGTTACATATCTTTAATTCAACATGATTCCGTAGGGGCGCACCGGGTGCGCCCGCGGGCGCACGCAGTGCGCCCCTACGAGGTTATTTCCGAATTCTCAGAGAGGAGAGATCCTATGGAACAAAAGCAACCTGTGCTTTCGATCAAAAACGTATCCAAGCACTTAGGTAACCGAAAAATTCTTTCGGATATCACACTGGACGTGCACGAGGGCGAGATTTTTGGATTTTTAGGCCCGAACGGGTCCGGTAAAACTACCACGATCAAGCTGATCCTTGGCCTTTTGCGCATGGAGAGCGGCGAGATCAGCATCTGCGGTCACGACAACGTCAAGGATTTTGAAGCGGCTATGCGCTGCGTGGGCGGTATCATTGAAAATCCCGAGATGTATAAGTATCTGACCGGCCGTCAGAATCTTGAGCAATATTTGCGCATGTATCCCGAGCTGCCCGAAGAGAGAATTGACGAGGTAGTCAGCCTTGTGCGCATGGAGAGCCGTATCAACGATAAGATCTCCAAGTATTCGCTTGGTATGCGCCAGCGTCTGGGCATTGCGCAGGCGGTGCTGCATCACCCCAGGCTGCTGATATTGGACGAACCTACCAACGGCCTTGACCCCGCGGGCATCAAGGAGCTGCGTGACGTGCTCAAAAAGCTGTCGCGCGAGGAGGGCGTGGCGGTATTTGTATCCAGCCACATGCTGTCCGAGCTGCAGCTGATGTGTGACCGTGTGGGCATTATAGACCGCGGTATTACGGTCGGCTTCCGCTCGCTTGACGCCGAGGGCATGATCGAGGAAAGCACCTGTTCGCACTATACATTGGAAACACCGGACGGCGAAAAGGCAATGGAGCTGCTCGCTGCAGGTGTGCTTTGCCAAGGCGTGGCGTACGACGGCGCGCTGACCTTCGACGCCGATTATCAGAGCGTGCCCGAGATCCTTTCGCTGCTCTGCCGTGAGGGTGTGCGCGTGTACGGTCTGACAAGACAAAAGAAATCGCTGGAGGATACCTTCCTTGAGATGACCGACACGGCTGACGTTGGCACGCAGCCCGTTGTGGAAAAAGGGAAGAAAGGGGGACTGAACGCATGAAGCAGCTGATCAAAAACGAGCTGATCAAGCTCAGAGCGCAAAAAACTTACCTGGTGCTTTCCTGCGTCGTGCTTGCATTGGTGGTCGTCGTTTCTTTCTTTACCTCGGTTCTGATGACGCCGCTCAACAATCTGATCATATACCGTGAAGATGTTCTGATCGAAAGTGCTGCTTACGATTGGGCGATCGATCAGATCGAGAAAAATCCCGACGGCGCGCTTGCAAAGATCCTGCAAGCAGTTTTCAAGGATCCGAAATCCGATGCAGACAAGTCGCGCCAGGAAGCACAGGAGTATCTGGAGAACGGGCATTTGGGCATGTATGCCGAAGCCATGGCATATGCCGAAATGCATGACTTCTTCGACCGGAATCAAGTTCCCGAATGGGTGACGGGCACGGTCACGTATCCGCTTGTTACAGCGTATAAATGGCGCAGTATAGTCAAGGGCTGGGCGGACGGTACTTATACGACCAAGGACATGGTCGAGGACTATGCGCTTTCCGAGGTACTGTACATGAATTACCGCGGCTATGGCGATCAGTACGTGGAGCCGGCGTATTACTATCAGGTCTACGTGACCGAGTGGGATGAGACCAAGTATGAGCCCAAGGCATACGTATTTGTGCGTGTTTCGAACGAGACGTATACCGAGGTTGAGTGCACGTGGACGGAGGTTCTGGGCGACTTGTGCGATCATCTGGAGGAGTGCGAGAGCTATATTGCCGAGCTGGAGACGTATGCAACGACAATTGAGCCGGATGCTTACTATGACGCGATCATCGCGCAGTACAGACAGGAGATCGAGGCAAACAAGAACGGCATAGAGAATTATCAGGAGGAAATAAAGCAGCTCGAGCCCGAGCAAGGGGAGGAGATGCAGGCCTGGTATGAGGCGCAGATTGCGGACTGCCGCGGAAAGATCGAGGATGCTGAGTACGTGATCGCGGCATACGAGGACCTCAAGGAGCTTGATGCACATCCGGAAAGCAGTGCCTTTGCATTGGTCAATGTTGTGCTGCCAAATGTTTTGAGAACGCGCAGAGATGCGATAAGCTCCATAGCCATGAACGAGGCCATGGACACATTTGTGCTGATCGCAAAAGCGAGCGAAAGCAGTGCCAAGCACAAGATCCGCATCTGTGACAAGGCACTTATCGCCATTGAATATGCATACACCCGCGATATTTTGCCTGTGAGCATGGGCGCGAGCAGTGCCAAAGCCACTTTTCTCAATAATTTGTCTACCGCATCGTTTTTGATCAGTGCGGTGGTGGTCGTGCTTGCCAGCATGATCCTCTCGCGTGAGTTTGCCACGGGCACGGTCAGACTGTGGGTCATCCGACCGAGGACAAGAAGCAAGCTGCTGGGCTCAAAGATCGCGGCATTGCTGATTTACGTGTGCACCATGATGGGCGCAAGCTTTGTGATCACATACGCCTTTGCGCTGGTCAATCACCTGATCGACCTGTTCTTTTACGGACAGAGCTCGCTGTTTGCCAACGACTACGGCGTGGTATTCGGCAATGTCATTCCTATTCCTGCGGTGCTGGAGCATTTGTGGGCGTTGATCCTTTTCACGTTGCCCGTGCTGCTGTACGCAGCGCTTTGTCTGTTCATCAGTGTGCTGACCAAAAAGGGTGTGTTGGGCATCGTTGCGGGAATGCTGGTGCTCATGTTCGCCACCGATATCCAGGCATTTGCGCTGATCGTTTCGAATTATACGGGCGCGTTTGGCTACTTGCTGCATGCAACCGTGCTTCCATATCTGGGTATGGACAGATTGCTGGTGACCGCACTTGATTTCGGCACTTTGTCCGGGATGATGGGGTCGATGGACGGACTTGGCGCACTGATGGGGCTTGAGGATATGCTCATGTCGCAGATCTGGGGCGTAGCTCCCTACGTTTGCTCCACTCTTGTGGGTGCTGTCGTGCTTGGTGTGCATATCGTCGGTCTTGTGCTGCTCAGCCTCTTCGTCTTTAAGAGAACGCAGATCAAGAGCTGATCGCCCCCGTACCTTGTGGCAAGTGGTGAGTGATGGTGCGCTTGGCGCAGTGATGACGTGCCTTACTGCACAGTTTGAGGTAACAGAGCGAGCTTATACGGCGAGATGAATTGCGAGTTCGACGAGCTTCATCACACCTGACTAAATAGCATATACAAAACGAGGACAGAGAACGTAAAAATTCTCTGTCCTTTTCTCACGGACGGGAAGCGGGTGTTTTGCACCGATGACAGATATTTTGACACGAAAGAAATTGCAATTTTTCTCGACTTATGTTATAATATAATGACTGAACTTTCGGCACATGGGATATTTGTGCCCGAATTGCGTTTTACCAGGAGGTTAGATACATGATGAAACAAAAGTATGTGTACATACTTGTTTTAGTGATATTAACTGCATGCCTTGCTGTGTTTGCCGCATGCAATCCGCAAACAGAGGAGCTGCCGGAGCAGTATACTCTGAGCTACTGTGTGGACGGACAGGTCCATACCACACAAAAGATCAGCGGCAATCAGAAGATCAATCTTCCCAAGGAGCCCGCAAAGGATGGATACATCTTTAACGGGTGGTTCCTTGACGAGGGCACGTGGACACAGCTGCTGGCTGCGAATACCTTTGAGGAGGTGGCTGCATCGGCCGATCTGACCGTATACGCCAAGTATACGCCCATCAAGTACGAGATTGTGTACGAGCCGGGCAAGGAGATCGAGCACTCCAACGTCACCGAGTATACGTTTGAGCAGCACGTGGAGCTGCTGCCCGCAAGCAAGCCGCACCACGATTTCAAGGGCTGGTTTACCGACGAGGAGCTGACGCTGCCCATCTTTGAAATTCCCGAGGGCTCAATGGGCAATATGACGCTGTACGCCCAGTTCTCCCTGACCGAGTACAAGGCGGTCTTTATGGACGGCGAGACGGTGGTTGCCGAGATTCCTTATACCATTGAGACCGAAAGCATCACGCCTCCCGAGGTGCCCGAGCATGCGGGCTACACCGGCGAGTGGGAGAGCTTTACACTCAAGGCAGGCGGCGTGACCGTTCAGGCCAAGTACACGTCGGTCGACTATACCATCACCTATGAGGGCGTGACCAAGCCCGAGCATTCCAACCCCAAGGGCTATGACGTGACCGATCTGCCCATCACGCTCTCGGACGCAGAGCGTGAGCACTACATCTTTGAAGGCTGGTACACCGAGCCTGAATTTACCAATCGCATTACCGAGATCGCACCCGGCACGGTCGGTGACCTTGTGCTGTATGCAAAGTGGACCCCTGTGGAATATACGGCGACCTTTATGGACGGTGAGACGGTGGTTGCCGAGATCCCTTACACCATTGAGACTGAAAGCATCACACCCCCCGAGGTTCCCGAGCATGCAGGCTTTGTGGGTGAGTGGGAGGAATTCGAGCTGACGCCCGGCGGCATTACGGTCAACGCGACCTATCTTTCCATTGATTATATGATCGGATACGAGGGCGTTGAGCCCGAGGAGCACGAAAACCCCGACGGCTATAACGTCACGCAGCAGCCCGTTGCACTCGGCGATGCCGTGCGTGAGCACTACATTTTCGACGGCTGGTACACCGAGCCTGAATTTACCAATCGCATTACCGAGATCGCACCCGGCACGGTCGGTGACCTTGTGCTGTATGCCAAGTGGACGCCTGTGGAATACACGGCAACCTTTATGGACGGCGAGACCGTGGTTGCAGAGGTGCCCTTTACGGTAGAGACTGAGAGCATCACGCCTCCCGAAGTACCCGTGCATGCAGGCTATACCGGCGAGTGGGAGGAATATGAGCTGATTCCCGGTGGCATTACCGTCAACGCGGTATATTCTATCATTACCTACAATATTACTTATGAGAACACCAAGGACGTCGTGCACGAGAACCCCTTGACCTATACGGTCGAGACCGAGACCATCGTGCTCGCACCGATCTCCAAGCCCGGCTATATCTTTGACGGCTGGTATCTGGGAGAGGAGCTTGTGACCGAGATCCCGCTTGGCAGCACCGAGGATAAGGTACTGACCGCAGCCTGGACGCTGATCGTTTACAAGATTGAGCTGCATTACGATCCTGCCTGGGGCGAATACGTCAACACCTCCAATCCCGCAACCTACACGGTTGAGGATCACGTGGTGTTCAACGGTCTGACCTGCAAGATCCCCGGCTACGTCTTTGACGGTTGGTATACCGAAAAGAACCTTGGCGAGGGCGAAAAGGTGACCGAGCTTGTGCCCGGCAGTCTTGAGGACAGAGTCCTGTATGCACACTTTGTGCCGATCCGCTACACCATTACCTACGTTGGCGTTGAGGGTGCAGTGCACATCAACCCCGACAGTTATACCATTGAATCCGAAGCGGTGCACATTTTGCCCGCCATGAAGGACGGCTTCATCTTTGCCGGTTGGTATACCGACAAGGAGCTGTCTACCCCCGCATCCCTGCTGATCCCCAAGGGCAGCATGGGCGACGTGACGCTGTATACCAAGTGGACCCCCATTACCTATTCCATCGAATATGATGCCATGGGCGGTGTTCTGCCCGAAAACCCCGCAGTCTTCAATGCGACCCAGACCGTCACATTTGCCGCTCCCACCAGAGAGGGCTACGTGTTCCAGGGCTGGTTCAACGCTCCCGAGGAGGGCGATCGCATCGACTTTATCCTTCCCGGTACGGTGGCTGAAGACGTCAAGCTGTATGCCCGCTGGCAGCCTATCTACTATTCCGTTACCTATCACCTGTACGGCGGGGAGAACGCACAGATGAATCTCCCGCTCTATAACATTGAGCTTCCCACCCTCCCGCTGCTGCCCGCAACCAAGCCGGGTTACACCTTTGAGGGTTGGTTCTCAAGCCCCTCCTATGCACCCGAAACGCGCGTGTTCATGATCCCGACCGGATCGTACGGCGACCTTGTGCTGTATGCAAAGTGGAGCCTGGATACCTACAGCGTGGATTACGTGCTGCTGCCCGACGGTGCAGAGCATGAAAACGTATCCTCTTATACCGTTGAGGATGAGCCGAGTGCACTCAAGCCCGCAACGCTGGACGGGTGGACCTTTGTTGGCTGGTATGCAGACCAGGCATACACTGTTGAGGTGAGCCACCTGCTCGGCACGGGTGCTTACAGCGACCTTGTGCTGTACGCCAAGTTCGTGCCCAAGCAGTACAATATCTGGCTTGGCTCGTCAGAGAATAACAGCTATACCGTGACCTTTGATCTCAACGGTGCGGATGGCGAGAGCTTTACGCAAACCGTGACTGTGGATCAGGGACTTGTGTTCCCGAAGATCCCCACGAGAGCAGGATACGTATTTGCCGGCTGGTATGATAACGAGGATTGCGAGGGCGCGGTGTTCAATATGAATGTACCCGTCATGAGCGATCTGACCCTTTATGCAAAGTGGATCAAGACCGACTCGGCCGTTTCTGTCAACCAATCCGTCGTCGTGGCGCTCAACGGTGTCAGCGAACAGAAATTCACCTTTGTATCCATGGTGGATACCGTGATCACCTTTACCACCTGGGGAGACCTGGACACTTACGGTGTTCTGTATGATGCAGACGGCAACGTGCTGGCCTCCTGCGACGATGCAAGCACCACCGATAAGAACTTCCGCTTCATTTATCAGGTCAAGGCGGGAGAGGAATATATTCTTTCCGTATCCGGCTTCAGCCATGCGGTCAAGGGTGACGTCATGCTCAACGTCAGCGGCTACGATACCGTATCCGCGGGCGGTAAGGCATATCTGTCCAACCTGCGCGTGGTCAGCATCGGTGAGAGATTCATGCTGCCCGTTCCCGAGGCTCGCGAAGGCTTCAGATTCCTTGGTTGGGCAGACGAGGAAGGCAACTTCTACACCAATGCCATGGGCATCAGCTTGGAGCCTTTGCAGACCGAGACCGACCTTGTGCTGGTAGAGGTATGGAAGGATCTGTCCTTCACCCTGAGCTTTGATACCGTTGGCGGCGATCCGATCGACTCGCAGAAGGTGTGCGCAGGGGACGTTGTGGACGTCAGCGAGCTGATTCCCACCAAGCCCGGTCATATCTTCCTGTACTGGACGCTCAACGGTCAGATCTTCACCTCGGGTCGTATGCCCGAGTCGGATGTCACGTTGGTTGCGGTATGGCAGAAGAACGTGATCACCATCTATTACGATTCCACCGTTTCCGCCATCAGCGGCCCCGGTGCGCTCAATCTTGAAACGTTCGGCGCATACGCGACCGATACGCAAGGAAACGAATACGAGCTGGAGCTGACCTATACCGGTAAGCTCGAGCCCGGCCAAACCATTACCGTTTACATTAAGGTAGCAAACGGCGCTGCCAACAAGGAAGTTGCACTGTACGATATCCGTGTATACGGTGCTCCCACGCTCTCCTTTGAGCAAACTCTTGAGGAGCTGAGCATCAAGGATCTGGAGGCACTGCTCAAGCCCGAGACCTTTAAGGCTTCCGGTGTGGATACCTTCGGTCAGCCCACCGAGATCCGCGTCAGCCTGGACGGCGAGCCCGAGGCAGGTCAGCTTGTTTCGATCAAGATCGAAGCGATCGACAGTGTCGGCAACGTCACGGTCGGCTATATCAAGGGTGTCAAGCTGTACGGCACGCCCGAGCTGACCTGGGATCAGGAAAAGGTACACATCAAGCTGTCCGATATCAATCCCGAAAACGGACAGATCGCGGCAGACGTCTTTGACGCAATCGCCAAGGATAGCTTTGGCGAGGCTTTGGAGGTCACGGTGACCGTTCAGAGCATCAAGGACGGAGAGGCAATTGTTTATCTGACCGCCGTTGACCAAAGAGGCAACGAGGTTTATAAGGTACATACCTGCAAGGTATACGCACTGCCCGAACTGTTCATTCCCGAAGAGCTCAATATCCGTGACGTTGACGTGCTTTCTGCTGAGCTGCTTGGCATTACGGCCAAGGATAGCTTTGGCGAGGATGCAACCGTCTACGTGTCCATCAAGCAGGGATCCGAGCATAAGGCCGGCACTGTGATGGTCGTGATCGTTACCGCAGTGGATGCTGCAAACAACCTGACGGTCAAGGAGTGCGACGTCAACGTATATGGCGCGCCCACGCTGACCTTCAAGTCTGATCTGACCTATATCAATCTGAGCAACCCCGGAGATATTCTGGCCGTCGGTAACTATAACGCCGCAGGTACGGACTCCTTCGGCAAGCCCACCGAGATCCGCGTCAGCGTTGACGGTGTGCTGCAGGCAGGAAAGATCGTCAGAATCAAGATCGAATCGGTTGACTGCGTAGGCAACGTGACTACGGGTTACGTTGAAAATGTCAAGGTATACGGTCTGCCCGAAATCACCTATGATCAAAGCAAGACCATCTTTACCGAGGATGCATTTGATCTGACCAATCCCACTGTGACCGTGGAAATGCTGGGCGCATCTGCAAAGGATAGCTTCGGCGAGCCTTTGGAGGTGACCTCCACTATCGTAGGCGGGGCATATTATGCTGTAGTTGTGCGTCTGCAGGCAACCGATAGCCTTGGAAACGTACAGAGCACGGACGTGGTCTGCAGAGTTTATACAAAGCCCACGATCACCGATCCCACTGTGACCGATATCAGTGTCAACGACCGTCTGAGCGGGGAACTGTTCGGTATGACGGCTACCGATACGTTCGGTCAGGCGTTGGAGCTGCAGCTTTCGATCAAGGACGGCACTGCACAGAAGGCAGGTACTATGATGATCGTGGTGGCAACCGCTACCGATGCTGCAGGCAACGTAGAACAAAAGGAATTCGTGGTCAAGGTTTACGGTGCACCCGTGATCAGCCTGACCTATGAAAGAGAATACGTCAGCCTTTGGGAGCTCAGAGATGCGGCAAGCGTGCTGGCTCAGATCGTCAAGGCAGATGCCAAGGATAGCTTTGGCAATGCGCTGAACGTCACGTATGCATATGCGAACGGCAAGATTGAGGCAGGCGGTACCGTGGTGTTTGAGGTAAGCGCAACCGATTGCACAGGAAACGTAAGCAGTGTCAAGACGGTAGCGTTCCGCATTTACGATGCTTCCGGTATTGAGATCACGTTCAAGCCCGGTGCAACCGATACCATCAAGCTTGGCAGCAAGGGCGAGGAATTCTACGCCTATGCAACCGATAGCTTTGGCGAGGCGTGCACGATCTCCTTCGTCACCGCCAATGGGGAAGCACCCGTGGCAGGTAAGGCTCAGCTGCTGCATATCGCAGCCACCGATAAGGCAGGAAACCGCCGCATCGGTCAGGCGATCGGAGTCGTTTACGTATACGGCATGCCTGAGGTCACCTTCAGACAGGATCACAACGAGGTATCCGTGGATGCCGTGCTTGCAGATCTGTTTGTGGTAACCGACAGCTTTGGTAACACGCTGACCAAGGAATGCGTTGTCGAGGGCGAATGGGCGGTTGGTAACACCGTCACCGTCACCGTCATCTCGGTTGACGACGCCGACAACAGACTTGAGGCAAAATACGAGCTCAAGATCGTTGAGTAAGAAAAAGCTATAATAAATAAGGAAGCACACCGCCGAAAGGCGGTGTGCTTTAACGTTGCGAAGGCGGCATTGTAGGACGGGGGCTTGCTCCCACCGTGTCGTAGGCTTTTTTGGGGAAAGTCACGTGCGTAAGGGACTCAGAACCCGTGCTTGCGCGCGACGCGCGCAGCACGTAGGGCAGGGGCTTGCTCCTGCCGTGGGAAGGTCACGTGCGTAAGGGACTCAGAACCCATATTTGCGCCAATAGACGCAGAAGTTGTTTGGGCAACCTGCGCAAAAATGCACGAGCGGCAGAGCCGCGCGTGCAGGGTTCTGAGTCGTGAAGCTGTGAGAATAAAAAGAAGAGGGAGTCCTTTGGACTCCCTCTTCTTTTTATTGGCGCGGCGTAAGGGACTCGTACCCCTGACCTTTTGGTTCGTAGCCAAACACTCTATCCAGCTGAGCTAACGCCGCAAGCCATACGCTTTCGCGTACCCATATATGATAGCACAACAGAATTTGTTTGTCAAGTACTTTTGATTAAAAAAATCTCGGGAAATTGCACAAAAATCGGGAGGAAACTTCGTGATTTCCTCGCCTTGTCAACCATTTGATTTTATGTTATACTGAAAAAAATGCTTTGCGCACAAGGAGGAATCCCTATGAATATCAATGATTTTTACGCAATACCTGACGAAAAACCGTTGGACCGTCTGGTAGACGACGGTGGCTTTGTGGGCATTTTCCGCACCATCGGCTGCATTGGCGACAGCCTTTCTTCGGGGGAGCTGGAATCCATGACACCTGAAGGTGAGAGAGGATATCACGATCTTTACGACATTTCCTGGGGACAGTTCATTGCGCGCATGGCGGGCACGAAGGTGTATAACTTTTCCCGCGGCGGCATGACCGCGCGTGAGTATCTGCAGTCCTTTGGCGAGGCCAACGGCTTCTGGAATCCTGAGCTTGCCTGCCAGTGCTATATTATGGCACTGGGCTGCAACGACCTGTGGGGACTTGGCTTGCCTGTCGGCTCGGTTGACGACATTGACCGCGAGGACTACACCAAGAACGCGCCCACCTTTGCGGGTGAATTTGCGGCTGTCATGCAGAGATACAAGCAGATCCAACCCAAGGCCAAGTTCTTCCTTGTCACCATGCCAAAAACACCGCACCATGGTGCAGAAGCGGAGGCCAAGGCGGATGCGCAGCAGAAATTGATGTATGATCTGGCAGAGTACTTTGACAACACCTACGTCATCGACCTGCGCGAGTACGGACCTGTGTACGATCAGAAATTCTACGATCATTTCTGGATCGGCGGCCATCTCAACGCGCAAGGCTATTTGCTGACTGCGCGCATGATCGTTTCTTACATGGACTATATCATTCGCCACAATCCCGAGGATTTCCGTCAGGTCGGATTCATCGGAACGGGGCATTACTTCCACGGACTGAAATGGTAAGGAGATCCTGTATGAAAAAAACACTGTCAATGCTTTTGGCGATGCTGATGCCGTTCGGCTGCCTTGCTGCTTGCACGCCCGCGGTTGATCCCGGTCCTCAAACCGATCCCGAGATCACCACCGAACCTAAGAGTTCGACCGAGCCCGAGCAGACCACCGAGCCCGAAGAGACTGTGCCGGACACCGGCTATCCCGTGGATCTGTTTGAGATCGGCGGAGTGGCGTTTTCCGAGTTCTCTTTGTTCGTGCAGCCCTCTGCGGCCAAGGGTATGACCGATGCGGTGGAATTGCTGATCGAATATGCCGAACAGGCAACAGGGCACAAGCTTGCCGTCACCGAGGACGCGTCAACAGAGCACGTGATCGTCATTGGCACGACCGAGCTTGATACCGAGGAGGTCAAGGCTGCGCGCGGTCGGATCAAGAACGACGGCTATGCCTTTGTGGAGCAAAACGGAAAGCTCTACATCACGGGCAGCTGTACCGCAGGTACGGTATACGGCGTGTATACGTTTATGGAGAATTACCTTGGTGTGCGCTTCTATGCCAAGGATTTCATCTGCGTGCGCGACAATCCCATCTCACGTATTCCCAAGGATTACTGCGAGGTCTACAGCCCCGCCTTTCTGATGCGTGATACCTTCTGGTATGATGTCAGCCATCATCAGACGTTGGCCAACCGCCTGAAGGACAATAGCGAATACGTACCGGAAATGGAGGGCGGTATCGGCTATGCGGGTCCGTTCGTACACACGCTGGCTGATCTGACCAATATGCCTCACGAGGTAGGCAAGCAGCCCTGTCTGACCGATGAAAAGGTATATCAGACCGTGCTTGCCAACGTCAAGGCCTGGCTGCGCGCCAATCCGCAGGCCAAGATTGTTTCGGTCTCGCAGAACGACTCTGCAGCCGAGCATCTCGGCTGCCAATGCGCCAATTGCAAGGCGATCGACGACCGCGAGGGCACGCCTATGGGCTCGCTTCTGACCTTTGTCAACCGTATTGCGGGCGATATCAAGGACGAATTTCCCGGTGTTTACGTGGACACGCTGGCGTACCGTTATACCCGTCAAGCTCCCAAGACCATCAAGCCGGCGGACAACGTCATCATCCGTCTTTGCTCGATCGAGTGCTGCTTTGGCCATCCTTTGTCGGACGAGAGCTGTGCGAATAACGCGGCGTTCAAGAAGGATATCGAGGAGTGGAGTGCGATCTGTGACAATCTCTACATCTGGGATTATACGACCAACTTTATGTATTATCTTGCACCGTTCCCCAATCTCGGCGTGCTGCGTGAGAACGTCAAGTTCTATAAGGATCATCACGTCATCGGTATGTTTGAGCAGGGCAACTATCAGTCCACCTCGGGCGAGTTCGGCGAGCTGCGCGCTTACCTGCTGGCAAAGCTGCTCTGGAATCCCGACATGAGCGAGGAAGAGTACAACCGTCATATGAACGAGTTCCTTGAGGACTATTACGGTGCGGGCTGGCAGCATATCCGTGCGTATATCGACATGACCACCGAGGCTGCAGCCAAGTGCGAGGTCGGTATTTACGATACGGTCAGACACATGATGCAGCAGGGCATGAGCAACGATGAAATGATCGCCTTTGGCGAGGATGTTGTGGACATGTGGGAAAAGGCGTATGAGGAGGCTGATACCGAGGTGCACAAGGCTCACGTGGAGAAATCCATGGTCCAGGCGTATTACGTCGGCCAGCTCAGAGGTCCGAAGCGCAAGGAGTACATCACCAGAATGTATGAAATCTGCGAAAAGTACGGCATTACGCACTACCGTGAGGGCACGCTGATCGATTTCTCGCAGAAGGGCAAACCGGGATCACTCGGATAATCAATCGATCGTGTAGGGCGGGGGCTTTGCTCCCGCCTTGCGAATTGTTAAAAAGCCCGATGGGGCTGCGGAATTAGCGTTAAAATACGCATAAAACAATGACCGTATCCAAGTGATACGGTCATTGTTTTTTATGAAAAGCCTTGTTCCCCCCATAGATTTGCATTTGCAGGGGACGGCGCCCTCGACGTCCCGCCCTACATAAACAAATCTTTTCGCAATGCAATAAGTTCCATGTGCCTGCCCG
>JAZNZB010000058.1:0-7517 GCA_045594705.1 Eubacteriales bacterium
CATGTGGTTGTGAAACAGACGCAGGCCGGTGATCTTGGCCAGCTCCTGCCCAACCGTCATTTTGCCCACCGCGTGCGGGCCTGTGATGATGACTAAGGTTTTGCTCATGGTTTCATCTCCTTTTTGTAAAGTGCCAGTGTCAGGTTTTCGCCACCCGGCCTGCGCTCGCCCGTGTCGCAAAATCCGACCTTTTGATAGCAGCGTTTGTTTTTCTCCATGTCGATGGGGAAATCTACGAAAAAGCGTCGCGCATCGGGGAATTCGCGCTCGCAAAGTAAGATAGCCGCAGCAGCAATGCCTTTGTTTTGGTATTTTGGATCGATCCAGATGCGGCAGAGGTAGTATTCGCCCTCGCCCAAAAATTTGTCGGGAGTGTATTTGCCATGCAGACGATAAAAGATTCCGCCAACCATTTCTCCGTCGCAGAGAATGGTAAAGATGCGGTAATTTGGAGTCATGCGCGAAAGTAACTCGTCTGCATCGCGCAAAGCAGGGCTGCCCTCATCGTGATATTTGTCATATAGCGGCATAAAAGCTGCTTTTTGAATTCTGACAAGTGCCTCTGCCTCGCATGGCTCCGTGTTTTTGATCGTGATGTTCATATTCGTTCCTTCCTCAATACGTCCAAAATATGATTGGTCGCGCCCACCATATCGGGGCGTTCGCAAATGCTCAGGTGATATTTCATGTAAAGCGCGAAGGTCTCTTGGTCCATGGCGTCCACCTCGTCGCCAATGTAGCGCGTCAGCATATCCGCGCCCACGTAATGCAACCGCTGTACGGGCAGGGGAGATACCAGCGCGTCAACGTCCTCCTTGCGGTACAGGGCAAAGATCTCGGCGGGTGTGGAGCTCAGCGCAAAGGTGTCGTAGTCGATCAGATCCTTGTATTGCGGATCGTGAATGCCGCCGCGCGCAAAGCAGAATTGGTAGACCGTCATGTCGCTGTTGCAGTATGCGACAAAGACCGTGCCGCCCGGGCGGGTCACGCGCACTGCCTCGCTAAGCGCCGCCTGCTTGTCCGCGTCGGTGTAGAGGTGATACATGGGGCCAAGCAGCAGCGTGACGTCATACGTGTCCGAAGGGAAGTCGGAAAGGTTAACCGCGTCGCCCTGCGAGATTGAGACCTTTTCGCCTGCCTTTGTGTTTTGCTTGAAGACTTCAATATTGCATTCCATCAGCTCCACGGCGGTCACGTCGTACCCCTTTTGCGCAAAATAATGCGAATAGCGTCCCGTGCCCGCACCGATCTCCAGAATGGTCATGCCGGGCTTTAAGTATTTTTCAATATAGTGTACGGTGGTCAGAAATTCCACTGAGCCGTGCTGCGAGCCGAGTCGCGCGTGCTCGTCGTGGCTTTCATAGTAGTTTTTGAGTGCTTCCAATCTTTCCATAAATTCCTCCAAATCAAAACAAAACGGTGCAAATCGCTTTTTGCGACTTGCACCGTCAGTATCCAAATATCGATAGCCTATCGGTTATCTAACAAAATGGGTATGACAACACAAGCCCGACCTGTCCCAATTCATGGGATACATGCCGCGCACGTTCACGGTATTCAGAATGGTTGTGAATACGAACATTGTCATAGCTCCTTTTTTTATTTTGCTCAGTATAACACGCAATTTTGCATTTGTCAAGAGGTTTCTGAACGATTATTTCCACTCCCGATCCAGCACTTTGCGTCTGTTTTTCAAAAAATCCAAGAGGAATCGGTAGTTTTGCTCGGTAATATTATCCTTGTCCGCGTACCAAAGCTGATCGTTGAGCGCAAGAGATTGGTCGATCTCGCTCTTGTAGCTCTGTACGTAAACGATGCAATCGCCCAGCACCTCGGAATAGTAGGTCTGATATCGCTCGCAAAGCTTGGCGTAAAGCTTATCCGAGCGCGCCACACCGCGGAAGAATTCGTTGGAATACTCGATCTTGTCGTCCACCTCGTAATACTCGTTGGGTTCGTTTGTCCAAGGCACGTACATGCTGTAGTCGTAATCCCAGACAGGACCGAACGCAAGCTTTTCGCCCGCGATCTGATAGGAATAGAAGGACTTCCAGACGTGGTCGCGCTCGCCCATGATCTGATCGATGATCAAGTGATCAATCAGCGAATCGACGTCCATGTATTTTTCCATCTTTTTGGTGTTTCCGTCGCGGCAAGCGTCCAGGATCTTGTTATAGTGCTCCTCCAGCTGCTCAAAGAAGGAGAAAAATTGCTCATCCGAGCAAAAGTCCTCTTTTTTGGGGTATTTGAGGGAGAAGTATTTGTTGCACCACGCCACGTAAAAGTAATCCTCGCCGCGCACGGCATCCGGGTCAAACTGCACGTCCTCGTCCAGGCACACGTAGAAGTTGAATTGATCAAGGCTTGTCATGTCGGGCGTGATGGTCTGCTCCAGATCCATGCGGCCCTCGTTTTCCTGTACCTGCTCGCAAAGCGTGTAAAGGCCCATGAATTCACCGTTGAGGTAGAGGTTGACGTGATGCACGGTGGGTGTAAAGTACAGCGCATCCGAGGCAGCGCCCAGATAAAACGCAGCGGTATTGTGCATGCAGGAGGGGTCAAGGTAGTCGGCCAGCAGCACCCAACTCTTGGCCTTGTCAAGCCCGAACAGCGACGTTTTTTGATTGAATTTGATGCGATAGGGCTTTTTGGGATAGCCCTGTGTGGAGTTGCCGCGCAGGCGGATGCCGCCACCCGCATCATATACCTCGTCCTCGGTGTTGACCAGATCGAAGTTCATTTCCACGTAGTCGTGACTGTTATAGATCGGAGCGTCACCCGTGTCAATGCGTACGATGGGCAGCTCACGCGTCACGTAGTCCAATAGCAGCGTGACCCTGGTATCCTTGGTCACGTTTTCCAGCGAGATCTCGGTGCCCTCGAATACCTGGCCGTCGATTTCGTAGCCGTCGTAGATGTAGCCGCGCTTGATCTCAAACGACACCGGTACAAAGGCCGCGTCGGTCACGTCTTGCACGGTCTCGCCGCCCGAAAAGACCACTGCGTTCTCGATCGGGCAGACGATCTCGACCACTGTGCGCCAGTCGTCGGTTTCGGTTTCGGTTTCGGTTTGTATTTCGGTTTCGGTTGTGCTGTCGGGCAATTGCTCTTGTGGTGTGGATACATCGTTGCACGCACCCAGCATAAGGCAGAGCAAAAGACAGAGGCAGAGCCATCTTTTTTTCATAAAATAACCTTTCTTATACGGATTCGGGATCAGGCTCAAGGCGTTTGCCCATGAGCAGAATATAGGCCACGATGCCAAGCTGAATGATGCCGGAAAGCGCGATCAGCCAGGGAATACCGCCCCGGTAGGTGTAGCCAAACAGGGGAACGGCGAAGTTTTTGGAAAGGGCAACGAACACGGTACCGAACAAAAGTCCCGCAGCCGCGCCTATGTTGAACACGATCTGATAAAACGAGGTATAGCAGGTACGGTTGGCCTCGGGCATATTGATGTATTGCATATTCGCCACGATGGAGTTGCGTCCAACACCCGCAAAGTGCTGCGGCAGACGAATGACCAGCAGCATGGTTACAAGCAGCCAGGGCGCAAGATCGGGACGGATGAGCGCGTAGAGCAGCTGCAGGGGGGATTCCATCATCAAAGCAAAGGCAAGCGCGCGCAGCCAGGAGGTTTTTTGAATGCGCTTTTGCCAGAATTTCATGGAGAAGGGGAAAAAGAAGGGGTAGACGAAAATGATAAAGCAGTAAAGGAAATAGGTAATGCCGATGGTGTCCATGAGATAGACCTGCAGGAAGGTATTGTGGCAGTAAAGAGAGAACTGCCATGCAAACACGACCACCATGCAAAGCATGTATTTTTTGTTGGAGAGGGGAATGGTGATGATATCGCGGAATTTGGGCGTGCGGATCACGGGGTAGTCCACCTCGCGGGGCAGCGAGAGCAGAATGACGTCTACGACACCGAGGATAAAGCCGAAATGGCGCACATACTCCAAAAATTTCAGCTGATCGGCAGGCATAGCGGCAAGGCGGTCGGCAAACACGGCCGCGACCAAAACCAGAATGCCGGGGAGCAGCGCAGCGGCGAACTGATTGAAGGTCATGTATTGCGCGCGAATGCTCTCGGGCAGGAATTTGACGTGCCATGCGGCATATCCCGAGACTGCGATGATGTTGAATATGTAGGCAACAAATTGCAGCACCGACATGCAAATGATCAGCACGGTGGCGTTGCTCACAAAGCGGGGCAGCAGCGTCAGCGCGAAGATGCTGCAGACGTAGTACATGAGCTTACAAAAGCCGAGCACAAAGCGACGCTTTTTGAAGCGAGTCAAAAGAGCGGGCGCGAAAATGACGAAAAGTCCTGCGATAAAGGGAGAGAAGGCTAAGATTCCGATCTCCTCGGGCTCCATGTGGTAGCCGCGCAGAAATTCAGTCCAGAATATGCCGGTGGTAATGTAGTTGATCATCGCCTCCAGCGCGACGGATAACAGTAACAGGCAACGCGTACGCGCGTCGGGGTCCTTGAAATTAAAGACCTGACCCATGGTCGTTTTTCTATGTTGCATGACAGCTCCCGATCGAAAAAGAAAAATTACATTACAATTATAGTCCTACATGCGGCGTTTGTCAATATTGCTCGGGTTGGAATATGTGCAATAAAGGAAGACTTGGCTTATGCAAAAAAGTCAAAGCCGAGCGTGCAGATACGAACGATATAGGTCACGCCAAGCGCTGTGCCAAGCAGAGCCACCAGGATCCACCAAAGCACGCGTTGCCATTTCTTTTGAAACAGCTGATGATGCACCAGCACCCACAAAAAGGGCAGCCCTGCGAGAAAAGCGGGGTGATAGGCAAAAGCGGACGCAAAATCCAGCTGCAGCGCAGCAAGGTGTGCACGCGTCATGCCGCAAAAGGGGCAACAGATGCCGAAGATCAGATAAGTCGGGCAGGCATGCCCGAACAAAAGCGAGAGGGTGATTAATATGGCAGCGACAATCCCGATGACGGCGACGTGTATCAGCGTCACTTGTACCCATTTTTTTGAGAAAAACTGCTTCATCTCACCGCGCTCTCCTTTCTTTTGCGATATGCTTCATTTTATCAAATTGCGCGTGCTTTGTCAAGTCGTTTACGGTTGACGCGAGGGGCAAAATATGGTATAATCAGGATAACGGAAAAAAGAGAGGATTGGCAAATGGAAACACCGATCAAGCAAATTTCGGGGTTGAGACCCGAGACCATACGCACCTATAACGACGGCGTGGTGCGTATGATGAGCCTTGTGCTCAATATCGCAGCTGATTCGCTGGACGCAGGCACGGTGGACGAGATCGCGCGCGAATGCGGCGTCAGCCGCGCGTACGCTTATGCCGAGTGCTTGGCGGCCGTGTGCGGCCTTGACAGCTCGGGGAGAGACAGAGACTTATTCCGCCATTATTTTGTTCCCATGATCCACGAGCTTGACCCCGTGGAGTTTGAAAACGACGCGTATTACCGGAATATCAAAATCAAGCCGGGCAAGAGCGGCAAGTGGGAGTATAGGCAGATGAGCCTCTCACCCTGCGAAGCCTTTGTCTGCAACGATTTTTTGGTGACAAGGGACAATCGCATGATCCCGCAGATCGGTTTTTTCATGCGCGAATTCGCTTTTCCCGGCGTTTTGGAAAACGGCAGGGAATGGATGACGCTGATGCCCAACGAGACCGTGACCACCAAGCCCGCGCTGGAGCGCGCGCACGGCCGCGTGCTGACCTTTGGACTGGGACTTGGCTACTTTGCGTACATGGCGGCGCGCAAGCCCGAGGTCGAATCGGTCACGGTGGTGGATCTGAGCGCGGACGCGATTTCGCTGTTTGAGCAGAATCTGCTGCCGCAGATGGAGTGCCGCGACAAGATCAGGGTCATCCATGCCGACGCGTTTGATTTTGCCGAAAAGCATTATCCCACGGGAGAGTTTGACTTTGTGTTTGCCGATATCTGGCACGACGTGTCGGACGGCAAGGATCTCTATCTGCGCTTCAAATCCATGGAAAAGCTCGCGCCCGGGATGGAATATACCTATTGGCTGGAGAATTCCATTGCGTGCTATCTTGACGACGCGCTTTGGCCTTAAAAAGTTTCCAAGAATTGCGCAATCTTATTGCAATTCCCCTGCGGGTATGGTATAATCAAAAAGTAAATACCATAAATCAAGAACAGAAAGGGTATTCAACATGGCAAAAAAAGTAATTGATAAGTTTACGGCACTGGCAGGGGAGCATACCGACCCCCGTACCAGAAGATATTTGGTTCCCAAGAGAATTGTGTGGACGCAGGGTAATGTCAGCGGCGCGGAGAACCTCTTGGAGGAAAAGAGCAATCAGATCACGCTGGTGGTAGGGCAGGATAACTGCACGCTCAAGAACGAGCCCGGCAAGCCCCACGCAGCGATTTTGGTGGACTTCGGCATTGAATTTGCAGGCTCTGCACGTTTCCATACCTGGATGACCCACGGCCCCGGACACAACGGTGCGGTCAAGGTAGCCGTCCGCTTTGGCGAGAGCGTGATGGAGGCACTGACGCCTCTGGGCGAAAAGAACACCACCAACGACCATGCTATTCGTGACAGCGTTTACAGTCTTGGTATGTATTCGGGCATCGAGACCAATGAGACCGGCTACCGTTTCCTTTACGTAGAGCTGCTGGACGAGGACGCATTCATTACCTTCAAGGCTATTCAGGGCGTATTCCACTATATGGATCTGGAATATAAGGGCACGTTCAAGTGCTCCGATGAGCGTCTGAACCAGATCTGGGATACCGCTGCATACACCGCGCATCTGAACATGCAGGAATATTTGTGGGACGGCATCAAGCGTGACAGACTTGTCTGGATCGGTGACATGCACACCGAGGTCAAGACCATTCTGACCACCTTCGGTTACACCGACATCGTGCCCAGATCCCTGGACGTTGTTCGTGATGAGACTCCGGTCGGTACTTGGATGAACGGCATTTCGTCCTATTCCATGTGGTGGCTGATCATTCAGCACGACTGGTACAGAACGGTTGGTGACACGGTCTATCTGTCTCAGCAGAGAGATTATATTCACGATCTGATGAACGTGCTGGCCGATTGCGTGGACGAGGACGGCGTGGAGCACATGCCCGAGAACAGATTTATGGACTGGCCCAACAACGACAATCCCGGTGCGATTCATGCAGGTCTGCAGGGCCTTCTCAAGATCGCGCTTGACAAGGGCACCTCGCTGCTCTATACCTTGGGCGACGTGGCTTTGGCCGAAAAGTGCGCCATGGCGGCAGTGCGCATGAGAAAGCACGTGCCCGATCCCTGCGGCTCCAAGCAGGCAGCAGCGCTTTTGGTGCTGGCAGGCCTGGCAGATCCCAAGGAGATCAACGACACCATGATCGCGCCCGGCGGCGGACACGGCTATTCCACCTTCTTTGGCTACTATATCCTCAAGGCAAAGGCGCTGGCAGGCGATTTCGCAGGCGCTTTGGACGATATCAAGGAATACTGGGGCGGCATGCTGGACATGGGTGCTACC
>JAZNZB010000059.1:0-39182 GCA_045594705.1 Eubacteriales bacterium
CAACCCCGCCCGTGTCATCCTGAGCGGAGCAAACAATTGAGTATTGTTTGCGAAGTCGAACCCGACCCAAGGGAGGGCGCGCGCAGCGCGGGATCTACGGGCACAACGCACCCACCCTCGTAGATCCTCAAAACGCTTGCAGCGTTTTGACTTTCAAAAATCAGCAAATTGTTGCAGATTTTTGAAAGTTCGACTGCGAAAACATCCACCCGGGATGTTTTCTCCGCTCAGGATGACACGAGGGGAATTGCGCTTTTCCCGCTTATTCCTCAGCCCCATTGGGCTGTTTCTTTTTTCTCCCGACCGTATTGAAAACCGCCTTTATTTATGGTATAATGTAAACGGAAATTCACTTTGGCGAGGAGGATTGACATGAGCTACGGTCTTGATATCACCAATCGCACGGATCTTGTGGGCATTTGCTACACCATGTGGTTCAACGCGGTGCTGGGCAGCGGAGAGGGTCCCATAGAAAACGTGCCCAACGTTACCGAAATGACCGAAAAGTATGGCTGGAGCGAGCAATACGGCTTTGGCAACGCAGAAAAGCAGCACAACGACATAGGAGCTTTTCACTACTGGGGCAAGCCCGCGCAGGGCTATTACCGTTCGACCGACAAGGCGGCCATTCGCCGCAATCTGACGCTTTTGCAACAGGCAGGCGTGGATTTTCTGATCGCGGATTTCACCTTCGTGGGCGGCAACACGCACAAGAACAAGCAATTCTGGGACAGCCACGTGGAATATTCCTCGATCGCGCTGCTTGACACCATTGTCGAAATGCGCGCAGAGGGCCTTTCGACCCCTTACGTGGTCATGTGGCCCAACTCCCCCGACGCCTTCCCCGTTTTCTACGAAAAATTTTACGGTGTGGACAAGTGGAAGGACTGCTTCGTTTACCGCGACGGCAAGCCCTTTATCCTGCACTGGAACTACAAAACGAGCGAGACCAATCTCTTTACCACGCGCGGCATGTACGGCCTGCAGGGCAAGGTCAAAAAGGGGCAATGGAGCTATCTTGAGCCCGACAACCGCGTCACGGTCTGCTACGACGCGGACGGCAAGCCCGAGCACGTAGGCGTTTCGGTTGCCATGCAATCCACCTACATGTCCTGCACCGAGACCGCGCACGGCAGACAGGGTGGCCGCTTCTGGCACGCGCAATGGCAGACCGCATTTGAGACCCACCCCAAGATCGTCTCCTTGACCTGGTGGAACGAATGGTGCGCGCAGCTGTTCTGCGTGGACGGCAGATACGTCTTTACAGACAACTTCAACGTGGAATTCAGCCGCGATATCGAGCCCATGGAAGGCGGCCACGGTGATCTTTACTACCGTTGGCTTTGCGAGTACGTGCGCGCCTACAAGGCGCACGAGCCCTGCCCTGCGCTTTTCTTGCAGAAAGGATGATCACATGAAACTATTTTTTGACGTCATCTTTGCGCTGCTGCCGCTTTTGCTGGTGGTAGTACCCATCGTCGCGCTGATCGTTTTGCGATCGGTGCTTGTAAAGCGCGAAAAACAGCAGAGCATCCGGGAACACGAACAACATTAACCGATGAAAGGAGGTATGATCATGACAACACCCAATCTTCCCGAATACATGCTGACTTATCCCACCTTGTTTGCCGTGGGCGACGAATACCACATTTTCGTCCCCTTTGACGCAGAGGTGATCGTTTGGGTCAAGGTGGGCGAGCACACCTATTTCGATCATTGCAACGGCATTCTGCGCTCCAATACCAACATGCACCGCATGATTTTGCCTATGTCCGTGCTGGACGAGGCGCGCGAATATACCGTCGTGTACCGCAAAATGATCGAGCGCAAGCCCTACTACCCCACCTCCGAGGACGAGCGCACCTTGACGCTGCCCTTCAAGCCGGTCAAGGCGGACGGTGCGATCAACCTCTACCACATCTCGGACGCGCACAACTTAGTGGCCGAGCCCATTGCCTGCGGACAGCTGTTTGGCGACGATCTGGACTTGCTGATCCTCAACGGCGACATTCCCAACCACAGCGGTGACGTGCGCAACTTCAACGCCATCTGCGAGATCGCGTCGGGCATTACCAAGGGGCAGTGCCCCGTGGCGTTTGCACGCGGCAATCACGACACGCGCGGCATTCATGCCGAGGATATGCCGAATTATATCCCGATCAAGGACGGCCGCACCTATTACACCTTCCGCGCAGGCTGCGTCTGGGGGCTTTTGATGGATTGCGGCGAGGACAAGGACGATGACAGCATTGAATACGGCAACACCGTCTGCTTCCACCAGTTCAGATTGGCCGAGACCGAGTACCTCAAAGGAATCATTGCAAACGCGGACAAGGAATTTGACGCACCCGGCGTCAAGTACCGCCTGATCGTCTCGCACATCGGCTTTACGCATATCCAGAAGCCGCCCTTTGACATTGAGCAGGAGCTTTACGGCGAATGGACAAGGCTTTCCGCACAGATGAAGCCCGATCTGCTGCTTTACGGCCACCACCACAGAGTGGAGATTTGCCCGCCCGGCTGCGACTTTGACCACCAGGGCCAGCCCTGCACCGCCATCATCGGCTCAAAGCCCATCTTTGGTGGCGAAAAAGGCAACTCCTTCATCGGCTGCGGCATCACGCTGCACGAGGACGGCACCAAACGCGTGATCTTCAACGACGATAAGGGTGAGATCTATACGGATGAGGTGATCAGATAAATATCGCGGTTCAGGCAGGGCATTTTCCAGGCACTAATTGACTTTACCCCTTAAAAATTTATCTCATATTGGATAACAATACAGTTCGGACGCGCGCTGCAAAGGCGTCCCCGTAGGGGAAGAGGACCCGCAGCGATGCGGAACACAGTGAAGCGAGCGGCCGCGGGAAAAGGGGCTGTGTGATGACATTGGGACTGTCTCACATTTGCCAATCCCTAAAGGCTTCCATAACTCGTTAATACTGAAAAACACTCAAGGAGTTTATCATGTCATTGCCGTATAACAAGAAAAACAAACGACAAAGATTTTTATATGGTATGTGACTATATAGATCAAACTGTAAAAAGTATATTAGGAGGTGCTTGAATGCACCTCCTTTTACTGTTTATTCCGAATAATACCGGCCCAACTTCAATACACGGCCCCTTTTCCCGCGGCCGGTCCTTCCCCTGCCCTCCCCCCCCTGCGGGTCCTCTTCCCCTACGGGGACGCCTTTGCAATGCACATCCGCATCGTTCGCTTAGCCATTCAAGGCGAGATTTACCAAAATCAACATTTTTCAAAAATTGGTAAATAGAAATTTTATTTCTGCTCTTGACTTGCCCTTACAAGTATGCTATACTATACACATCGTATTCCGATGCATCTTAATTCGATACTATAAAAAGGAGTCTTTCTCATGAAAATCAGCAAAGAATTACTCAAAGGCTCAACAGGCACTATGATCCTGCAGCTGCTTTCCGAGCAGGACATGTACGGTTATATGATTATCCAGCAAATCGAAGTCCGATCCGATTCGGTATTCCGCATGAGTGAGGGATCGCTTTACCCAATTTTGCACGCAATGGAAAAGGACGGATTGCTTGAAGCATACAGACAAGTCAGCGAAAGCGGCAAGGAGCGCAAATATTATCGCATCACCCCTAAAGGCCGTTTGCAATTGAGCTTGAAGCTGGACGAATGGAAGCTGTTTTCAAGCAGTGTTTCCAAGGTGTTGGGAAATGAGTAAGCCCGATCCGTCGATTGAGCAGGAAATGCGTCGAACCGCAAAGCGCATTTGCCGAGGCATTCATTCCAAAAGAGTCAGAGAGCAAACCGAGCAAGAGTATCTGGAGCACATGGAGGACCACTATTACAGTCTTTTGCTCAAAGGGCTTTCCGAGCAAAAAGCATTACAGCAGACCATAGAGGGACTAGGCTCCCTTGAAGAGCTTTGCCACATGCTTGCGTCAGTGCACAACCGAATTCCCGCAGACCTTGGCAAAACGCTTCTGCGCCTTGGTATTCGCACGTGCATCGCGGCATTTGTCGGGTGCATGCTTTGGGCATGGGGCTTTTTCCACTCTCAACCGATCACGATGCTTATTCCTCTTCTGATTTTCGCGGGCCTTTCTCCCATCAGATATGCGCGGGCGTTCATCTTACGCCTCAAAGCGTCACGACAAATCAGAAAAATTTGTAAGCAAAACGGCTTTGGCCTTGAGCAGCATGCATCTGTGTTGTTATCGGTGTTTATTCCCGCAAGACGCCCGGAGTGGACAATCACCACCGCACACACCACCTACTATATCCACTTTCTTGCATGTCCTCACCGTCATGTCGCCTTGCATTTTTTCGACAGCTATGCCTATACGCTGACACTGACCCGCGGACAAGGTGCGCGATTTGCCGACCGCTCCCCTTTTCGCTTCAACCTCATAAAAACGCCTGATCAAACCTACAGCGAACAAAGCCGTCGGTATCTGTTCTTCCCTGTTGGCCCTGAATATCGGGGCGAGCCGATCAAGCGGATTTTACTGATCAATCCCGTTCCGTCGCTGATCAGCTATCAAAACGGTACCAGCGTGGAATACATCGGAAACGGAGATACGATCTTTGGATTCACCCTATGTGACAGCACACATTTTGCGACCGAGCTGAGAAAGGAGAGTTTATGAAACAGCTTTTCAAGTATTATTTGCCGTATGCATCCATCAGCGCAATCACCATTGCCTTGTTGCTTTTGTTGGGCAATCCCATTCTGCGAACCGTAGCCAACGCAATTGTCGGAGAAGAATGGGGCAAAGCGCTTGCGGGCTATGCGATGGGGTTGATTCTCCCCTTTACGTTGTTTACAGCATTCCATATTTGGCGTACACGCAATCCCGGGCTTCGCCGCGACTACCTCAACAGCACGCGAGACTGCGCATACAGTCCCAAGCAGGACCGACAGACAATACTGAAAAGTAAAGAATTTCGCATGGATCTGATCGGAATGGCTGCAATTGCTCTGCTTTTGACCATCTTATATGTGCCTCTATACATCATCATTTTCCCTCTGTTTGTTCCGTTTGATCTTTTATCTTGGAGATATCTGCACAAAAGCTGGAGCAAAGACAGGCTTGACCATGAATAGTATTACACAGTTTTACCGCACTTGCAGCCACACGGACAAAAATATTGACATGACACATCATTCATGATATAATAATTTCAAGGAAACGATATACGATACAACTACGGAGGAAGCATTATGAAAAAAATCATCGCGCTCGTTCTCGTCTCCCTGATGGTACTTGCAGCATTTGCTGCTTGCGATCAGGACAAGGAAAACACTTCCGAATCCACCGATGCTGTGACCACACAGGCTCCCGAATCCGAAAAGCAAACCGAGCCTGAAACCACCGAGGCCAAAACCACCGCAGAGCCCGAGACCACCGAGCCCGAGGAATCCACGCTCAACGAGCTGGGTCTGCCCTTTGAGATTATAGATATTCCCGTAGGCTATGCCGACGGTGTTGAGTTGCGTGGCTACAACGCTTCCGGTGCTTTTATTTACGATGAAGAGCTTAACTGCCTGTACTCCGACTCGGATAATAACATGATCGTTGTCACCAACGATACCATGGAATCCGGCACGCTGACCGCTACCTTCCTCTCCGCTCCCGGTTACGTCAACGACAACGGTATCATCTTCGGTCTGGAAGAGATCCCCACGGGTGAGGACGAATACTATTTCTGGGAATTCGGCCCTGCATACTACTTCCTCTTTATCTGTGACGCAGAGAGACTCTACCTTGCCAAGGCAGGCTATAACGGCCAGGCATGGACTGAACTGGAGGTCACCGACGAGCCCGTAACCGATTACATCCATGGCGAGACCAACATCACCATCACCGTGGAATTTGACGGTCAAGGTACCATCAAGTGCTATGCAAACGATGTGCTGCTGATCGATTACTACGACGAGGATCCTATCCAAGGCGCATACTACGGCGTACGCTGCGAGGTCTTTGGCGTTGAGTATTACAACATCCAGGCAATGCACGACTGATTGATTGAAGGATAAATAATAAAAAAGCAGCCCGATGGGGCTGCTGAATTAGCGAAGAAATGGGGAAGATTTATCCCCATTTCTGTTAGAATGATAAAACCGACATATGCATATAAACAGTTGCAGGGGACGGTGCCCTCGACGTCCCGGGCAAGCACACAGAACTTATTGCATTGCGAAAAGATTTGTTAATGTAGGGCGGGACGTCGAGGGCGCCGTCCCCTGCAAATATAAACCTGCGGGGTTGAATAAACCTTTCACAAAAAATAAAGGACTGCATCCGTGTGATACAGTCCTTGTTTTGCGTGGATTTCACCGCTTATTTGCCAGCCCCATCGGGCTGCTTTTTTACTTAATACCCATAACTGAAATTCAGGCTGCCGATGGGGGCGGCGTCGCCCGTGGCGTACAGGTTGAGAGGATCGTTTTCCATATCCTGCACGTTATCGGTCACCTTGAATTCAATCTGATAATGGTGCTCGTCAAGTCCGATTGCCGCAAGCGGAACGCGCACGATCATGACCTTACCGTACACGTTGACGTCGGCCTCGCCGACCTTTTCGCCATTCGCAGCAAAAATTGTGCTCTTGCTGCCGTCAATCTCGCGATTGATCACGTATTCGTATCCGCAAAGCAGCTCACCGTCTGCGCCCGCGGTCTTAAGCCAGAGGTTCATCCAGCCCGCGTCGCCCGCAGCGTATGCCGTGATATCCTCGGCGCACGCAATGCGGAAATACAGATATTCACCGTCGCGCAGAATGCTGATTTTGTCAATGTCGTTTCTGCCTGTGGTATCCTTGTAGACAAGATCTCCCGCCATACCCTTGAAATTGCGGTCGGCGCACTCGCCCGTAAAGTCGCGGTAGGTGGGTGCTGACTCCCATGCAGCCGCATCGTCCTTGGTAATGTCGGGTGTGGTCGCGGGATATTCGTAATGCACGGCAGGGGCAAAGTTGTCGTTGTGAATATTCATCACGGTCTGGAAATAGGCGTAATCCTTCATGCCCGACGAGCGCGAGGGCTCAATATCTCTTGAATATTCGGCATTGAAGGTATCCACGGTGTAATATTCCCGCTCATTCAGGCGGATCTTCTCGGCCACCCATTCGTTCCATCCGGTCAGGAACACAAATCTTGCGTCCTCTGCTCTCTGCTCGGGCGTCATTTCCAAAACGGTGTTCCACTGTGCCTGGAAATTGAGGTTCTGACGCCAATTCTCATGGTCATTCTCGCCCTTCCATTTGCCCTTGACCTTTTCGGTGGGATGCCAGCCACGGCCTCGGGAATTTCGGGTATCGGTCATGTTGACCGTCACGTGCTGCGCAATCGACAGATTGATCCAGCCCTGTTGCGAGGTCTGCGGATACTCAAACGAGATCCAGGGAGCGCCGTATTCGTACACAGGCTCGTTGACGGGCTGTGCGATCGGCCATTGCGTCACGCGGAAATCAAAAAACTCGGCATACATCTGCTCCGTTGCATCCGAGGACGCACGGAAGCGCGCAATGACGTTGTCGGGGGCTATGATCATGGGCTTTTCGGGGTCGTTTGGCGTAAACCAAAGGCTCTTGTATGTGTCCTTTTCATAAAAGATCTTATATACCTGCCCAAACACGCTTGTGTCCGCATTCAAATCATGCTTGCCAAGATAATACACGACCTGCGGCACATCCCAGCCCGCATTCTGATACTCCAGCAGCAACTCAAACAGCACAGCCGTCACACCCTCGTACAGCACGTTGTTGGAGGTGTCCAGCACGATGAAATCAATGCCCGCCATGGTCAGCATTTCGATCTGCTTGCGAATGACCCAAGGATCCTGGCTGTTATAATAGCCCCACACGGGCTCACCCCAGAAGTGCGCAGCACCCACGGGAGTGATGGGCGTATTGAAGCGAGTGAAGGCTTTATTGTACGTGCCCTCATAGGTAATCAGGTTGATATCGTAGATGCCCGAATGATTGGCATGCTGACCCAGTGTCAGAAAATAGAACATGCCCACGTAGCGGTCGTCGTTGACCTTGCCGTCCACGGGTAAGATCACGCGGCCGAAATCATCCGTGCCTACGATATTGAGCACCGAATACTCAGCCTCGGTCAGATCGCGCTCATCCGGCACGCGCTCAACCGTGGGCGCGGGGTCTTCCCCGCTCTCTGCCTCGGTGGTCTCGGGATTTTCGGTTGCGCCCGTGTCAGATTCCTTTTCGGAAGGCTCAGAGGTATCGGGCGTGCAGGCGGCAAAAGCTGCAAGCAGCATAAGGGCTGCCAGGAAAAATGCCAATAATCTGAAAAATTTCACGTCAGTTCTCCTTTCTGCCCAACGAAAAAGCCGCCAAGCAAAGCAGTATTACGGTTACGGGCATCAGCACCGCTTTGCATCCTCCGTTATCGATCGCAGGCTCGGGAACAAGCGTTGCGGATTCGGATTGCTCCGGTGTCACCTCTGTCTCAGAGGTCTCAGGCTCGGTCGTCTCCGCATCGGGCGAAGTGATCTCCGGCTCGGTTGCTTCGGGCGCGGTGGTCTCGGGGGCTTCCAGCACGGTGACCTCGAAGGTAGCCTTCATGCCGTCGTATTCCACTGTGACGGTCGCCGTTCCGGGCTTTGAAAAATCATAGCTGACCATGCTCTCCAGCAGCATCATATCCAGGCTCTGACCGCCTGCGTAATTGATGCGCACGACCAGCGAGGTCATGTCAATGCGCTCGCCTACAAAGTACGTGTCCTTGTATCCGTCCAGCACCTCAAAGCCGTCGGTCCTGATGCAGACCTCGTCCGCGGCATTGACCGTAAAGGAAATGGGTTCAAGCACCAACGTGCCGTCCACAGGGGTGTACTTGTCTTTATTCGTGCCCGCCCAGTTGCCCCAGTCGTCCTGCGTCCAGTTCATCCAGCGAAAGCCGGGGTGAATGACAATCTCATACTGCTCCTCTTTGAGCTTGGCCAGATATGCGGGGTCGTCGATGTGAAAGATCATGGTATCTCCGTAAAAATTGAATCGTGCCACATTGCCCTTTCTGACAAGCTCGGTCACACTCTCGCCGTTAATGGTAACAAGGTCGCCAAGCGTTTTGCCGGGTATGGCGGAGGGACAAAGATCCACCGCGGAAATGGCTTTGAGGCTGACGCTGTCCTTGCGCACGAAATTGATGCGTAACGCACCGTCAATGCCTGCCATGGGGCCGGTCTGCACACCGGTGATGCCCGCCTTGGCATTGACCGGGAAGGATACGTCGCGGTCCAGCGTCAGAGAGGAAAGCTCACCCGAAATACCCGAGGGAGAGCCCGCGCACCAGACAAAGCCTTTTTTGACTGTAATCGCGGTGAAATCCGAGGGCTTGAGAGAGGCGTGGTCGTCCATATGGAACACGAGATTGAGGCGGATCATGCCGTTGGGCAGATCATCATAGGTATAGCAGGTGCGCTTGAAGGCCAGGTCGCCCAGCATCTCCTTGACCGCGCGGATGGTCATATTCTCATACGCCACACCGTCCTTGACAAAGGAGACCAAGATCAGATCGGTATTGTGATCGATGCGGTCATCCCATGCGTCCTTGGTCAGTCCCATGGTGCCGCCCGGAACAAGAAAGCTGACCTGCCCAAAGGTCACGCCGTCCGGCTGAAAGGGCTGGCCGAAATACGGCTCCATGGAAATGGAATCCGCAGCTGCCGCCGGTACAGGAATCAAAAGAATTGCGCACAGCATCATGGCTGCAAGCGTCAAACTCAAAAGCTTGCGTTTTTTCATAATGTCCTCCTGTTGGTGAGATTGTTACTTTCATTGTACTATAAGAAACGGTTTATGTCAAGCAAATTCCCCCGATTGCCTTGCATACCGCGCAGGGTTGTGCTATAATAAGGGCAATCTACAAAAGAGGAATGCACATGAAGCTTTACGCACCTGCTTATTACAAAAATTTTTCCTGCATTGCCGACCGCTGCCGACACTCCTGCTGCATTGGCTGGGAGATCGACGTGGACGACGATACCCTTCAATACTACCAAACGCTGGACGGTGACTATGCAAGCGCGATCCGAGACAGCATTGATACCACCGACACGCCGCATTTTGTTCTTGCAGCCCACGATCGCTGCCCACACCTGGACGAGCACGGTCTTTGCCGCATCATCAAGACCTATGGCCACGATGCGCTTTGCGAGATCTGCCGTGAGCACCCGCGCATCTATCACGACACGCCGCACGGCAAGGAGGTGGGGCTGGGGCTTTGTTGCGAGGAAGCCTGCCGTATCGTGCTTGACTCGGACGATTTTGCACAAATGGTTGAGATCGGGTACCTTGACAGCACACCCGACGCAGATGCCTATGATGCCACCGTGCCGCGTGACGAAATCTACGCGCTGCTGGGCGACGCATCCCTTCCCTATTCCGAAAAGCTGCGCAGCATCTGCGAGGCCTTTCAAGTGACCCCTACGCAGCTTGATGACGATACTTGGCGCGAGCTGCTTGACGGGCTTGAATACCTGAACGATGCGCACCGCGATCTTTTTTCCTGCTATTCGTCCGCATGCAAGGCAACTGTCGAATCTGCTCCCATATTGACCCGCGCGCTTGCCTACTTTATCTTTCGGCATTGCTCGGACGCTGAGGATGCAGACGCGTTCCGTGCATCGCTGGGGCTTTCCCTGTTCTTTACGCAGCTGCTTTGCTGCATGATCTGCGCGGGTGCCGATCCCCTTGATGCCGCCCGCATTCTCTCCGAGGAGCTGGAATACTCCGAGGACAATACCGACACCATCCGATCCGTATTTTTTGAGGTACTGCCATGACACCCAACTACAAACGCACCAAGCTTGCCTGCTACTCGGCATACTTTACCATGTCGTCCATCTTCATCCTGCCGCCGCTGCTTTTCGCCACGCTGCAGGATACATACAACATTTCCTACACGCTGCTTGGCACACTGGTGCTGGCCAACTTCTGCACGCAGATGCTGGTGGATCTGCTCTTTTCGCTCTTTGCAAAGAAATTCAACGCCAAAATGCTTGTGCGCATCACACCTCTGATCACTTCGCTGGGGCTTGTGATCTACGCGCTCGTTCCTACCTTCCTGCCGCAATTTGCCTATGCGGGATTGCTGGCGGGCACCATCGTATTTTCCATCGCCTCCGGCCTTTCCGAGGTCATGCTCTCGCCCACCATTGCAGCTCTCCCCTCGGATAATCCGCAAAGAGACATGAGCATGCTGCATTCTCTTTATGCTTTTGGCATTTTGTTCGTCATCGTGCTCAGCACCGCTTTTTTTGCCCTGTTCGGATCTCACAACTGGATGTATCTGACCTTGTTCTTTGCCGCGCTGCCCGTCATTGCGGCCGTGATGTTCATGCTCTCTCCCATGCCCGATTTGCAAAAGGGCGCACAGCAGGAGCGATCCAAGCGCACGGGCAAACGCACGCTGGGACTGGCTCTTTGCGTGGCGTGTATCTTTTTCGGCAGCTGCGCCGAGAATACCATGTCCAACTGGATCTCGGGATACATGGAAAACGCGCTGCACATTGACAAGGCAGTCGGCGACCTTGTGGGCATGGCGGCCTTTGCCGTGCTGCTTGGCCTGACGCGTATCACTTACGCCAAATTCGGCAAGAACATCTTCCGCATGCTCACGGTGGGCATGATCGGTGCGGCGGTCTGCTACTTAGTAGTAGCATTCTCCTCTCACCCCATTCCCGCGCTGGCGGCCTGCGTGCTGACAGGCATTTTTACCTCAATGCTCTGGCCGGGGGCTTTGATCATGATGGAGGAAAACGTGACCGGCGTGGGCGTTGCGGCCTACGCGCTCATGGCCTCGGGCGGTGACCTTGGCGCATCGGTGGCACCGCAGCTGATGGGCATTGTGACCGACGCGGTCAGTGCAAGCGACCTTGGCCTGCGCCTATCCGGTCAACTTGGTTTGAGTGCCGAACAGGTAGGACTCAAGGCAGGCATGCTGGTCTGCTCACTCTTCCCCATTCTCGGCATTGCCGTGCTGCTCTTTACCGTTCACTTTTTCAAGAAATGCAAGAAAAACGGCGTAGTTCTGTAAATATTTTATTAACGCCCTCAAAAAGTCGAACTTTTGGGGCAAAAAAGCGTCTTATACAGTAGAAGAACCAAACTGCTATAAGGAGGACTTTATGACTGTCAAGGAATTTTTTGAACAAAGCGCAATCAAGCATACCGTTTTAGTACTCAAGATCGTACTGACCCTTCTCCTCGCCCTTGCCTGGCCTATCGCGGGATTTACGTCCCTGCTCCTGATCGCCATGCTTGGCTACGGCGAATGGATCGCCTTTGCCAGCATCTTGCTCCTGCCCGCCATCATCCCTCTGCTTTGGACAAAAAAAAAGGCAAGATACGTATATCTTGCAGTGTTCTGCGCCTATATTTTGGTGATCGGCATTCCGCTTGGCGTACAGATCGGGCAGGATATTTACGAGGAGGCAATCACCATTGACACCACGCCCGATATCCTTTTGAGTGAGTACATGCCCTTTGATGAGGACTCCAAGATCGTCAAGCTGGAGGACGCTTCGCTGCAGCTCAAGGGGGATCTGCCGATCATAGACGGTGCAACCGCCGCCTTCCCCGTTTATTCTGCGTTCGTGCACGCCACCTACCCCGATACCACCAAATTCAACGACGGTGTTTTTGAGTTCAATAACACGCAAGGCGGCTACCAAAAGCTTGCTCACAAGGAAACGGATATTTTCATTGGTGCATATCCCTCCAAGGAGCAGATTGCATATGCCGAGCAGATGGGCACGACCTTTGCTTACACACAGATCGGATACGAGGCCTTTGTATTTTTCGTGCATAAGGACAACCCGATCGATTCTCTGACGACGCAGCAGATCAAGGACATCTACTCCGGCAAGATCACCAACTGGAAAGAGCTTGGCGGCATGGATAAGGAGATCGAGGCCTTCCAACGCAACGAGGGTAGCGGCAGCCAGAGCATGATGCTGCGCTTTATGGGAGACACGGCCATGATCGATCCCGATCTCAAGGAGATCAAGGGCATGGGCGCGATCATTCAAGAGGTGGCAGATTATCGCAACCTGGCGGGCTCGATCGGCTTTTCCTTCCGCTATTACGTGGAGGGTATCATCAAAAACCCCGATATTAAGGTGATCGCGGTGGATGGAATTGCTCCCACAGTGGAAAACATTCAAGACGGCACATACCCCATCGTTGCACCCGTTTACGCCGTAACCTACGAAGGTAATGACAACCCCAACGTGCAGCTGCTGATCGACTGGATCTTGTCCGACGAGGGGCAGTACATCATCGAGCAGACAGGCTACGTCGGCAACGGCAATGAACGGCCGCAGTGATAAAAGCAACATCCCGCATCGCACGGTCAATGCGGGATGTTTTTTCCCAAGCCAAAAAACAAAAATATAAAAATTTCGCCCATAAATGAAACTTTTAGAGAATTTTGGCGTCTATAAAGGTGAAGACAAACGTTGACGGTTTTCGACGTTTGTGGTATAGCTGAAGAGAGCTATGCTGAATACAACTTACCAAAGGAGCTGCCATGAAATATAAATTCCATCTTCCGCGCGTCATACTGTCCGCGCTGCTTGCAGCCCTGCAGCTATGCTCGCTCCTGTCTCTTTACGTCATATATGAGCTTGCCAAAATGAACGCAAGCGCCTTCGTGCGCTTACCAAGCGGCGCGTACACGCTTCAGGTCGATCCGCTGCAGTTTTTCATTCAGGCTCTGTCCACCTCGTGGATCTGGGGCTCCGCTCTGCTTTGTATTGTGATGGCCATCGTCATGCTCGTGCTGATCTTTCGCGGCAAGGGCAAGCCCTCGTTGCCCGTGGCGATCCTGTCCGCGCTCTCGGCCGTCGGTCACGTCTTGCTGCTCTCGGGTCTTGTTTCCCGCTGCAACGACCCACTTCGCTCGCTGGAGATAGTATGCCACTCCATGATGCGAGTCTTGCTGCAAAAGCTTTCCCTGCCTGTAAGCGGTGCTTTGAGCCCGTACCTCGGCCTGATCATGATCATCGTGCTGTGCGTCGTCTTTGCCGCAGGCGCTGCCCTCTCACTCGCGCTTTTGCTGCTTGAGCTGATAGCTCTGAAGAAGCCTAAGGAGACCGACCATGCGTGAAAAAATCAAGCAGCTGCTCAAAAAAGCGGTCTACTTTCTCTTAAACCCCCGCCTGCTCCTTTGCTTTGGCATTGCGTGGATGATCACCAACGGCTGGTCGTACGTCATGCTTGCCGTGGGCACTTGGCTACGTATCCCCTGGATGATCGCGGTGGCCTCAGCCTATCTGACCATCCTGTGGCTGCCCTCGCCCGAAAAGATTCTGACCTGCGCCATTGCCATCCTGCTTTTGCGGTTGATCTTCCCGAAGGACAAATATACGCTTGGCGTGCTACAGGACATGCGCCGCGCCGCCATGGACGCTTTTAAGAACAGGAAGAATAAGAAAAAGAAGAAAGATTCCGAGTCCACAGAAGAAAAAGAATAAAAAGTTAGTTGCTGCAGGCGCTGGCGATCAATGATCGCCCCTACAAGTGTCTTTGTTTTGGGTTTTATATCGTAAACCCCTTACATAACTCCCTGTAGGGGCGATCATTGATCGCCAGCACCTGCAGCAACTAAATACATACAAACAAATAAGGACTGCATCCGTGTGATACAGTCCTTGTTTTGTGCGGATTTCTCCGCTAATTCGTCAGCCCCATTTGGCTGACTTTTGCCTTTTGCATTTCTTACGCCAGGCGAAGTTTTCTTTTGATCACCTGTCCGTCAAAGGTGATGAACATAAACGAATCCGCGCCGGTGCCTGCGGTGATCTCATGGCCGCCCACCGTGCAGGAAAGCTCATGCGCACTCTCGATCGCGCCGGTATCAAGAATGTCGTAAACCATGCTGTTGACCACCAGCTCGTTGGTCTTGCCCACGCGGCGGTAGCAGATCTCATAATCCTCCCACTGCACGATCAGCAAAATGCGGTTCTTGACGCTGTAATCCGCGCGGTGTAGCACGGGAGAATCGTTGTTTTCGGGCTCGGGCTTTGCCTCCTCTGCCTCTGCGGGCTCTTCCCCGTCAATGCCTGCGTAAATATTCTGCGGCTGAGCATTCGCTGCTGCACCCGGCATAGTGCCAAATACGTCTACGGGTGCATTTGCGGCGATCTCCGCATCAATCCTTTTGAGCTTGTAGTGCGCAATGATGCCGCGAATCAGCAAAAACAGCACCCATGCGTGGAAAATGTAATCCAGGATCATGGTGATGTCCGGGATAAAATACAAAAGCATAAACAGCGTGTCCAGCACGAACATCACGGTCGCTGCGATCATCCAGCCAACGCGATTTTTGGAGAACACCCAACAAAGCACGTACAACGCAATTGCGATGACAGCAGGCACCAGCATAACGAAGAACACCCACTTGGGCAGCATGTCACTTGCCAAAATACCCATCTCCGCATATTCTTCTGCCGAATACATAATACCCGTCCAGAACGCTCCGTCATATGCCATTGCATAAGGGAACGCGCAGGAAAACAGGAAATAAACACCCGCGCCGACCACAGCCAGCACGCAATTGATCACCGTAAAAATGATGGCGACAAGCAAATTGTGACGCGCACTGTTATAGTGCATTTCATAACGCTCACCGCTCGACATGCTGCGCATGCCCGAAGTAAATCTTCCCATAAGTAAAACCTCCGATTGATAATATGATCATGATACTACATTCCGCTACGTTTGTCAAGAGCGGAAAGATTTGTCCCCTCTACCTATATAAACGCTTTTTCTGCCAAAAAGTTCACGTTTTTTTGAAATTTTTCAAAAAAATTTTTTTCGTAGCCCGGACGAATTGACAAGCGCAGAAAAATGATATAGAATAGAGATATCAAAACGCTTATCAAAGAGGCAGCAGCGTGAAATGATACCTATTCGTTCGGTATGCTGTTCACGCATAAACGATTTGAGCCGTCATGGGCGGCATGGAGGTTATTATGAAAATCGGTATTTGTGCACCGCCCCAGCATTGGGAGCTTATAAAAAACATCGGCTACGACTATGCGGAATGGAACTTCTCGGTCACCGCAGCATACACCAAGGAGCAGCTGGAGCAAACTCTGGCGCAAAAGAAGGCGCTGGATATTGCGATCCCCTCGTTCAACGGCTTTTTCCCCGGCGGCTTTGTCATGTTCGGCGAGGATCGTGCTGCCATCGAAGCCTACGCACGCGAGTATTCGGCCAAGGGCTTTGAACGCGCCGCTATGTTTGGCGCAGACGTGGCCGTCATGGGCTCGGGCTATGCACGCAACGTGCCCGAGGGCATGGAGCTTGCCGAAGCCAAGGAACGTTTTGCATCCCTTATGTACATTTTGGGCGAGGAAGGCAAAAAGGCGGGTGTCCGCGTTGCCATTGAGCCCTTGCAAGCAAAAGAAACCAATTTCTTACACACCTTCGAGGAGGGTGCCGAGATCTGCGACATGGTCGCGCACTCCCACGTCGGCCTGACCATGGACATCTTCCACATCTGGGCAGGCGGCGAGCCGCTCTCCAATCTTGAAAAATACAAGCAATACATCTTCCACGCGCACATCGCGCGTCCCCGGGCCGACCGTCACGCGCCCGGCATGGAGGATCTGGACGATTGCCTTGTGTGGCGTGATACACTGCGCGCTTGCGGCTATGATGACAAGATCTCGCTGGAGCCCGTGTACGTGGACATCAACCAAGATGCCCCCAAGGCTTACGCCGTTTTGGAGAAATTCCGCTGAACAAGGAGATTGGTATGGAAAACTACGCAGTATCCAAGGATATGCTTCACCTGACCAAATACGAGGTGTACGGCAAGCTGCCCGACCTCTTTACCTTTGACGACGGCACGCGCATGACCTCTCCTGCAGAGTGGCCTGCACGCCGTAAGGAGATCTACAAGCAGGCAGTTGAGCTGCAATACGGGACCATGCCGCCCGCACCCGAGGTACTCGAGGTACAGGAGCTTTATATCGGCGGCAAGGGGCATCACAATACCTACCGCATCACAGCAGGCACGAAAGAAAAGCAAATCTCCTTTACCGCAAGACTGTTTTTGCCCGACTGGGGCGTCCCCACGCCTACTCCCCTGCCCCCCGTGATCGTAAACGGTGATCTTTCGTTCGAGGACATTTACGACAAGGAATACCTGCACGCTGCGCTTGACGAGGGCATTGCCTGGATGATGTTCGACCGTACCGAGATCGTACAGGATATTCAGTTCAAAGGCCGCGGACACGGGCCTTTGCACGAGGTTTACCCCGAATACACCTTCGGTGCGATCGGCGCGTGGGCCTGGGGATATTCCCGCTGCGTGGACGCGCTGGAAAAGCTCGGCCTGACCAATCCCGAAATGGTGATCTTTACCGGTCACTCGCGCGGCGGTAAGACTGCAGCCTTGGCGGGTGCTTTGGACGAGAGAGCCGTCATCGTCAATCCCAACGAGACCTGCGCGGGTGCTTGCTCCTGCTATCGCGTCTATCTTGAGGGCAACTACATGGGCAACGACGACCCGAATCGTCCTCTGATGCAAAAAAGAAGCGAACGCCTTTGCGATCTTTGGGCAAACTTTGATTTCTGGATGGGCCCGGATCTGGGCGAATACGCAGACCGCCCCGAGGACCTTCCCTTTGACGCACATTCGCTCAAGGCCATGATCGCCCCCCGCACGCTGTTTATCTCGGAGGCTGCAGGCGACCTTTGGAGCGGACCAATCGGCTCGTGGCAGACCACCATGGCGGCCGCAGAGGTCTACAAGTATCTGGGCGTGCCCGAAAACCTCTACTGGTACTATCGCCCCGGTGTTCACGGGCACAAGCCCATAGACGTTCGGATGCTGGTCAACATTATCAAACAAAAGACGCTGGGCACTCCCGCAGACGAAAAGTTCTTCCATACTTCTTTCGAAGAACCCGAGCTGATCTTTGATTGGCGCGCACCCGAGGCTTGATTTGTGAAAAGAATGAAAAAAAGCAGGACAATGGCGCACTTGCGGTAACGCAGGTGCGCCAACGCTATTCGCCCCGGCAGTCGGGAGCAATACCACTTTTGCATAGCAAGAATACCGCGCACGGCTGTGTCGGGCATATCGCTTAATAAAAACTGCTTAATAGTTGCTGCCCCATGTCCTGCTTTTTTGTACCTTTGGGAGAAAATGCCACAGGCCTGTTGACCTTTGTCGGTTTTTATTCTATAATGTAGAATGTCAAATAATAAAATTAAGGAGAATTTGCAGAATGAAGTTCACCAAGATTCTGGCGCTTGCGCTGGTTGCTTTGATGATTTTCTCCGTACTTGCTGCTTGCGACGGCAACAAGACCGAAGATACCACCAATGCAGACACACAGGCACCCACAGAAAACACAACCGAGGACGTAACCACGACCCCCGAGACCACCGAGCCCGAGGATGAGACTACCGAGCCCGGCGAGGACACCACTGAGCCCGGTGAGGACACCACCGCCCCCGATGAGGACACCACTGAACCCGAAACCTCTACCGAGGAAGAGACCACCGAGCCCGAAACCTCTACCGAGGAAGAGACCACCGAGCCCGATGAGCCCGAGATCCAGGTGATCACGATCGCCCAGGCACTTGAGCTTTGCGGCGAAGAGGGCAACATCACCACCGAAAGATACTACATCCGTGCAACCGTCGTTTCCATTACCAATGCCGCTTACGGTGCAATGGTGATTGCAGACGAGACCGGTGAGATCTCGGTTTACGGCACCTACAGTGCTGACGGCGAGATCAACTACAGCGCAATGGAAGACAAGCCCTATCGCGGTGACGAGGTTCTGCTGCACTGCATTCTGCAGAACTATAACGGCAACAAGGAGGTCAAGAACGCCCGTCTGATCGAGTTCACCCACGTTGAGCCCGACGTTGACTTCTCCCAGTACACCGACATGTCGGTTGCTGACGCAAGAGAGGCTGAGATCGGCACCAAGATCAAGGTCGACGGCGTAGTTGCAAAGATCACCTTTGCAAACGGCTTCAAGCCCAACGGCCTGTTCTTAGTTGACGAGACCGGCTCGATCTACGTCTTTGACGGCGACCTTGCACAGAGAGTTTCCGAGGGCGACAAGATCACCGTTGCAGGCGAAAAGGATTACTGGATCTTGGAGAGTGAGCAGGGCAATGCAGCCAACTTTGGCTACAAGGGCAGCTGCCAGATCGCATCCGCTTACTTGATGGAAAAGGACGACAGCCAGGATTATGCATTTGACAAGTCCTGGATCACCGAATCCACCATCAAGGACATTCTCGAGACCCCCGTTACCGAAAACGTGACCACCACCATCTACAAGGTCAACGCTCTTGTCAAAAGAGTGGACGGCACCGGCTTTGTCAACTACTACTTCTTTGACCTGGACGGCGAGACCGGCAACTACACCTACACTCAGTGCAACGGCGCTGACTTTGAATGGTTGGATGCATTCGACGGCAAGATCTGCACCGTTTACATCTCTCCCATCAACTGCAAGTCCACCGCAGGTGACTGCTTCTTCCGCCTCGTTCCCATTGAGGTCAAGGATGAAGGCTTTACCTTTGATCCCGCAAACGCTCCCGCACACGCACTGAAGTACTATGCAATGGGACAGTTCGACAGCGAATATGCCTCCGACCCCGCACTGGAAATGATCACAAGTGTTTCCTCTCTGCTGCTGGGCTTTGGTGAGGTCACCCTTTCCTACACCTCCTCCAACGAAGAGGTCGTATACTTCACCACCGCGGACGGCAAGACCGTCATGCATTGCGCAGCTCCCGGCACCGTAACCGTGACCGTGACCGCAACGCTTGGCGACGTCAGCGTCACCGATACCGCAGAAATCACCGTCCTTGAGCCTCCCACATTCGACTTTGTGGATGTTCAGACCGCTATCAACGCTGCTAACGGTGATGTCGTTGTTGTCAAGGGCATCGTTGGTCCTTCCCTTGTCAACCGCGACGGCTTCTATCTGATCGACGAAACCGGTGTGATCGCGATCTTCACCACCAAAGAGGTCGTTGCCTCTGTGAGCATTGGCGACGAGATCATCATTTCCGCAACCAGAGACGTCAAGACCAAGGGCGGTGACACATACTTTGGTCAGTCCATGCTGACCGAAGTGACCGTTCTTGCCAACTATTACGGTGCTCACGAGTATTCGACCGAAACTTTCGTAACCGACCAAACACTTGCCGATATGCTCGCATTGAGCATTCTGGAAGACCACACCACCACCGTATTTGTGGTAAAGGGCAAGGTGAATTTCCCCGGCGGCTACTCCGCTCCCTCTATCGTTGACGGTGACACCACCCTTCAGCTGTACTGCTCGGGCGGTGCTCAGTACTCTTGGCTGAACCAGTTTGCTGATCAGGAGATCACGCTTGAGATCGCACTTTGCAACTGGAACGACAAGAAGGCATGGAAGGGCTGCATCCTCGCTGTTCATACCGAGGACGGCAAGGTGCTCAACACCCTCAACTTCGACGTAAAATAATCAAAAAGCAACGGCTGAATCCGCATGGATTCAGCCGTTTTTTTATTCCTTCTTTTTTCCGCAGATCAACAACGTGGCCGATGTAAGCAGCGCAAAAATTCCTGCCGCGCCAAGCGCACCGCTGCAGCCCTCGCTGCCCGTTTGCTCTTTTTCGGTTTCGGTCGGCGTTGCGCTCGTTGCCTCGCCGTCCTCTGCCCGATCAGTCGCGACTGTCTGCTCAGATTCGGACGCGGAGTCATTTTCAGCCCGATCGCTCTCGCCGTGCGTCGTTTGCTCCTCGGGGGCTTTGGTCACCGCCTGCAGCACAAGATCTGCCGTGGGCGTCAGCTCCTGCCCTGCCGTAAAAATCTCGCCATCACCCACGCCCCAACCCAAAAGATCGGTCAGCTCTCCCAACGTTTCGGTCAAAAGCACTTGTTCGGGAATGGTGCAGGACGCTCCCGCTGCCACGCGGATCTCATAGGTCTCTGTGCCGTTGACCAACTGCACGGTGTAATACGGATCAGTGGTCATGGGGGTAAACCGTTTGAGAGAGATCCAACCGCTCTGTCCGTCCGCAAGCTCTACACGCCCGTACCTGCCCTGCACCGCAGTGATGCGATACACAGCTCCCGCTGTCAGACTTGCCACCTTGCCCGTAGAGGTATCCGGACCTGCATAAGCTGAAAGCAGTCCCTTGCCCGCAATGAAAAGCCCGGGCAAATGATCCTCGGTGCGATAGTAATCCACCTCGGGCACGTCGGCTGTCTTGTATGCAATACTGCCATATCCCACAATGTAGCGATTATCCAGAGAGTATTCGTGCAGGGCGACACGGTTATCGCCGTTGCCCTCAATGGCGTATACCACACCGTTTTCGCATTTGAGCACGATGCCGATGTGGTCGGTCGCACGTGAATGCGTTGCCGTCAGGCTCTTGTAAAAGATCAAGTCTCCCTTCTTGGGTATGTAACCGTCGGTGCGGGCATGATAGGAAGCACCGTATTTCGCGCCTTGGTTGATAAACCAGTTTCTCCACGAAGCGCAGGAGACGTACATGCCGCCCGTCAGCTTTTCATCCACGCGCGCCTGGCGCAAGCACCAGTTGACAAACGCCGCGCACCACGCATACCCGTAGCTGTAGCCGTTACCCTCGCCGTTGTCCAGCTTGCCGAACAATACGTTGTATTCCACAAAATTCTTGCTTCCACCGGCATTGCCGCCTTCCAGATCCCCTTGGTTATTTCCCTCGTGATACCCAAGCTGAGAGAGTGCCACCGCGATGACGTCGGTCGCACCGTCGCCTGTCAGCTCGACGGCCAAGAGATTATTGTAGTACAGCGTATCCTTGTAGTCCGATGACACCTTATACGAGGGCTCGACCGCAAAAGCAACCACACAAAGTGATGCAATCGCTATGGAAGCGGCCATCAGGCCTGCGCAAATTCTCTTTAATTTCATTGTAACCTCCGTGCCGCCCATGGCGGCTCAATCCAAGTTCGCGTGAATGCATAGCAGACGCTCACGCTATTCCTTTTCTGTCAGATTATAGGCTTTTTATTTCCACGCCTATTATAACACAGGAAAGTCTTGTTGTAAATACTTTGGCGCGGACATGCCCTGTGGTAATATATGTGAGCCGAGGGAGAAACATGCATCAGGGGATGATGATAAAAATATTTCTCCCCGACATATTACAATTTTCCATATAGAAAAACCGCTCGAAAGAGCGGTTTTCTTGATTATTTTACATGCTTCAAATCATCCAGCTGCGCTTGCATCTCTGCTAAGCGTTGCTCAAGTCTCGCGATCTCCTCGCGCACGGGATCGGGGATATGCACTTGGTCAAGGTCCTCTCCGGGTGCGCCGATCCTTGCACCGTCGCGCTTGACCACGCGTGCGGGAATGCCCACTGCGGTGCTGTTCTCGGGAATCTCCTTGAGCACCACTGCGCCCGCCGCAACCTTACTGCCGTCCGCAATGGTAAACGGTCCGAGCACCTTGGCACCCGCGCCCACCATAACGTTATTGCCCAACGTAGGGTGACGCTTCCCAACGTCCTTTCCCGTACCGCCCAGTGTCACGCCCTGATACAGCGTGCAGTTGTCACCGATCTCGGCCGTCTCACCGATCACGACGCCCGCGCCGTGGTCGATCATCAGAGCCTTACCGATGGTTGCACCCGGGTGGATCTCCACGCCCGTAAAAAACCTTGCAAGCTGGCTGACCAGACGTGCCGAAAAATAATGCTCGGACACATACAGCCTATGCGCGACGCGATATGCGAGCAATGCATGCACGCCCGAATACAGCAACAGCACCTCCAGATCACTCTTTGCTGCAGGGTCACGCTGTCGCACGGCATCAATATCCGTGCGGATCTCGTTCAATGCGGCACGTACCTCTGCCGACACTTTGTCGGTCAGCGGCTTGGTTTGTTCTATGATCATATCAGCACAAAAGATCATGCGCCCGCCAATCTGCGCCAAAAAATCCTCTACGCGTTCCGTATTCATGATCCTCCCCAGCCTCCTTACATCTTTATTACTGTCATCTTATTCCGCAACCTCTTTCAGATATGCCGCGGAAATGTAATATACCTTTCCATCGATCAGCACGCGGTTCCACTTTTCGCCCAGACCAATACAGGTCACTCTCTTGCCCGCGTACATGCTGATGCCATACACCTTGGTACTGTCTCCGCCCTGTGTGCTCGGCTCACTGCGCACCCATACCGCACCGGTTGCCTCCATGATCATGTAGACGTCCACAAAGCTTTCTCCCAGCTCCTTTTCTCGCTCGTAATCGATCTCGTACTCGGGAGCGGGCTTAGTGGTTTGGGGCTCGGTCGTATCGGGCGTCGTTTGTTCGGGCTCAGTGGTCTGGGACTCGGTTTGGCTGCTGTGCTCTTCTGTCAGATAAGCCTCAATGCCTCCTGCAATCGCCTCGGCAGCCTTGATCGCAAAGCCCTCGGCAGCCATGGCTGCCTCATCCTCAGCGTTGGTCATAAAGCCCATCTCCAAAATAGTGGTGGGCACACTTGCCCAGTTTGTGCCGGTCATGGTATCGGTTTCCCAAACGCTGCGCTGTGGGAGATCCGTTCCTTGACAAAACGCCTCCAGTAACACCTCGGACAGGCGTCTGCACTGCTCGTATATCTCTGCATTATAGGGGTTTTCGGATGTTTGGCAAACCGTCATTGCCCCCTTCATCGAGGCATCGGGATCGCCGTTTGCATGAATTCTCACAAAGACGTGCGCGCCAACCTTGTTTGCCAGCTGTGCGCGCTCGGCGTTGCTGATCTCGACCTCGTTGGTCTCACGCACCATCACGACCGTATAGCCCTTTTGTACCAAAGCGTCACGCAAAGCAAGTGCTACGCGAAGATTCAGCTCATACTCGGCAAGGCCTGTCAGCGTTCCCTGCGTGCCCCCCGTCACCTTTGCCTTCTCGGTTTCGGATCCCGGACCGTTGGGCTCTGTCTGACTCATCGCGTGCTTCTGGTGTCCTGCATCGATCACAATGATCTTGGACGCGTTTGCACCGTTGCCCCGATAGGCAATGCCCGTGCCCTGATGCGCCTCCTTGGTATATTCCGTAAACACGATGCCGGCCAGATCCTCGGGAATCTGCTCGGTCTGCTCCCCGCTTGTGCTCTCGCTCTCACTCTCCGGCCGGTCGGGCAAGGATCTTGCCCGATTGATGCTGGCGATCGAAGCCACCAGCAGGCAAAGCACCGAGAGAACGATGATGATAATGATCAAATGTTGCTTCATATATTCCTCTGATAATCAAATTCTTCTGACCGGGAAAGGCAGTGCCGTTCCCTGTTTGTAGGCCACGATCACGCGATCGACCTTTGGCGCGCTCTCCACACTAAACAGGAAATGCTGCGCCGTAATGCCGTGCTCTGCAAGGGTATGGATCTTATCCGACATGCCCGTCGGAAGGCTGTTGAGCACCAGGTTGCGATGGCCATACTCGTATACCACAGGGAATCTGACGCCCCTGCGATCCAAAAGCGCACCTCGCCCCTTGGTGCAGGCATCACATCCGCCCGCTTGCTTGTTGATGCAACGCTCCAGCGTCATCAGCGGCACTCTGCCATACACGACAGCCGCCGTGTTGCCGCCCAGATCGCGCAATCTTGCAAGGCTCATCTCAACCGACGCGATCACGTCAGCAAAGCCCAACTGCTCCAAGGCCGCAACCGTTGCGTCGTTGGCTGCATTGAGGCGGTAGTCACCGTGTATCTCAAAATCAAAGCCGTCAAGCAGCGCAAGATGTCCGATATTGCCCACCAACACGTGCTCAATCCCGTTCTGCTTGGCCCTTGCAAGCAGGCCGCGGATCTGATCGGTATCCCCATCAAAAATGACGGGCGGCAGTACCGCACCGTTGCAGCCGCGCACCTTTTGCTTCGAAGCAGTCTCCAAGGGCAGATAACGGATACTGAAATATTCTTCGGCTGCCTCCGTGATCTGCTCGGGTGCGAAAAATCTTGCCGTACGCGTATGGGAACGCTTTCCCACAGGCACGGGAACGTTGACACTTTCCCGTTTGACCTCGGCTGTCTTGCAGGCGTCCTGCAAAGCCATCTCCAGCTTTTCCGCTGCCTCGCGGCGCAAGGCATTGAGTGCGGACGCAGCCACCATAACATCGCCTTGCAAATCCACCTTGACGCTGCTTGCCGCAAAAGGCGTAGCCCCCAGCTTGGAAAGACTGGTCTGCACCTGCTCAGAGGTAATAGGTCGCGTGTGTGCCGCCTCGAGTACTGCTCCCGTGACGCTGACGCAATGCCCTTCTGCACGCGCGCACAGCTCCATGGGCTGACCCGCACGCAGACAAGCCTCTAAATCTATGGGGATCTTCTTTGTAATACCACGGAATTTTTCCACCTCGCCCGAGGCCATTTTATCCTCGGCAGAGCGCACGCCAAGCATGCCCTCCCCCTTGCGGCGGCGGTAATATCCGTCGGTAAACCCACCGCGCGAAAACGCACGGACAAGCTCTGCCATCTGCTGCTCATCCGCGCCGCTTCTCGCATCCAGCAGCTCACGCCAGATGCGTGCGACGGTATAAACGTACTCGGGAGACTTCATTCTTCCCTCGATCTTGAGTGATGCCACGCCCGACTCAATAATCTCCGGCACGTATCTTGCCAAAGAAAGATCCTTGAGCGAGAGCGGATAAAAGTCTTTGCCCTTTGCATCCCTGAATGGCAAACGGCAGGGCTGGGCGCACTCGCCGCGGTTTCCGCTTCTGCCACCTACCAAAGAGGAAAACAGGCACTGTCCCGACTGGCTGACGCAAAGCGCGCCGTGCACAAACATTTCAATTTCGATCGGACTATTCTTGACCGCCAGCGCGATCTGATCGGCAGGCAGCTCTCTTGCCAGCACCATACGGCTAAAGCCCGCATCAAAGAGCAGCTTTCCCGCATCTCCCCTGTGGATGGACATCTGCGTGCTTGCATGCAACGGCATCTCGGGCAAAGCCTTGCGCAAAAGCGTAGCCAGCCCCAAATCCGCCACGATCAAGCCGTCCGCCCCCGCACGCGCAGCCTGCTCAGCCTGTGCCAGTGCAGCATCCAGCTCTCGGTCGTACACCATGGTATTGAGCGTGACGTACACCTTGACACCCCAGAAATGTGCCAAAGCAATCGCCTCTGAGAGTGCTTGTTGCGTGCCAAAATTGTCCGCGTTCATACGGGCATGAAAAGAGCCGCCGCCGAGATATACGGCGTCGGCTCCTCCCTCTATCGCTGCCCGTAACGCGTCGGGCGAGCCTGCGGGACAAAGCAACTCGGGCAGGGATCGACTATACGGTTCTTTCATTTTACACATCATTGAAGGTCAGCAGATCAAACATCGAGCCAACGCGGGAGCGGCTCTTGGTTTTTTTGGCCTTGGCCTTGACGCGCGGCACTGCAGTCTCCCGGCTTGCGATCTCGTCAATGACCTGCGCTGCTTTTGTGTTGACCGATTCCTCAACTGAGTCATCCTCAAAATCCACACTCAACTGCTCGGGTGCTTCGATCTGTTCGGGCTGCTCAACGGCTTCTACAGGTTCGATGACATCCACAGATTCGACGGCTTTGTCCGTCTCAACCACTTCAAGCTCTTCGGCAACCGCAACCTCTTGCGTTGCCTCAACCTCTTGCGCAGGTGTCGCTTCTCCATCTGCTTCCGCGGACTCAATTTCCTCTGTCACGGGAGCATCCTCGGCCTTCATGGCAGCAGGTGCTGCTGCAGGCTCTGCCTCGGGCTCACTGTGCCCCATAATGCGCTTGGTGGAGGCAGCAGCGCGCTCCAGAATATTGTGCATGATCTCGTTCTCGCCCTGCAATCTGGCAATCTCTTCCTCCAGCTCGGCAATCTTCTGATCCTTTTCCTCAATGGTTGCGGCATCCTGTTCTGCGATCTCCTCTAACTCTGCATTTCTGTCTTGCAGGGAAAGCTTTTCGGAGCAATATTCCAAGGCACACAACAGTGCTGCCTGGTTTTTGGTGCAACGGTAGCTTTTGAGATTGATGTCTCTCATCTTTCTATCCAGGATTCCGACGATCTTTTCAACCGTCTCCCAGGGTGCATCGGTCACAACGTTCATTTCCACGTCAGCAATGACCAGGGTGTACTTCTTTTTCATACCGTTTCCTCCGTTTATATCTGTGGTTATTTTTCTTTTTTCGCCTTATGCCTTGCATTTCGACAATAAAACATGTATAATTGATATAGAAATATCTATTATATATATTTTAATACAAAACGCGCTGATTGAAAAGACCTTTTTCGTAAATTTTTCAAAAAATCGCGATTTTTTTGCAAATGCATGAAAGGAGAGCACTCATGCAGTCTACACAAACAAATAAGCCGACCCCTCCCCCCGTATTCATTCCGCTTTTATACACCGCCCGGCAAAAGCCCATTGCCGATGCGCTATGCCGTATGCTGACCACGTACGGCTTTGAGGTGCGTACGACCGAAAAGCTGCGCGCAGAGGTCCTTCGTGACGCATGTCGTGCAGGCATGATCATTGTATTGGACGAATTGGGCAACGATCCCTTGGAAGAGCAGCTGATCGCGGCAACTAAGGAGCGACAGCTGACCGTTCTGCACGCAAGCCAAAGTGCACCGAGTGTCAGCTACCCCCACGTCCATGCAAAGCTTCACGAGGGATTTGAAAAGGATCCTGAGCCTGCTTTGATCCATCGCTTGTTCGTCTCAGGCGTTTGTACCTGCCCGGAGGCCTTTGCCACCGAGCGTTGCATGCCCGATGATCTTGGTCAGCTGATCACAAAGGCAGCAGGGGCGCACCTTCAGAACGATGAAGATATGTATGCGTTGGCGCAGGCTTATCTGCAGGCCAAGCTACTCCCCTATTCTGATAAGCAGGCTGTGCATTGGCTCTCGCTTGCTGCGCAAAAGAATAACAAGAACGCACTGGTCACGCTGGGGCTTTGCTGCCTTGACGGCCAGGGTACGCAAAAGGACCCCACGCGAGGCTTCAGGCTTTTGGAATCCGCTGCCACGCTGGGAGATAAGCGCGGACAGTATTACGCAGCAATTTGTCTTTTGGAAGGTCTCGGTACACAGCCCGATCCCAAGCGTGCCGTACACCTTTTACAGGCAGCAGCCAAGCAGGGGCACGCGCTCGCTTCCCTGCAGCTTGGCTTATGCCTTTGGGAGGGCATTGGTATTGCGCAGAACACCGCCAAGGCATACCACCATTTTGAGGATGCCGCCGCGCTGTCAAACGCGCGCGCACACTACTATCTCGGCATGATGTGCAAGGATGGAGCGGGTATAGAGCAGGACGATACGGCTGCTGCCGAGCACTTCAGGCAGGCCGCCGAGGCCGGCGTGCCCGAGGCCTGCTACCGCTACGCGCTTTGCCTTGCAAATGCAACGGGCACAGCCAAGGATCTGGCTTTGGCGGTCACTTACCTGCAACGCGCCGCCGAGGAAGGTGTAGCTGCCGCGCAGTACGCACTGGGCACGTGCTACGAATTCGGTGACGGAGTCGAGGCAGATCTGCGCGAGGCGGTCAAGTGGTACACTCTCTCAGCCGAGAACGGCTGTGCGGACGGACAGAATAATCTGGCAGGCTGCCTGCTTTACGGCAGAGGCTGCCGCAAGGACGTAGCCCTTGCAAAGGAATGGCTGCAAAAAGCCGCGGATGCGCAGCACGCAGGGGCTTGCTACCGCCTCGGCCTTTGCTACGAGCGAGGCATTGGAGAGGCGCAAAATCTGCGCGCGGCTGCTGCGCGGTACGCAGAGGCGGCAAAGCTTGGAGATACACACGCCAAATACCGACTCGGAAAATTCTACTTAGACGGAACGGGTGTTGCCAAGGACGCGCAAAAAGGCGCAGCTCTTTGCAAGGCTGCCGCTATGGCAGGCTGTGTTCCCGCACAATACATGACTTATCTGCTTTATAAAAATGGCATTGGTGTGGCACGCAATGCCGAGCAGGCCGCCGCATTTTTGCATATTGCGGCACAAAGTAAGGATCCTCGCGCCTGCTGCGATCTCGGAGAGGCATATCTGGGAAGCGAGGGATTGGTTCGCGATCCCCTGCTTGCAATCAAATGGTTCCGCGCCTCTATCATCTCGGGCAAGCCGGAGCCGGATGCAATGTATTGGATGGGTTGGTGCGCATTGCACGGTGTTGGTACCAAGCAGGATCTTGCCGAAGCAACGAAATGGCTGCAGGACGGTGCGCAAAGCGGCAGTATCCGTGCGCTTTATCTGCTTGGCCTATGCCTGCAATACGGTACAGGCATAGAAAAAAACCTTGAGCGCGCTGCCGATTGTTACAAATTGGCTGCCGATCATGGCCACGTGCCTGCAATGCTTGCATTGGCCGCATGCTATGAGCGAGGAATCGGCACACAGCAGGACAAAACCTCGGCTTACGTGCTTTACAAAAAAGCAGCCAAGGCGGGCGACACCGATGGATTTTATCACGTGGGCAGATGCTTGCTTGGCGGAATTGGAGTGCCGCGCGATCCCGACAACGCGATCGCCGCACTCAAGCGCGCCGCGCACGATGGCAACCTCCCGGCACTTTTGCTGCTGGCTGACTGTCACCGAACCGGTACAGGTACACCCCCCTCCACGCTATTGTGCCGCTCCCTTTTGGAGAAAGCAGCCGACGGTCGGGTGCGACCTCCCAAAAACGAGGCAGAAAAGCTGGAGACCGTGACCTTTGGCGAACACCCCGACAAGTTGGCCATTGCCGAGGCACTGTTCCGTCTGGGTCAATTCCACGCCACCGGTAATATCCCCAAGCACGACTACACGCTGGTGCTGGAATACTACGGTCGGGCTATGATCGAAGGCAATGTGGATGCCATGGATGAAATGGCACGCATTTTTGCCTCGGGCAAAAGCATTGAAGAATACTATCAGGCGATCCCCTCGGGCTCTACCCTGCCCGCAAGTGACACCAAGAGAATGGATGCGGTCAACCGCATGGGTGACCTTTGGTTCTTTGGACAGGATCTGCCCCAAAATCCGTCCATGGCGGTCAGCTGCTTTCGCATTGCGGCCAAGGGCGGCAATATTGCTGCAAATTACAGTCTTGGCTGGTGCGAAAAGCACGGCAAGGGAACGCCGCAGGACCTTTCCATGGCAGTCAAGCACCTCAAGGTGGCCGCAGACGCCGGCCATCCGCACGCTTGCTTCAGCCTTGGCGAATGCTACGAAAGCGGCGAGGGCGTACTCATGCGCAACGAGCACGAGGCCTTGACGCTCTACAAAAAAGCCGCAGCCAAGGGACACGCAGGCGCGGCCCGGAAGCTGCGAGAGATGGAGAAATAAAATTTCATCACTTATAAAAAAGCAGAAGCCTTAACTTCTGCTTTTTGTCTTATTTTTTTCATCGACGATTCAGCCCTCACGCCATGCTCTCTTTTATCTGACATCAAACGCAAACAGTCTGAACTGCTCGCAGCCATGGGTGGTCAGCGGTACGAATCTCACGGTCTTGACGCACCAATCCACGCGGTGCTTGACAAATCTTTGGTGGTTTTCATCCACTTCCAAGCAGAATTTCTCGCCAGCCTCGCTCTCACCCTCAATGCGGTATGCGTCGATCAGGGTGTGCGGCACCTTGTACTTGGGCTGCACCAGCGGATAATTGCATGGCATATTGTCGTACGGGCGATCCAAGTTGCTGTCAAACACCAATCGGATCTCGCGAACGGGCTCGTCGTGCGCAAAGGTATAGGTCACGCAATCCCCTGCCCCCCCGATCCACACGTTCTGCTCCAGGCGGTCGTGTCCGTTGCGCACCACCTCGTCGCTGCATGCAGCGCGTTTGGTCAGCGCGGGAATCTCTCTTGTATGCCAGGGCAGATAGCAGTCGTCCTCCATCAAGCTCTGCTGCAGGCGGGGAATATCCACGTTTTCAATGTGGCAGCCCTGTTTGATTGCCTGTGCGACAGCCGTGCCCAAGCCCTGCCCCAGCACCGCGCAGGTCGCCATGACGCGCGAGGAAGAAAGTGCTGCGTGGGAGACGCTGATATTGCGGCCCGCGAACACTAAATTTTCAATATTCTTAGAGATCATGCAACGCAGCGGCAGTCCCCAAGGCGTAGGTGCGGGATGGTGAATGGTGGGATGCCCCTCGGTATAGTAAAAGCCTGCCGGGAAATGGTCGTCCATAGTCCAGCCCGCGTAAGCCACCATGTCGTCAAAGCGCCCCTCGGCCTCCACGTCGTTCTGCGTGACCACATATTTCCCGATATATCTGCGGCTCTCGCGCTTGCCGGGCAAAAAGCCGATCCATTCTATCTCCCAGTTCTCCACGCCGTGGTCGCCGTGATTTTTCATATGATCCCACACACCGTAGCAGATCTTGAGCAGCTCGTCGCGGCAGCGGTCGGTATCGTGAATGCAATCCCACTCTCCGCCCACCTCGATCCACCAGAAGTTGCTTTCTATGGTATGCGATTTGTGCGGCAGATCGGCGTCGGTCGGATAGCTGTACGCCCATGCGGGCGGGGTGAATTTGACCGGATGGTCGGTCTCGCGGATCTGAAACAGACAGCTCATGCCCATGGTCTTCCTGTCTGCCACGTCGGGCGGAATGCGTTCGTCGTACTGACTTTTTGCCTCGCGGCCGTACGTGTGCTCCGCGCCGCTCAAGGGAGCAAGGATCGAGTCGCCCGAGCAGTCGGCAAAATACGTGGCCTTGATCTCGTGGAAGGTCTCGGCATTTGACTGCCACGCCTTGATCGACACGATGCGATTTCCTTGCATGGTGGCATCCAAACATGTGGTATTCAGAAGCAGCGTCAGATTCTCCTCTGCCATGGCCGTCCCGTACAATACGCTATCCCAAAGCGTGAATTTCAGCCCCGGGTTCTGATAATAATTCTCCAGCATCAGCTCCTCGACAATGCCGCTCTCGCGGTTGCCGTCGCCATTTGCACCGCACACCCACATGCGGATCTCGCTGGACGCGTTGCCTCCAAGCACAGGTCTGTCCTGCACCAAGATCACCTTTGCGCCGTGTCTTGCAGCCGCAACGGCACAGCACAGCCCCGAAAGGCCGCCGCCCACCACGCAAAGATCGGTTGTGTAATACAAATGCTTCATAACATTAACCCGCCTTGATCAGATTTTTTGCCCAGAAGCCCGACTTGACAAAGAAGAAGCCGAGAATGCACTTGATCAGCTCCAGCGAGAGCACGATGGCGTACATGGGCACAAGAGGAATCGAGGTCAGATGGCCGAGAATGAATGCCACCGGCACGCAGATCAGCCACATAAAGCCGCTGTCAAAGGCAAAGACGAAGAGTGATCGTCCGCCCGAGCGCAGCGTAAAATAGGTCGAATGTGCAAAGGCGTTACAGGGCAGCATCAGACCTGCGATGCGGATCATGTGCACTGCCAGCACGCGGGATTCTTCCGAAACCTCGGAGAACATTTGCGGGAACAGGGGGGCTGTGAGCGCCATGACACCGCCAATGACCGCACAGGCGGCAGTGGATGTAAAGATCAGGCGGGAATCGGCAATTTTGGCCTCCTCGATCTCGCCCGCGCCCAGCTTCTGGCCCACGATAATGGCTACCGCGTTGCCAAGCGCCATCATGGCAATACCGAACATATTGCTCATGGTGCTGGTAATGCCGTAAGCTCCCACGGCAACCGTGCCGCGCACCGAATAGCACTGTGCCAGCACCGCCATGCCGCTGGACCACAGCACCTCGTTAAACAGCAGCGGCAGACCCTTGATCGTGATTTGCCCGATCAGCGCACGCGGCACAAGCAGCGTGCGGTAAAGCCCCTTGGCGAATGGATTTTTCTTTTTATTTCCGTGCGTATATACAAACAAAATGCCGAATTCCACAAATCTTGCGGCAGCGGTCGCGATTGCCGCGCCCTGCACGCCCAGCTCGGGGAAGCCAAAATTGCCGAAGATGAGCAGATAGTTGCCGAGCAGATTGACGAGCAGTGCAACGCTGCCCGCGATCATGGGCGGGATAGTCTTGCCCGTCTCGCGCAGCGTGGATGCGTACACCATGCTCAGCGCGTGCGGGATCATGCAGCTCATAATGATATACAGGTATTTCAAACCGTACTCGGTGATCAGCGCAAGATCGGTGCCGTCGTCCACGTCGTGCAGGTACAGAGAGATCAGCTGCCGTCCGCCAAAACCAAAGATCAGCGCGCCGATCAGCACCACACTCCCTGCCGCATACAGCTTGAAGCGGAAGGAATTGCGCACGCCCTCGTCGTCGCGGTTTCCGTGGAATTGTGCGGAAAAGATGCCCGCGCCCGCAAGTGCGCCGAACACGCACACCATATACACAAACACGAGCTGGTTGACAATGACCACCGCATTGTACTGCTCGGGGCCGGTATGGCCGATCATAATATTATCAAGAAGCGAGACAAATTCGGTAATGCCGTTTTGCAGCATGATGGGGAGCGCGACCGTGATCAGCGTTTTATAAAACGCGCGATCACCGATCAGTCGGTTGGGTTTGATGAGTGCCATGGGGTCCTCCGGAACGATAATTTGCTACCTTACATTTTATCATGTTTTTTGGCATAAGTCAATGAAATTTGCGAAATGCAAGGTGCGAAATGCCAAATATACGTAGGGCGGGGGCAAGCCACCGCCTACATGCGTTTTTCATTCCGCATTCCGCATTTTCCTTGACAATCCCCTGTGTATATGCTATAATGTAAGGTGGTAAACTACGAGAACGAGGTTTTATATATGAAAATCGGTTTTATTTCTCTCGGCTGCTGCAAAAATCAGCTGGATACCGAGGTCATGCTGCATCACGTGGCAGAAGCGGGATACGAGATCACGCCCGAGGACATTGAGGCGGACGTCATCATCGTCAACACCTGCGCCTTTATCGAAAGCGCGAAAAAGGAAGCCATTGACAACATTCTGGACGTTGCATGGCTCAAGGAGCATCGCGACCTGAAGGCTATTATCGTCACGGGCTGTCTTGCCGAGCGTTACGGCGAGCAGATCATAGAGGAGATGCCCGAGGTGGATGCAGTGCTGGGCGTTGGCTCGATCCACAACATCGTGGACGCCATCAAGGCCGTCACCGCAAAGAATCCGCAGAAATACTTCTCCAAAGAGGATAAAAACACCGTTGCTCTTGGCGGCGACCGCGTGCTGACCACGCCCGAATACGCCACCTACCTCAAGATCGGTGAGGGCTGCGACAACCGCTGCGCGTACTGTGCCATCCCCGGCATTCGCGGCAAGTTCCGCTCCCGCCCCATCGAGGAGCTGGTGGAAGAGGCCGTGCAGCTGGAGCAGTTGGGTGCACGAGAGATCTCGATCATTGCGCAGGACATCACCCGCTACGGTCTTGACCTTTACGGCGAATACCGTTTAGACAAGCTGCTGCGCGCCATTACCGACGCGACAAAGTCGGTGCGCCTGCGCCTCTTATACTGCTACCCCGACAAGATCACCGACGCGCTGGTTGCCGAGATCCGCGACAACGACCGCATCATCAAGTACATCGATATGCCCATCCAGCACATCAGCGACCATATGCTCAAGAGCATGAACCGCCACGGAGACAGCGCCATGATCAAGGACGCGATCCGCAGATTGCGCGCTATCCCCGGTATGACCCTGCGCACCACCTTTATCGTGGGCTTCCCCGGTGAGACCGAGCAGGACTTTATTGAACTGTGCGAATTCGTCAAGGAGGCGAGATTTGACCGTCTGGGCGTCTTTACCTACTCCCGCGAGGAGGACACTCCTGCATATGATTTCCCGGATCAGATCGACGAGCAGATCAAGCAGGACAGATACGACATCATCATGAAGGAGCAGATGCTGATCGGCGCAGAGCTCAACGAGCAAAAGATCGGCAGCGTGGTTCGCGTGCTTTGCGAGGACTACGACCCCGTCAGCGAGACCTGCTACGGCAGAAGCGATGCGGATGCGCCCGACATTGACGGAAAGGTCTATTTCCGTGCGTCCTACCGCCCCGCACCCGGCTCTTACGTGGACGTGCAGATTTCCGACGTCATCGACTACGACCTGTTTGGCGAGGCCGTGCAAAAATAAAATCAAGCCGCCCTTGGCGGCATGGAGGTTATGATGAAAATGAATCTTCCCAACAAGCTGACGCTGCTGCGTCTGATCATGGTGCCCTTTTTCATGGTTGCTATGGCCATTCCGGAGCTGTTTGCGGTATCCGCCCCTGTGCACGTCGCGTGCAATATTGCAGGCGTGGTACTGTTTATCATCGCATCCGTCACCGACTTTTTGGACGGAAATATCGCGCGTAAATACAACCTGGTCACCAATTTCGGTAAATTCATGGACCCGCTTGCAGACAAGCTGATGGTCATTGGCGCAATGCTCATGATCCTGTATAAATCCGACTATCAAGCAATCCGCCCCCTGTTCATCTGGGCAACCGTGGCAGTCATCTTCCGTGAGCTTGCCGTCACAGGCCTTCGTTTGCTTGTTGTGGAAAGCGACGGCAAGGTCATTGCAGCCAACATGCTCGGCAAGATCAAAACGGTTTTGCAGATCGTTTGCATCTGCACGGTCATCATTGAGCCGCTGATCTACGCCATCCCCGGTCTGAGCGTTCCCGCATTTATGACTACCTATCTTCCCCTTTCGCTTGTAACCACCGCAGCCATGATCGTGATCACGGTGTGGTCGGGTATCAACTACCTCAAGGGCGGTATTCAGTATATCAAGCCCAATCAATAAAATATGACAAGCAAAGCCCGCTGCGCAAGCAGCGGGCTTCTTAATCTTTATGATTGTGTCTCATCGCCGGTTGCTCTTCGACAGACCAACCACAATGCTGTCCGGACTGATATAGGCCTCTTCGTTGGGAGTGCCTGTTTTAGGGTCGTAATGATTGCTCTTATCGTTAAACCACTGCTCCTGCTTCTTTTCCTCTTCAACCTTCTTCTTTTTACCGAAAATCTTCTTGAAAATGTTCATAGCGGACCTCCTTGTCATACATTTTTCCTTTTAAACGATATCAGTTCTGCGCAATGTCCATCGTGACCGTGCATTCCATCGAGTTATCACCGGGCAGTACCTCGGAGTGTCCCAATGAACCTTCGTGCGCGTTGTTGTACCAGCACTCCTCTTTCTCTTCCTTTTCTTTTTTCTTGAAGATACCGAAAATCTTCTTGAAAATGTTCATAGCGGACCTCCTCTCGCCTTTCTTTATTATCATTTTATCACTCCCCCCTGCACTTGTCAATACTTCCCCGCAAAAAATGCACCCCTGCACTTTGGCGTGATACTCTTATCGGAGTATCACGCCGGTTCTATTCGCCTTGGACGAGTGTTATTGCGTCGCAGTGATATTTGGACTTCGTCCAAGTGATATTCGCTACGCGAGTTTATAGGCGAATAGAATATCACTGTGAGGCGAAGCCGAACAATATCACTATTGCGTCAGCAATAATATCGCTCTTTGCGTCAGCAAAGAATACCACTTAATAAGGCAGAAAAGAGAGAGCAACACGGAAATTGCTTCCGCATTACTCTCTCTATTTGTTTATATTGCTTTTTTGTAATTTCTAAAAATTACTTCAGAGCAGCCTGTGCAGCAGCCAGTCTTGCGATCGGAACGCGGAAAGGCGAGCAGGAAACGTAGTCCAGGCCAAGGGTATGGCAGAACTCTACGGATGTGGGGTCACCACCGTGCTCACCGCAGATACCGATGTGCAGCTTGGAGTTGTTAGCGCGGCCGTCGGTGCAAGCCATCTTCATCAGCTTACCAACACCGGTCTGGTCCAGCTTTGCAAAGGGATCGTTCTCGAAGATCTTGCTGTCATAGTATGCGCCCAGGAACTTGCCTGCGTCGTCACGGGAGAAGCCGAAGGTCATCTGAGTCAGGTCGTTGGTACCGAAGCAGAAGAAGTCAGCGTTCTGAGCGATCTCGTCAGCGGTCAGGCATGCACGAGGAATCTCGATCATGGTACCAACCTCATACTTCAGCTCTACGCCTGCAGCAGCGATTTCAGCGTCAGCAGTAGCAACAACGACGTTCTTGACGTACTTGAGCTCCTTAACCTCGCCTACCAGAGGAATCATGATCTCGGGAACCATGTTCCATTCGGGATGGTTCTTCTGAACGTTGATTGCTGCGCGGATAACAGCCTTGGTCTGCATCTTTGCGATCTCGGGATAGGTTACAGCCAGACGGCAGCCACGGTGACCCATCATGGGGTTGAACTCGTGCAGGCTCTGGATGATAGCCTTGATCTGGTCAACGGTCTTGCCCTGGGTGTTAGCCAGCAGCGCGATCTCTTCCTCAGTGGTGGGAACGAACTCGTGCAGAGGGGGATCCAGGAAACGGATGCAAACGGGAGTGCCCTCGAGAGCCTCGTAGATCTTCTCGAAGTCGCCCTGCTGGTAAGGCAGGATCTTCTCAAGCGCTACTTCGCGCTCTTCAGCGGTGTCGGAGCAGATCATCTCACGGAAAGCAGCAATTCTGTCTGCCTCGAAGAACATGTGCTCGGTACGACAAAGACCGATACCCTCAGCGCCCAGCTCACGAGCCTTCTTAGCGTCTGCGGGAGTATCAGCGTTGGTTCTTACCTTCAGGGTGCGGAACTTGTCAGCCCAGCCCATGATGGTGCCGAAGTTGCCGGAGATCTCAGCGTCAACGGTGGGAATGATACCGTCGTAGATCTTACCGGTGGAACCGTCGATAGAAATATAGTCGCCCTCAACGTAGGTCTTGCCTGCGAGAGTGAACTTCTTGTTTTCCTCGTCCATAGCGATCTCGCCACAGCCGGAAACGCAGCACTTACCCATACCACGAGCAACAACTGCTGCGTGAGAGGTCATACCGCCGCGAACGGTCAGGATACCCTGGGATGCCTTCATACCGGTAATATCCTCGGGAGAGGTCTCCAGACGAACCAGAACAACCTTCTTGCCGGCAGCATGCCAAGCCTCAGCGTCCTCCGCGGAGAAGACGATCTGACCGCAAGCAGCACCGGGAGAAGCGCCCAGACCCTTACCAACAGGGTTAGCAGCCTTCAGAGCCTTCGCGTCGAACTGGGGATGGAGCAGAGTGTCGAGGTTTCTGGGGTCGATCATCAGAACAGCCTCAGCCTCGGTCTTGTGACCCTCGGCTACCAGATCAACTGCGATCTGCAGAGCTGCGGGAGCAGTTCTCTTACCGTTACGGGTCTGGAGCATATAGAGCTTACCGTGCTCAACGGTGAACTCCATGTCCTGCATATCGTGATAGTGGTTCTCGAGGATCTCGCAGACCTTAACGAATTCTGCATATGCCTCGGGGAACTTGTTAGCCATTTCAGCGATGGGCATAGGAGTACGCACGCCTGCAACAACGTCCTCGCCCTGAGCGTTGGTCAAAAACTCACCCATCAGCTTCTTTTCGCCGGTGGAGGGGTCACGGGTAAATGCAACACCGGTGCCGCAGTCGTCACCCATGTTACCGAATGCCATTGCCTGTACGTTTACTGCAGTACCCCAGGAGTAGGGAATGTCGTTGTCACGTCTGTAAACGTTTGCACGGGGGTTGTCCCAAGAACGGAATACTGCCTTAACAGCACCCATAAGCTGCTCCTTAGGATCGGAGGGGAAATCAACACCGATCTTTGCCTTGTACTCAGCCTTGAACTGGTTTGCAAGCTCCTTGAGGTCATCGGCGGTGAGGTCGACGTCGAGCTTAACGCCCTTCTCTTCCTTCATCTTGTCGATAAGCTCCTCAAAGTACTTCTTGCCGACCTCCATAACGACGTCGGAGTACATCTGGATAAATCTTCTGTAGCAGTCGTAAGCCCATCTTGCGTTACCGGACTTCTTAGCCATAACCTCAACAACCTCTTCGTTAAGACCGAGGTTAAGAATGGTGTCCATCATACCGGGCATGGATGCTCTTGCGCCTGAACGAACGGAAACGAGAAGGGGGTTCTCAAGGTCACCGAACTTTTTGCCGGTAACGCCTTCCATCTTCACGATGTACTCATTGATCTCTGCCTGAATATCGTCAAAGTCGGATCGTAGCCATGTCGTTCTGTGAGCCAAGGAGTTGAATTACTAAGTTGTCTTCCTAAGACCGCTTGGCCTCCGACTTAACGGAAACGAGAAGGGGGTTCTCAAGGTCACCGAACTTTTTGCCGGTAACGCCTTCCATCTTCACGATGTACTCATTGATCTCTGCCTGAATATCGTCA
>JAZNZB010000060.1:0-18627 GCA_045594705.1 Eubacteriales bacterium
TCCAATCCATCCCCCCAGTTCATCCCGAGCGTGGCGCACCGTCCCCCCTGTGTGTCATCCTGAGCGAAGGTTGCGTAGCAACCGAGTCGAAGTTTTTCGGAGCGAAATTCGCAGTGTGCTGCGGAATGTAGCGAAGAAAAACCGCGAGCGCGACGTATGGAAGCGCGGAGCGGGATCTGCGCAGATTTCTGAAATGTCTACTCAGCCTTTGAACTGTTCTTAATGCGTGTCGATCTCCGATTACCTCCCCCTTACATATCACAATCGAATGCAACTTCTGCAGGCGGCGTGTCAGAAACCTGCGCAGATCCCGCCTTCGGCGGTTTTGCTTGCTGCGGTGCGCTTGACAGCGCATCCTCGACCCGCAAAACTTCGACTTCGCAAAAATTCCAATCAAGATCCTTCGCTGCGCTCGAGGATGACAGATTGAAATTTTTGCTCCGCTCAGGATGACACTCCGGGGATACTTTGGATAACATTCTCGGTCACAAAGAAAAGCAGCCTTTCGGCGGGTTTTCTACGTTCATTCTGCATTCTGCATTTTATCAGTCGTCTACGTCCAGATTCTCCAGCGCGCTCTTCTTGGGTGCGGGCTTGGCGTCACCGTGCTTGACAAAGAACATGGTGATAAACGAGAAAACGACGAACACTGCACCGAACAGGAAGAATACCTGACGCATGCCGATCAGGTCGTACAGCACACCCGACACGATGGGTGCGACGATCTGCGCCGACATGGACGCGGTGTAATAATACCCCGTGTACTTGCCCACGTTGCCGCCCTTTGCAAGCTCGACCACCATGGGGAAGGAATTGACGTTGATGGTTGCCCAGCCGATACCTGCCAGGCTGAAGATCGGGAACATGATCCACGCGGGCGTGGTGGGTTGGATGAAGTGGCCGACTAAGAACGCGGTGGCCAACATGATAATGCCTGCCAGAATGGTCTTTCTGCGGCCAAACTTGGACGAAATGATACCAACGGGAATATAAGCCACGATGGCAGCGGCCTGCGCCACGATCAGCGTCAAGTTAAAATCAAATCCCAGGATGTTGGTCGCGTAGACCGAATACTTACTGGTAATGGAATTATAGCCGATATACCAAAGCGCAACCGATGCAAGAATCAGCATCAGCGAGATCAGCTCAGGCTTGGACAGCTTGCGCTGCTCCTCGGCATTCTCACCCTCGGCAACCTCCTCAAGGCCAAGGCGTCGGGTCTCCTCCTCCATCTCTGCAGCCCACTTCTTTTCCTTGACGAACCAGAAGAAAATATACAAGCCTGCAATCATGACGTAGCAGACGGCCAGCACGTAGCCGGTATATTGCATAAAGACGTTCTTGGAGGTTGCAAACACAGAGCCCAAGCCAAGCACAATGATACCGCCTGCGGTACCCGTCAGATTGATGATGGCGTTTGCCTTGGAGCGCAGGGGCTTGATTGTGACGTCAGGCATCAGTGCAACTGCGGGAGAGCGGAAGGTTGCCATTGCGGAAAGCACGGCCAGCAGTGTGGCAATAAAGCCAACCAGCGGCCAGGGGTTTGCCAGCGTGATCTCAATGGTCTTTTGTCTGATCTGTTCTGCCATGTCAGCAGCAGCGGCGGGATCGGTTTCGGAAAGAGCCTTCATTGCGGCGTGCAGATCGGGAATGTCGGTCACCACGACCTGTGCCAGCTGCCAGTTATCCACCAGCGTCAGCAATACAAAGGTCAGAACTGCACCGATACAGCCCCAGAACACGAACGGCGTTCTTTTCCCGTAGCGGGTATTGACCTTATCCGAAAGCGCACCGAACAGCGGCAGCATGAACACGGCTAAGACGTTGTCGATCGACATGACCGCACCCGAGATGGACTGCGGCAAGCCGAAGTGATTGGTCAGGATCAACGGAATGATCGCATCGTACGCCTGCCAGAAGGCAGAGATGAGAAAGAACGCAGAGCCGACCAACAGGACGCGCTTGTAGTTGAGCTTCATAACGGTTTCCTTTCAAATGTGTTTTCTTATTTGATCATATGATATAGTTTACCATGATTTTTCCCAAAATGCAAGGAAATCTAACGAAATTTAATGTATTAATCCAGAAGCGGAGGGCACAGATACACGTCGGACACGAAATCGGTATGCTCACCGTTGAGAAGCATGACCCAAACGGTCAGCTCACGATCCAGCATCTCCTCGGTCACAGGGATATAGTAGGTATAGTGATGATCCATGAAAATGACACGCGACTCCCATGCATTGGCAAGGTAAGTCGGTGCGCGGTCGGGTGCACCGATGGCACTCTCGCCCATTTCCACGGCGGCATACGCGCCTTCCACGCCATGCTCTCCTTCCAGTGCGACCGACAGGTACGAGCCGGGCACCCAATCGCGGCGGTCAACCTTGACGCTCACCTTTTGTGCGCCGATCACGGGTCTTTGCTGCGTAGAGGGCATCAGGTTATTGGCACGGGGAGCAGTCAGAGGCAGCTCTGCCTCGTTTTTATAAAGCGAGATGCGGCTGATGCGGTCCATGGGCCTCGGGACGCGCACGTAGCGCAATTCTCCCACCTCAAAGGACAGGGTGCATCTCTTACCGCGGCTCCGGTAAATATCGTGTATGTTGTGGCGTACCACCCCCACGGTCTGCTCACCGATCTCGGCAAACGTGCCCTTGCCTGCGTCATGCCATGCATGCAGGTCACAGGAATAATCCATGTGCTCGGGGATCCATTGCTCGGGGGCTTCCTCGGTAGGCGTATCGGGGCAGAAAAATTCGATCTCTATGCGATCAGCATCCATCACGCGGCCAAAGTCCACGCGCAAACATCCGCCGTCGATTCTGGTACCAGTACCCCAAAGGAAACGGGAGTTGCCGTCAAAAAAGGTGTCGGGATCGCCGTCAAAGGCATAAGCGTTGTCACAGCCGCGCAGGCGGTAGGTGTCCTGGGCAAAGAAGGCGTCGCGCGCAGCCTTGACCTGCGGAATGCGCGTCTGTCCTGCTCTTTTGGCGCAGCGGCTTTCCAGAGAGTCGTTGTCCATGGCAAACAGTGTGGCCTCGATCAGCTTTTCTGCATTGGTCGGAACGGCCACAGGCGCGGTCGTGCCCAGCTTTTTGATGCTTGGCAGCTCGCGCACCAGCTCATAACGATTGCGACCGATGACGCGGTGCGGCTGATCGCTCAGCAGCGCGGGAGCTTTGTAGCTGTCACAGATCTCCAAGAGTACCGCACGGAACGGCTCGACCTTGATCTTGACAGTTGCGCCATACTTGAATCTGCCTACCTTGTAGGTAGCGGGATGGTGCGAGATAACGGTGACGGACGGGCAAAGTGCAAGTCCGATCTCGTCGTCCAGCTTGATTTCAAACTCCCTTTCCTCCCACGTGGGATTGCCAAAGCTGAGCACACGCACCTGCGCATTGCCGCGCGCGACCGCATTCTTGCCGTACTTTTCCTCGGGCAGCAGCATGCCGTCCACCAGAATACCGTTGAGTCTTGCGTGCAGATTGTAAATGTGCGCAAGTCTGGGCTGTTCCTTATCGGTCAGCAGCCAGGGGTTGCCGTAGATCTCGGGTGCGAGGATCAGATTGCGGTTAAAGGCCTGGTAAACAAGGTCATCCTCAAAGCGGTCCATGCAGGAGGACAGGCAAACGCCGTGGTCCTCGGTCAGGCGGCGCAGGCCGTCTGTCTCACCGCGCGTAAAGATAAAGGCACGGTTGTGGGGAGCGGTGCACTGATTATAGGAAAAGATGTCCACGTAGGTTTCCGCGCCCTGCCAAAGGAAAGTGGTGGCGTATTTGTCGCCCTCGCCAAGCTCCAGGCGGTGGTTGAGCAGTACTAAGTCGGGAGAATATTTGCGGCACTCGGCCTGCACCTCGCAAAAGCGTCTGCGCGTGTCCTCGCGCAGCGTACCGCACACACCGTCCATCTTGAACAGCGCGAAATGATAATCGCGGCAAAGCGAGACCAGCAGCTCGTGACGTGCCTTGGCAGTCTCCTCGTCCTCGCCGTAGCCGTCAGGGCCCATCCAGACGCCCATGCGCGCACCGATATCGGCGGCTGCCTTGACCACGGGAGCATATCCGTTCGGGTACTGGCGAGAGAGCTTGGGGCCGTCCAAAGTTTCGTAAGTGCCCTGTGCACCATCCAAATTTCCCGCATCCCATGCGTAAATATCCAGCTGCATGCCGTAAGCGTCGCGCATCCACTTGAAGTATTCCAGATTGATCAGCGTCTGCGCCTCGGTCGAACCCTCGTTGGTATTGTTGATCCAAGAAAAATATTGCGCGTGCGACGGCGTTTTTTCGTCTGCGCCCGCGGTCTGCTTGGTTTTTTCGATCATTTCTTTGCCTCCTTTGGAGTTATCTACCTATATCATATCATGTTTGCTCCCATTCGTCAAGGACGGATTTCCCCAAAAGCCCCTCTTCTGCACTTTTTGACCTGCATGACGCAGTGCGTCCTTGCATTTTTACAAAAAATATGCTAAAATACTGTCACCAATCCCCTTTCTTTTCCGACATATAAGTGAATACACAAATTCCGTGAAAGGAGGAATCGCGTGAAAGATCATGAGATTTTAGATCTGTATTTTGCGCGCGACGAGCGTGCACTGCGTGAGTCATCCCAAAAATACGGCAGCTATTGCCACAGCATTGCGCAAAACATCCTGCACAATCTACAGGATGCCGAGGAATGCGTCAACGACACCTGGCTGCAGGCCTGGATGTCCATCCCGCCCGCACGGCCTGCACGGCTCGGGCAATATCTCGGCGGCATCACGCGCCACCTCTCACTGGACAAATACAGACAGCGAGGCAAGGCAACGGGCGGCGATGTGACCGTTGCGCTGGACGAGATCGCCCAGATCGTCGCCTCGGACGTCAGCGTTGCCGATCAGGCCGTGCAGCGCGAGATGCTTATGGCCATCGACCGCTTTCTCTGGGCGCTGCCCGAGCGCGAATGCAATATTTTCATTCGCCGCTACTACCACATGGATGCGATCAAGCAGATTGCCAAGCGGTACGGACTTCGCGAGGCAAACGTCAAAAAGATTCTGTCGCGCACCAGAGGAAAGCTGCGCGCATACTTGGAAAAGGAGGGCTGGACTATATGAACGAGCATGAATTTGCCCATTTGCTTGGCGGCATTGACCCCGAGCTTGTAGCACGTGCCGAGCAGCGCGTACCCGCAAGACGCAAGCCCATCTTCAAAGTCGCCCTCGTGGCAGCCGTGCTGGCAGCTTTGCTTGCATCCTTGGCCGTCGTTGCTCCCTTTATTCCCATCACACCCGATCTTGACTACGCCACCTCTCCCGAAAGCGGCGCTGAGACCGCGTTCAAGGAGCGCAACGTGTGGATCTGGTACGTGACCGAAAACGGCAAGCAAAAGCGCGAATACGTGCACCTGCCGGGCGATGCCTCCAACGTATTCCTGACTTGGGCGCACTTCTGCGGCCTTGGCGAGGACGCGGTGCTGTATGACGCGGATTTTTCTGTCGACGAGGCGCAAAACAAGCACGCAACGCTCATTCTTTCACCCGCGCTGCGTTCTCACCCCGACGCCGAGGTACTGTTAAGCTCCTTGCAAAAGACCTTTGCGCGCTATTACGGCATGCCCGAGGCGAATGTGGAAGTTTTGTTTGTCGATGAAATAGAGGTCATCGGGCCTGCTTTTTCCGCAGCTATCATGAACGAATTCAGTCAATTCATGGAAAACTACGGTTTTTCATCGGCTGTTCCCTCGGAATTCAAGCAGGGCGTGATGCAATGCACCCAAAACGGTGTGGGCGTATTTGACCTGATGACCGAGATGGACCTTAAATTGGCTCCCGGATACCAAGGAGAGCGCTGGGAGCACGACCAAGCTTCTTACAGCTATTCGCAATATACGGAAAACAAATTCATTCAAACCTACGAGAACCATTTTGAAATCTCTACCATTCCGGACGGTATGACTCTGCCCTATGGCATTGCCGCCGGGGATACGCTGAGCGCAGCAATCGAAAAAATCGTGACGCAGGCAGAAGCGCAGGGATTCATTATGGACGCCCTGGCTTTAGAATCCCCACACAAGGGATATTGGCTTGCAACAGCATATGAACGCGACCTTTTATTGACGTATCAACCGGACGGATACTACACCATTACGTATAAACGCGGTCGAAACGCATTCTCCAGCGATCTGTCCCCCGGCTATGAGAGCGAACTTGTCCTGTACTTTTCAGGCAAGGAACAACGCCTTTGCAAGATCGGCATCACGGTCAAGGACGGTGGCGTGTATCAGCCCGTTTTCGAACAAGTCACTCTGGACAATGCATCCTCCGACTGCATCATGCTTCCGGAGCTTGCCGCACACTTTGCCAACGTGTTCAACAGTCAATCCTGGAAAATGCACTCGGCAATCAACCAAAGCCCCGAATTGACGTTCGATTGTGACGGCATCAAGGTTCATTATGCAAACGGTCTATTCTTTACCCAAGGCTATTATTGGATTGCGGACGGCTACACAAGAGATTGCACGGACGCGCTGCTGGAAGCGATCACCCGGCTGGGTGCCGGCAACTATGACGGCATACTGTATTACGCGGGAGAATATTACGGCCACAATGCGGAAGTGGATCGCACTCTTCAAGACGCTGCCGGATACACGGGCCAAGGCGATCTGACCATAGGCACGCACGCGCTGATCGTGGGATATCAACCGGCCGTCAGCTCCGCCCCCGATTATCCCGGCATGAGCGGCACGCACTTTGAGGCGTATGACGAGTATCTTGTGACCGAAAGCGGCGTTTACTTTGAAAAATTCACCAAAATCGCTCCCGAATTCAATGAGAGCATCGTATTGCTGCAAAAAAGCCCCTATACCAATCGTGTCCTTCAGCTCAGCGATGAAAAATTGTCGTTGGTACGCGAGGTATTCAGCAGAGCCGAGATCCGGGGCTACACCACAGGCGACGCCGATTCGGACTCCACTGTTACGTACAACACGGTCTTCAAGGTCAATGATTACACGATCGAGTACGATCCCGCATCGGGAAAGGCAAGGATCGGTCATTGGAAGATGTACATCTCGGAGCAGGATCAAGCCAAGCTTCTGGAGCTTTTAGAGCAATGCTCCAAAATCGGATAACCCATCGTTCCCGCTCGCGGCAAATGCCGCGGGCGGGTCTTTTTTATCGCTCATGATGCAAATGCAGGGGCTCTTCCCGTCCATTCTTCTGCCCTCTCTTGCACTTTTTTTAAAAACATGGTAAAATGTTGTAACCAGGGAGAGAATTTTTTCGACATATATAATAGAGCACCACATATTCCGATCGAAAGGAGTGATATCATGCAGGACCGTGACATCATAGACCTCTACTTCGCACGCGATGAGCGAGCCATTACAGAGACTTCACAAAAATACGGCGCATATTGCATGAGCATTGCGCAAAGAATCCTGCACAACCTGCAGGATTCCGAGGAATGTCTCAACGACACCTGGTTGCGCACTTGGAACGCCATTCCCCCCGCACGTCCGAGTTATCTGCAGCAATTCGTAGGCAGCATCACACGGCACGTCAGTCTTGACAAATACCGCAGCAACAACCGACGAGACTCGCTTACTGTGGCTCTTGAGGAAATCGGTGAGATCGCCGCTTCGGACACCGACCCTGCCACGCAAACAGAGGAGCGGGAAATCGTTGTCGCCATTGATCATTTTCTCTGGTCTCTGCCCAAGCGCGAGCGCAGCGTATTCATTCGCCGCTATTACCATTTTGACGAGATCAAAGCCATTGCCAAGCGATTTGGCTTGGGGGTATCAAACGTCAAGATCATTTTGTCCCGTACACGCACAAAGCTGCGTGAGTATCTCGAAAAGGAGGGCTACGCACTATGACAGAACGCAAGCTTACCGAGCTTTTGGGCTCGATTGATCCTGCTTTGATCGCAGAAGCCGAAGCCCCTGTCCCCGCAACAAGCAAGCCAAGATTTCGACGCACTGTGATCGCGATCGTGGCAGCCTTGCTGGTGCTTTCCACTCTGCTTTCGGTGGCGGCCATTGCATTCTTCCCCAAGACCTATGATTTAGACTACGAAATTCCCAAGCACGAAAACGCAAACAAGATAGCACAAATCTACTATACAGAGGACGGCAAGATCAAGCGGCAAAGCGTACTGCTGCCGCTCACCGAGCAAAACGTGTTCCTTACCTGGCAGCACCTCAATGGGCTTGGCGCAGAACACACGTTGATCAACGTCGCATCTGCCGAAGAGAATCCCGCCGACCGACAGATCGTCATGACGCTCTCGGCCGCTCTGCGTGATCATCCCGATCTCCAAAGCCTGCTTGACTCCTTGCAAAAGACCTTTGCGCAATATTACGACATTTCCGAGGAGCAGATCTCATTTGCCTTCCCGGATGCCGTCGTACTGGAATTTTCGCACGACCTGCCCACGCTGCCCACAAGAGTGTATGCGGGCTCGGCACTTCCCTTATCCGTGACCCTGACCAACGTATCGGATCACGAAATCGAATGTGCCGTCATGCAATGGAGCACGGCGCTGCGGCTTGATTCCACGGTCTATAACGAAGAGATGATATACCCCACCTTGTCCGAAGACAGCAAGGATATCACCAAGGTCAATCTTGCCCCGGGGCAAAGCAAGAGCCTGTATTATACCTTTGATCTATCCAAGGCGACGCCCGGCACTTACGACCTGGAGCTTTCTTTTGGGGAATACTCCCACACCTATGCGAATGCGGTGCAGATCCTTGCATCGAACAGCACCTCTGTTTCGGCTGACAGCTTTACGCAGTTTTTGCACACCTACGGCTTTGATACGGCAGATGCCTCTGCATTCAAAGCGGCCGTGGAGCAGCTGACCTACGAGGGCAAGGGCATGTTTAAGATCATGAGCTTTGTTCCCGGCGAATATCCCGAGGGCTTTGACGGCAAAGATTATGCTTCCGATCTGTTCACTTACTTCCACTTCCGAGATGCTTCGCAAGAGCATGTAACCAAATATCGCTCCTTTTATGCCGCATCGGCAATGCCCGATGGCATGATACTCCCCTGCGGCATCACCACCGAGCACTCCTTGCAAGAAGCACTCCTGCAGATCGGATTTGACAAAAATACTGCCGAGGACCTGCTTGCCGGGAAAGGCACGGTGCTGCTGTTCGCTGACGGCACGCACAGCCTCTATTTAGACTATCAGCAGGATACCGGGTGCTTTGCCATTCAGTACAAGCAAGGCGCAGCGCTCACCTCTGTGAGCAACGCGGAATACTGCCTTTCCCTTTACTACTCACCCGACTATGCATATGAGTATTTCACCGTGCAAAGCAGCATGGAGCTATCCACTCTGGAGCCTGCACGCTACGTTAGATACGGGGGCTACAAGGTCAACTGGACCTTTACGCCCGAGCAAACCGCATGGCTGCAGGAGGTGCTGGACAGTGCGGAATGGCTCAATGGACTGCCGCTCTATACCGACTACCGCTTTGAGCCCTATATCAAAATCGGAAATGCCAACGTATATTACACCGAGGGCTATTTCGTTGCAAACAACCGTTACTTCGAGGCCACAAGCGAGCAGAATGCCGAGATGGGCAGGATCAAACAAGACTTCCCGTTCTTTTTAAACGGCCCGATCCAATATTGGGAGCAGCTTGCCCCCGGCGTCGAGGCCGAGCCCTTTGTCAGACTGTTTGACAGCGATGACGTCGGTCACATGCTCATCATTCTCAATCGCAGCGTCTGGACGCAGAGCTCTGCCTTGACCACACCCGCATACGGCCTGCGCGTTGGCTCAAAGGAGTGCGGCTACGATCCCGCAAGCGGCATCCTTACCGTGGACAATTCCTTTACGGTGCTTGGCGGCGAGGATAAGCAATTTGTGGATGCCATCCTCACCAAAAGCATCTATCAGCCGCAATTTGCAAGCATTCGGCTTGGCGGCGAGGACGCGGGATATGCCATCCCGCCGAGCGTGGCGACGCATTTGCTCTCGGTTCTGAACACCGATGACTGGTATGACGGTCAGATCACCCAAACCCCCGAGCTGGTATTGGAATGCGACGGCACGACCGTGTCTTATGCAAACGGCACGTTCTTTACCGACAGCCGCTATCTCTATGCCGACTCCTACACCGAGGATTGTACGGACGCACTGCACGTGGCAATGCTCAATATCCGTCAAAGCATCAGCGACTCGGTCGTTTACTACAAAGGCGAATACTACGGCCATAACGACAAGGTCGATCAGCTCTACAAGGATACCGTTCTTCCGGGCGGCGGCGGTGAGCGACTTGGCGACTGTGCAAACGTGGTCATGGGTGACGTATCCCTGACGGATGCGACCATGTTTGCCATCGAAGACGGACAAAACAAGGCACTGATCACCGATGCGGACGGCACCACGTGCTTTGCACGCTTTACCTATATCGCCCCCGATTTCCGTGGCGGTACCTGCCGCATGATCTTAGCCGACAACATCACGCCTTGCTCTTCCTTAACCGATGAGCATCAGGCCGTGCTGCGACAGATCTTCGAAAACGCCGAATATTACGCCTATGACAGCGACTCTACCGGCGAGGACACGGAGGACTTCCTGTTCCTTTCCGTCTTTATGATCAACGGATACAAGATCCGTTACGAAGCTCCCACCGGCCGCGTCATGATCGGCAACTGGCACGCACAGCTCTCCGAAGAGGATCAGCGTGCTGTATATAACGTCATCAGCGATTTTCTGCCCGTTGGATAAAAATCTCATAGAAAAAACAGAAAACCCTTGCAAACGCAAGGGTTTTCATCTTTATATCGTTGCCGCAATTCAGCATTTATTGCAACTTTTCCTTTGCCACGACAAGCATAAGCTTGATTCTGTTCTCCTGGTTGACCTTTGTTGCACCCGGGTCGTACTCGATGTCGACCACGTTGAGACGCGGGTCAAGGCGTCTGACCTTATTGATCATGCCCTTGGCTGCTACGTGGCAAGGCAGGCAGCCAAACGGCTGTACGATCACGATATTCTCATATCCGTGATCCGCAAACTCCAGCATTTCCGCAGCAAGGTACCAGCCCTCGCCCATGCTGTTGCCCACGCTGATGACGCCCTCGGCTCTCTTTTTGAGGTCACCCACGCGCTCGGGCGGTACGAACTTGGAATTCTGCTCGATGGCCGAGATCAGAATATCCTCCATCCAGAACATGTACTTCATGGCAACCTCCAGAATCAATCGCTTGATCGGCTTGCCGCCGTACAGGCGCAGATCCTCCAAGGCACCGTTGGTCTTGTAGATACCAAAACTCAAAATACTGGGCACGTAGACCTCGCAATCCTGCTCTGCAAGGAACTTTTCCAGATGGTTATTGCCGGGCGCGGAATACTTGAGATACAGCTCACCGATGACCGCAACCTTGACCTTGGGGGTCTTACGGGTCTCAATGGATGCAAAATCTTCCACGATGGCACGCAGGTTTTTCTTGATCGTCCACGGCATGTAGCCGCGACCCTTGGCAAAGCCCTGCCCCAGCTTGGTTGCCCACTTGTCTACCATGGCATCTGTCTCGCCGGGGTTGACCTCATAGGGGCGCACCTGATTGGAAAGAATCATGACAAGGTCACCGTAAATCAGCCCCGCAACTGCCATGAGCAGGCCGAACGGACTGAGCAGGCCACCCGGATTGAGCTCCATGAGCCACACGTTGGCCGAGATAAAGGGCACGTGGCCGTATCCCGCCTTCTCGAACGCCTTGCGCATCAGGTTGATATAGTTACTGTCACGGCAGCCGCCGCCCGACTGGGTGATGATCATGGCCACCTTATCGGGGTCATACTTGCCGCTCTTCATGGTGGCAAGCATCTGACCCGTGGTCAGCATGGCGGGATAGCACATGTCGTTATTGACGTACTTGAGTGCCATTTGCAGCACCTCGGGACCATCGTTTTCCATGATATCAATGCTGTATCCCTCGCGCTGCAGAATGGGGCGCAGAATTTTGAAGTGGATGGGCGCCATGCTGGGCGTCAGAATGGTATAGTCCTTTTTCATCTTGCGCGTAAATTTCACGCGCTCACGGTAATGTCCCTGTTGCTTCATCACGCTTCCCCTCCCTTCTGCTGCTCGATCGCAGCGATCAGGCTGCGCAGGCGGATCTTGATCGCGCCGAGGTTGGTGACCTCATCGATCTTGATCTGCGTATAAAGATTTCCGTCGTGCTCCAGTATCGCGCGCACCTCGTCGGTGGTCAGCGCGTCAAGCCCGCAGCCAAACGATACCAGATGCACCAAATACATATCGTCCTGCGACGTGACGTACTTGGCAGCCGAGAAAAGTCTTTGGTGATAGGTCCACTGAGAAAGCAGATTGACCTTGAAATCGGGTGCCATGGCGGCCACCGCGTCCTCGGACACCACCGCAAATCCAAGCGCACAGATCAGCTTATGAATGCCGTGATTGATCTCGGGATCTGCGTGGTAGGGTCTACCCGCAAGCACGATGATCTTTTTGCCCCGGGCTCTGGCCTCGGCGACGATCTTTGCACCTTGCTCGCGCACGTCTGCCATGTAAGCGTCGTATGCGTCGTATGCCTTCTTGCATGCCGCCTTGACCGCCTTTGCGTCAATGCCCTCAAAGTGCTTTTGCAGCACCTTTGCAAAGCGTGCGGGGAACTTGCTGCGCTCGTGCGGGCCTACGTATTCGTTGATATACTTGATCTTGCCGAAATTGAGCGTATTTGCCTCAATGACCTCGGGGTATCCCGCGATGACCGCGCAGTTAAAGCAGTTCTTGGCCTTGCCCTCGTTGAAGTTATAGGTCATGCAGGGATAGAAGATGGCGTCCACGCCCATCTCGATCAGCTGCTGGATATGTCCGTGCACCATTTTCGCGGGGAAGCAGACCGTATCGGACGGAATGGTTCCCTGCCCTTTAAGATACAGCTTTCTGTTGGAAAATCCGCTCATTTTGACCGTAAAGCCCAGGTCTCTGAACAAGGCGCTCCAAAACGGATACATTTCATACACGTTCAGCGCCATGGGCAAGCCGATCGTACCGCGTGAGCCCTCGCCCTCGGGAATGGCTGCCAGAGCTGCCAGCTTATATTCATACAAATTAAGAGAATCGTCCTGCGCCTTGTTGGTCACAGGCTTTTCGCACCTGTTACCGCCGATGAATCTGCGTCCGCCGCCGAAATCGTTGACGGTCAGTGCGCAGCGGTTGTTACAGCCGTTGCAGGTCACGCTCTTGATCGAATATGTGAACTTTTTCATATCCTCGTAAGAGAGGATGGTGGAGGACTCATTGCCCTTATGCAGCTGCTTTGCATACAGCGCAGCTCCAAACGCGCCCATCATGCCCGCGATGTCGGGTCTGATGACCTCCACGCCGATCTCCTGCTCAAAGGCACGCAGCACGGCGTTATTGAGGAACGTACCGCCCTGCACCACGATCTTTTTGCCAAGCTCGTCGGCAGAGTGCACGCGAATGACCTTATAAATGGCGTTTTTGACCACACTGATCGAAAGGCCCGCAGAGATATTCTCCACGCTCACGCCCTCCTTTTGCGCCTGCTTGACCGAGGAATTCATAAACACGGTGCAGCGCGAACCAAGGTCGACCGGCTTTTCGCCAAACAATCCGAGATTTGCAAACTCATCGATGGGATAGCCCATGGAATTTGCAAAGGTCTGCAAAAATGAGCCACAGCCCGAGGAGCAGGCCTCGTTGAGGAAGATGTTATCGATCGCGCCGTTACGGATCTTGAAGCACTTCATATCCTGGCCGCCGATGTCAATGATAAATTCCACGTCGGGCATGAAATACTTGGCCGCTGTAAAGTGCGCAACGGTCTCCACCACGCCCACGTCAATGCCCAGCGCGGCGCGCATCATGTCCTCGCCATATCCCGTAACTGCGGACGAAACGATTCTCACGTTCGGGTACTTTTCATACATTTCGATCAAGGTGTCCTTGACCACGTCAAGCGGCTTACCCTGATTGGATTGGTACTTGGAATAAATGATCGAGCCCTCGGTATCGGTCAGCACCACCTTAAGCGTGGTCGAGCCGGAGTCAATGCCAAGATAAGCATCACCCTCGTACTCCATGCCCTCCTTACGGGGCACGCTGTGAGATGCGTGACGTGCCATGAAGGCGTCATACTCTTCTCTGCTTGCAAACAGAGGACGCAGCGAGGAATCGGTCAGTGAATCCGCCTTTTCTCCGATGATCTCGTAAGCCTTGGCAAGGTCCACCTTGTCCTGTGCGTAATATGCCGCACCCAGCGCAACGAATACCAAGGAATCCTCGGGGCAGGTGCCCGTGCAGTTCAGGGTCTTGTCAAAGGCTGCGCGCAGCTCGGACAAGAAGGTCAGAGGGCCGCCCAGATATACCACGTTGCCCTCGATGGGGTGACCCTGTGCAAGACCCGTGATGGTCTGGTTGACAATGGCATAAAAAATACTTGCTGAGATGTCCTCTTTTCTTGCGCCCTGGTTGAGTAGCGGTTGAATGTCGGTCTTGGCAAACACGCCGCAGCGCGAGGCGATCGAATAGATCTTCTCATAGTTCTTGGCAAGCTCATTCATCTCGCCGGTCTCGATCTGCATCAAAGACGCCATTTGGTCGGCAAACGCGCCCGTACCGCCGGCACAGGTGCCGTTCATACGAACCTCGAGGTTCCCCTTTAAAAACAGGATCTTTGCATCCTCGCCGCCCAGCTCAATGACCACGTCTGTCTGGGGCAGACGGTGGCTGATGGCGACCTTGGTGGCATACACCTCCTGCACGAACGGGACACCGGCGCGCTCTGCAAGACCCATGCCCGCAGAGCCGGACACGGCGCAGATCACAGGTTCGGTAATATTGAATTTATCGATCAGTCCTTTGATGACCTCGCGGGTCTTTTCCTTGATCATGGCGAAATGTCGCTCATAGCTCTTATGGATCAGATTCCCGTTATCATCCAGCACAACACACTTGATGGTGGTTGAACCGATATCAATACCTATTCTCATATGCGTTTTTTCTTGTTCCTTACTTGATTTTTTTCATATAGCTCAGATATCTGAGATTGATCTTGGACCACTTGAAGCCCAGCTTCCCAAGCTCAGCCACCGTATATTCATTGCTGATGGGCACGTTGGCAGACGAGGATGCAATGGCACTGTAGAAGGACAGCACGGCAACCTCTTTATCGGTGATCAGCTCCTTGAGCGACTTTTCAAAGATCTCGCTTCTCACCTGCTTGATGCTGCGGAACGTTTTCTTGGCCAGAGTGTTGATGGTGAACAGATGAGGGTTATACAAATTGTAGATGTTGTTGACGCGATTACTCAGTGAAAGTCTGACGTAAGCATCGGCACATTCGTCCACGGGTGTGAAGTCAATGGGATATTCCGCGATCTCTTTACTGTAAACGCCTACCTTCATAAGGCCCTTGTAGCGTCCGATAAAGCCGTTATCCTGCGCATTCTTCTGGAACACGCCGTCCTTCATTCTCCAGGTCAGGTTACCGATACGGAAAATGTTGGCCTCCAGCCCCTCTTCTCTTGCAAGCAGCACCGCTTCCTCTGCCTTATACTTGGAGTGAATGTATACGTTCTGCGAATATTCCTGGCCAATATCCAGGCTGAACTCGTCAAACTTTGCGTCGGGATTGTTCTGCGCCACAGTACCCGCACCGTGTACACTGGCAGTGGAGGTATGCTGCAGCACAGCACCTGCCAGACGGCAGAAATCGATCACGTTCTGCGTGCCCTGCACGTTGGTGCGTTCAAAATCCGCATAATTGCCCGCGTGGCTGACGTTGGCGGCGGTATGGATGACCATGTCCACCTTTTTAGCAAGAGCCTGATAGTTTTGCTCGTCAAGTCCCAGCATGGGCTCGGCAATATCTCCGAGAATGACCTTATACGCAAAATACTCGTGCTCGCGCGGGAAATAATATTTCAGCGTATCCTTGAGCTTTTGCTCGTTACGCACAAGACAGATGACCGACATCTTGCGGCGCATCAGCTCGTGCAGAATATGAGAGCCAAGATAGCCCGTAGCACCCGTGAGCATGACGTATTTGATCTCTGCATCGTGCAGCTGATTGGAATTATGACGGATCAACTCGTTGATATCGATCTTGCTCTGCTCACCCGATTCCTTATCCTTGACCGCCATGAGCACCTGCTCGAGCTGCTCGGCCGTGGGATGATCGTACAGCTCCTGCGCAGGCACACCGATCAGTGCGCCCACCTCCAAAGCCGCCAGACTGTCACCGCCCAGATCAAAGAAATCATCCTTGATTCCCACGTTCTTACAGCCAAGGATCTTTTCAAAGGCTGCGACAATCTTGATCTGCTCGGGCGTTGTGGGAGGCACGTTCTCCACCGTCTTTTTGCAAACCAACTCACTGACCATCTTGATCGCTTCCTTGCGCTTGATCTTCAGTGAGGTAGTCTTGGGGAAATCCCTAGCAATAAAATCGTACGAAACGATTCTCTTATAGGGCGGTGCTTCGTTATTATACTTTTTGATGCCGCCCTTGATGTCCTTGAGCAAGCACTTATCGTTGATATCTGTGGGCTGAATGGCCGCACAAAGCTTGCCGCGGCTTTCGTACACCATGATCTCCTTGATGCCGGGAATGACTGCCAGGTGTGCCTCCAGCTCCTCGGGATATATATTCTTGCCGTTATCCAGAATGATCAGATTCTTGGAACGGCCGGTGATATACAGATATCCGTCGCGGTCAAAGTATCCAAGGTCTCCCGTGCGCAGCCAACCGTCCTCAGTCACGGCCTCGCGCGTAGCCTCTTCGTTTTTATAATACCCGAGCATCACCCCATCGCCTCGGGTCAGGATCTCGCCATCCTCGATCTTGACGTCCATGTAATTGACCGGCTTGCCCACCGAGCCATGACGGTTAATACCGGGATAGTTGGCTGAGATCAGCGGTGCGCACTCGGTCATACCGTAGCCCTGATACATGCTCACACCAAACTCCTCAAAGGTTTGGGCGATCTCGGAGCGCAATGCAGCACCGCCTACAATGACGCGGGAGAGGTTGCCGCCGAATTTTTTGAGCAGGCTCTTATAGAGCACACGTCTTGCATCAATGCCAAAGCGACCAAGCAGACGGTTGAGCTTTCTGGCAAAGCCGATCTTGCGCTTGTTTGCCCCGGTGGAAATGCCTTCCATGACCTTTTTGTAAAAGACCTCGGCGATCGCAGGCACGACCAGAATGACTGCAGGCTTGAATTTGCCCAGATTGGCCACGATATTCTCAAGCTTATCGTTGATGCAAACGGTTGCGCCGCAATACAGCACACCCAGATTGTCCACCGTCAACTCAAAGGTATGGTGAATGGGAAGCACCGACATGACAATGGGATACTTGATCCCACGGCCGAAATCCATGCGATAAATATCGGCAATATTGGCCACGATGCTCTTCTGACTGATCATGACGCCCTTGCTGACGCCCGTCGTGCCCGAGGTGAATAAGATCTCCGCCATGGCATCCGGATCGATCCTGGGCAGCGGCACGTGCTTGGTCTCAAGAATACGCTGATATTGCTCACTTGAGAAATTGATGATCTCGGTCACGCGATTGTCCGCGCGCTCAATATTCTCAATCATAGGTGAAAACTCATCGGACAAAAAGACTGCATCCACGTCGCCCATGACCAAAAGGCCCAACATCTCCTCTGTTGAGAGCATCTTATCGATCGGAATGACCACGTTGTCACTGCACGCAATGCCTAAAAAGGTCACCACCCATGCATAACTGGACGAGCCGATAATCGCGATATGCTTTTTGTGCCAGCCGCGCTCCGTCAAATAGGAGGCAAGCGCAAAAATATCGCTTCCGAATGTTTTGTATGTTTTTCTGACAACACTGTCACCTTCAATATATCTGTAGGCGTCTCTGCTCTCATAAGCAGTTGATATTTCCCGGACATATTCCTGCAGATCAGCGAGCGTTCTTTTCACAAGCATAACTCCTATCTTGTCATCTAAACGTTTCGGCATACAAAGCCATTTTACATTATACAACATTTCTTCGCTCTTGCCAAGATATATTTTTTGAAAATATTATCAATTTTTTATGGATATTCACTTAATAATGTAGAAATTCTCACCTGTTTTGGGAAAAGAACACCCAAAATGTAACATTTGTAACATTCAGAATCTCATAATCTCCCAACTTTTGAACGATGCTTCCCTAAGAAAAGAGGTCGCAGGTTCGAATCCTGTCACTCCGACCAAAAAAATAAGGGGAACTGTGTTCCCCTTATATGGATTGCCACTAAGAAATTGATAGAAAGACCTTTGAGCAATTTTTGGTCAGTTTTGTTCATATTTTGAGGTGTAACTGCTGAAAAATTGGGGTGTCAGCTGTTCCGTGGGGTGTAGTTTTTTAGATAAGTGGGGTGTCCCTTGCAAAAATGAGGTGTAAAACATAAATTTTTACTTAAAAATGGCCCCCGCGGTTTGTGGTGTGAGGAACGCAGACGTCGGTTGACTTTTAATCGTTACTTGCGGGGAAGAGAACCTCGATGGCAATCCTTGCGCCATGGCGGAACGCATACACGAAAATTTCGCGTTCGTTTATATCCGTCTGCTCGGCGCAAACTGACATTTGATTATTCAAAACAA
>JAZNZB010000061.1:0-2579 GCA_045594705.1 Eubacteriales bacterium
ACAAACTAACTTCTCAAACGGACCGTCCGGGAGGCCGGTCCCTACAAAAGATTGCTTGTGTTTACCCGGGGCGTCGAGGACGTCGCCCCCTACGGATGGACGGTTCGCATATTCGCCCCTGCAGTAGCTTCTTATTCAATCAGCATCGCGTCGCCGAACGAGAAGAAACGATACTCCTGCTCCACCGCGGTTTTATACGCCTCCATGACCTTATCCTTGTCATAGAAGGCCGAGACCAGCATGATGAGCGTGCTTTCTGGCAGGTGGAAATTGGTGATCAGCGCATCCATGGCCTTGAATTTGTAGCCGGGATAGATGAAAATGCCAGTATCTCCCGAAATAGCGGGGATGGTGCCGTCCTCAAGCGCAACGCTCTCCAAGGTCCTGCAGGACGTGGTGCCCACGCAGATGACTCTGCCACCCTTGGCGCGACGCTCGTTGATGATGTCCGCGCTCTCCTGGCTGACCGAAATGAACTCGGTGTGCATGACGTGCTCATCCAGTCTCTCTGCCTTGACGGGTCTGAACGTACCAAGCCCCACGTGCAGCATGACGGGTGCGATGGCCACGCCCTTATCACGGATCTTTTGCAGCAGCTCGGGCGTGAAATGCAACCCCGCAGTGGGTGCTGCCGCCGAGCCTTCCTCGCGCGCATATACCGTCTGGTATCTGCTCTGATCCTTGGGCTTTTCGGTAATATACGGCGGCAGAGGCAGAATGCCCACCTTGTGCAGCACGTCATAAATGTTGGCGTGCGCCTCGCGGTCATAGTCAAACGCGATCAGACGGTTGCCCTCCTCGGTGATCTCGGTTACCTTTCCGCAGAGCATGCCCTCGCCAAACACCAGCTCCATGCCGATCTTGGCGCGTTTGCCCGGCTTGACCAGGCATTCCCAGGTGTCAAGCTCTCTCTGACGCAAAAGCAACAGCTCAATATTCGCTTCTTCCCTGCCAGCCACGTGACCGTACAGACGCGCGGGAATGACCTTGGAATCGTTGATGACCAGCACGTCCTCGGGGCGCAGATAGTCAATGATATCGTAAAAATGCTTATGCTCGATCGTGCCCTTTTCACGGTTGAGTACCATCAATCGCGAGCCGTCGCGCACCTCGGCGGGGTGCTGGGCGATCAGTCGCTCGGGCAGATCGTAATAAAAGTCCGCAGTCTTCAGATCGGTGGGGGCTTTTTTGTTGATAATAACGCTCATAATTATTCTCCATGCCGCTTCTGGCGGCTCAAAAAGTAATGCAAACTTCACCGTGGAGCTTTGCTCCAAAAATGGGTTGGGACCCATTTTTAGGTGAAGTTTAAAGCGCGAGTGAGTACATATAAAAAATATAACGTAAACCTTCGCGCTATATGGTCCTTCCGAAAAATCTGTCATATACTGTCATATAGGTGCGAAGTGACCACACCTATACAGGATACATTATACTATAACTTGTTCCCTTTTTCAACTCTTTTTTGAAAAATCACAAGCACGGAGGACTTTTTGCATGAACGCTTCTGACTCTTTACTCTTTCGCGGCAGTGCGACCGCTCTGATCACGCCGTTCTCGGACGGCAAAATAGATTTTGACAGCTTTGCAAATCTGATTGAAACCAACATCCGCGGCGGTGCGGACGCTTTGGTGGTGGCGGGCACGACGGGCGAGGCCTCCACGCTCTCCCCCGAGGAGCAGGCCGCGCTTTGCTCCTGCGCCGTACAGGTGACGGGCGGGCGCGTGCCTGTCATTGGCGGCGCAGGCTCAAGCGACACCGCACACGCTTGCCACTTGGCGCGCATGATCAGCCGCACCGGCTGCGACGGCTTGCTTTGCGTGACCCCCTACTATAACAAGGCCACGCCGCGCGGCATGGAGCTGCATTATGCACACATTGCGGAGGCCTCGGAAAAGCCTATCATTCTCTACAACGTGCCCGCCCGCACAGGCTGCTCGCTCTCCCCCGAGGTCTGCGTCACGCTGAGCACGCACCCCAATATCTGTGGCATCAAGGAAGCCTCGGGCGATCTTGGGCTTGCTGCACGCATTATGGCCGCTTGCGGTAACGCGCTGCCGCTCTACTCGGGCTGCGACAATCTCACGCTCCCCCTGCTCTCGCTGGGGGCTGCGGGCGTGATTTCGGTGGTGGGCAATATCATTCCTGCCGTCATGCACTCGCTCTGCCACGCTTACTTTTCGGGTAATGTTGACGCCGCTTCCCGTGCGCAGCTTGGCGCGCTTGCGCTGATGGACGCCTCCATGGCAGTGGTCAATCCCATCCCCATCAAGACCATGTGCGCCATGATGGGGCTTTGCCGCGAGGAATTCCGTCTGCCGCTCTGCCCCATGCTCTCTGCGCAAAGGCGCGAGCTCTCCGATCTGCTGCGCCATTATGGCTTAGCGGATTGATCAAATAAGAAAAACAGCCCCATGGGGCTGCGAAATTAGCGGTAAAAAGAGAGAGTAATGCGAAAAGATATTTCGCAAAGCTCTCTCTTTTTGCTATATGAGTGATATTCCGACTGCGTCGGAGTGATATTATCGCTGCTGCGATAGTGATATTGAAGCCTTGCGGCTTCAGTGATATTCTATTC
>JAZNZB010000062.1:0-27387 GCA_045594705.1 Eubacteriales bacterium
ATTTCGCAAAGCTCTCTCTTTTTGCTATATGAGTGATATTCCGACTGCGTCGGAGTGATATTATCGCTGCTGCGATAGTGATATTGAAGCCTTGCGGCTTCAGTGATATTCTATTCGCCTCCAAAACTTGCGAAGCAAATATCACTCGCCATAGGCGAATATCACTGCCAAAGGCAATATCACTCGCCGCAGGCGAATAGAACTGGGGAGATACTCCGCTTGGAGTATCTCCCCATGGGGCTGTTATTTTCTTTTTACTTTTTCCTTTTGAATCCCCATGCGCCAAGCAACAACAGCAAAGGGAAGAGCACAGAAGCCGTTGCCTTACACCCGCTTTGCTCGGGGGCCTGCTGCGGCACTTGCGGTGTTGGTTGCGTTTGTGCAGGAGCAGACGTTTCCGGCTCACTTGTTGTTTGCTCGGGCGGCGTTGTTTCAGCCTCGGTGGTGGCTTTCTCAGTGGTCTCGGGTGCGGCTACCACGTGCATGCTGACCACGGCCAACAGGTAATTGGGACATGCCTTGTCCGGGTTGGCAAGGCGACCGTAAATACAGATGGTGTAGTCACCGGGAGCAAGCGTCGAGCAATCAAAGGAAAGGGTATTGGGATATCTGCCCGGGGCATCCTTGCCGATCAAGGTCGGCGTTGCCGCCATGCTGTGCTCGGCGTCAAGCTGCACTGCGGGCTGTCCGTTGACGGATGCGTAAAAGGACTCAAAGGCAAGCGACGCATGGGCATTTGCTTTGATCTTGATTGGCTCACCCTCTACCATTTGCAGCTGTCTTGGGTAAATCACCCCGTTCAAAACAGGCTCGGAAGAGATGGGAGAGGTCAGCTTGCATTCGCGATTCACCATGGAGTCGGCAGGAGCATAGGTGTCGCACGCGCCCTCTGCGGGATCGGGATTTTGCGCGGGCTTGCCCTTGTAAACAGGGATGAGAAAATGATGCGGCAGATCCAGGCAATCCATAGCGTAAAGCGAATTGAATACCGTGCGCGCTTCGCTGACGGCTGCGCCCACGTTTTGCATGTACTGACCCCAGAAATTGCGCGAGGAGCGCGGGTCAACGTTGAATTTCTGCAGATATACGGTGTTCTGGTAGTCGCCGACGTACTTGCTTGTCAGCTTGTAAGCACCGCCCCAGATTGCCTTGGCGGGCGTATCCCATGCACCGCTTCCGCCCCATGCTTCGGCCATTTCCGGCGTACCCTTTTGCGCTTCCTTCATCGCACCCAGATAGATGGCAAAGTAGCCTGTGCCGGCTGCACCGATGTTGAAATAATTGTAAAGACCGTTGTAGGCGGTCAGCGAGTCCTGCGTATGTCCCGAGGCAGGGGCTAAGATCTGCTTGCCGTCCTCGGTCTGTATCTGATTGTCGTAATAATACCAAAGCTTATTGCCGCACGCGCCCTTGATCAATGGGCTGTTTCCGCCAACACCCTGCTCCTGGCGCAGTCTTGCGGCTAAGTGCAAAGGATCGACGTTGAGGGCTTTGCCTACCTCGACAAGATATGATGCGTAGGTCACGTCGTCGTAAAGCACGGCATCTGCCATAAATGTGCCCGCAAGTGCACTCTCCACCACCTCTGAACCGATAGCGTCGGAGTACATCAGATTTTGGAACATGAAGATATCCTTCTCATTGAGGAAATTCTCGGGATCCATAAAGTAAGAAACTGCTTCATAAGAGGCCTGATACCACCCCGAATCGTAAAGCTCGGTATTGGTGGCGTGTCTGTATGCCGAGAGCTTGCTGTCCTTGCCCACGAGATTTCTCTTGGGATTGTCAGTCTCTTGCCCGAGCACGTACTCCCAGGTGTATTGCTCCTTCATCTCGGAGATAAGCAGGGGCTCAAACTCCCAGGTGGGGTGCAGATTATGCAGCTTGGTCAACGCCTGGGCATACGATGCGGGGAAGCCCTTGTCGATCAAGGCTTGCGTATATTCGCTCGTCTGCTTGGGCTGCTCTGCTGCGGAGGGCAGCATGAAGCAGGTGCAAAGCAGAGAAGAGGCGAGTATAGCCGTTAAAAAGCGAGAGAGGCTTTTCATTCAAATCTCCTTATATTGATTACTTGGTGGGAATCCAGGAGGCAAAGGCGGAATGCTCGCTCCAGTCGTTGCCTGCCGACGCGTAGTCGATCAAGGTCAGCGTATCGCTTTCGGTCTGTACCTCGGCGCGCAAAAATCCGCCGCAGTCCGAGGGGCTGACGCGCCAATCGGTCACGCTCGTGCTCTTGATGGCTGCAAGCGGCTCGGGATCGTAGCGGTTGTCGCGGGCAAGCAGGATCGAGCCGTAGGTAAAGGCGCAGAACTTGTCCCCCGCGCGGTTGTCTCCGTGCGGTGCAGGGTGGCAGATCAGCGGTATGTCAAAGGCCACCGTGATCTCGTCGCCCTCGTGCCATACGCGCGTCAGCGGCAGATACGTACCGGGGGTGCCGGGGATCAGCTCGCCGTTGCAGATCGCGTAAAAATCGCTTGCAAAGCCCGGCACGCGCAGAGAGAGCGTCATGGGCAGGTCGACGTCACATGTGGTTACCTTGACGGTTGCAGAGCCCAGCAGGGGATAGCGGGAGGTGACTTCAAAGGTCACGCAGCCGCCCGCGTGCGGCACGCAAAAGCTGCCGTTTTCATAAAGATTGAGCACGCAGCCGTCGTCGGTCTTCATGGCGTACAGATAGGGGGCCATACATAGGCCGGTCGGGCCGTTTGCGGTACAGCAGGAAAGGTCAAAGCCCTTTATATTAAAAGAGAAATTGACGCGCGGATTGCGGCTGCCGTTGAACTTGGGGAAGTACTCAAAGAACTGCCCGTCGGGTCGCAGCGCACCGATGATGGCGTTATACAGGCTGACCTCCAGGGCGTCCGCGTATTTTACTTCGCCCGTCAAGGTAAGCAGACGGTAGCAAAGGCGCATCCAGTAAACGGTCACGCAGGTCTCCATCATCAAATCAATATCGGGATTGGTCTGATTGAGTCTTGTCAGATTCCATTGCTCACCCGTGCCCGGGCCGAGATTGCGCGGTGCGTCCGCACCGCCCGAGCCAAGCAGCGTGATTTCCTGATCATACACCTTATTCCAGAAGAGCACTGCGGTATCAAAAGCAGATTTGTCGCCCGTGCAGGCGTAGTAGCCAAGCAGCCCTTCAAAGCAGGACATCATCTCGTAAGCCTTGGCAATCGATTCTTTGGGCTCTCCGTTATTTCCGATCTCCCACGGATCTTTGCCTGCGCGGATGGCATCAAACAGATGCTCGCGCGCACAGCAGCCGGTATCCACAATATGCTGTGCAAGCTCCATGGCAGATGCTTCGCCGCAGATGGCGTAAAGCTGCATGAGCGGGTCTAAAATGGAAGAGGATTCAATGCCGCAGAATGCCCAGCCTGTCTCTGTGATGGGCGTCTTGGGCGCAGCACCCACTTGACTGTTTGTGTAGATCACCATGCGGCGGCAAGCGTCAAGTGCACGGTCGTCGCCAAATACGCGGTAGTATGCAAGCAGACCCATCAAGGCGTACTTGCGCTCCCACAAATCGCTGCCGCACGCCCCTTTGGGCTGCGTCTGTTTTTTGGTGGTGCTCAGATCTCCGTCCGCGTCCTGCAGGGAAAGCAGGTCGTCCACCGCGGTCTTGATGACGACAAGCAGCTGCTCGTCGCGCGTGTATTCGTAGGTCATGCAGGCGGCACGCATCAGCTTGCCCCAGAATTCACCCGTTGCAAAAGCGTCGGTACGATAGCGGAAATAGTCCGCCAGCGCATGCATGTCGATCTTTTTGAGCGTCTGCTCGCATACAAGGCGCAGCTTGTCGTCTATGACGCCGTGCATTTGCACGTCGCCCACGTTAAGCGCGTATAGTTTATCCGAAACGGTGTAGGGCATATTTCACCTCCGCGTGTCTGATACTTCAGTATACCATATTTTGCCGGGGTTGTAAAGAGAATTTTCGAGAAAGGCGGGCGATCACTGATCGCCCCTACGACTGATTGTGTTATGACTTTCATATATTGAAATCACAACGGACTATGTTGTAGGGGCGAGAATTTCGGCAAAGCCGAAATATGTGATCGCCCGCCTCTCTGTTTGGCTGAGATTTATTTTTCAAAATATCCTTTGATCTCCTCGAACGACTCTCCGTAGCAAATGATGCTGTTGCCGTCCTCAAATCCTACGACGTGTACACCTACAACACCGTTAAACAGTTCGTCCTGCAGTCTGTGAAAAAGAACTACGTCAGAGTAGGCACTGGGGGTTCCCTTGGGCTTTTCACCTTGTCCCGTAAAGGCATACATACGATCCTGCTCGGGGGATACGATGAGGTAGGCTTGGGTGTAGCCGTCTTCCTCGTCGTTGGGTTGCAAAAATCCGGCGGCATAGAATTGGTATCCGTCCTTTTCCATGGCGACTTTGATTTTTTCGATATTCACTGTTTCGCAATCTCGGTACATCTCTGAGGATGGACGTTCGGTTGCTTCAAGCGGTTGTACAGTTCCGAGATCCAAGAGGGAAAGCAGCTCTACGTGCGCATTTCCCATAGCGGTGATGACGCAATTTGAAATGCGAAGGCGCGTTATGTAGAGCTCTCTGTCAATGAACAGATCACTTGCTATAATAAAGTCCAAGCTGCCGTCTTGGATATATACTTGCTTGGCTGCTTCGGCACTTGTGTATTCAAAAACAAATATGGCCCTTTTGTTCTCGTCCGAAAAATCCGGAGCGCGATAGGCGTAAGTGGTGTGATCGTCTGAGGGTATAACTCCTTGGTATGTGTACCCTGCCTGCGTCAGGATATCGCCCATGACTTTGGCATCCATGCCTTCTACATCACGGTTGAAATAGCAAGGATATATGGTGATTTTTTCTCCATGCAAAATACGGCTACAGCCCGATAGCATAGGGAAGAGCAAAAGGCACAGCAGCACGGAGCAAATGATGCGCATATTCAGGCGTTGTTTTTTCATGTGTGAAGCCTCCTTTTTGATTCTTCTACCTATATAGTCGCAATTTTTGCCGAAAAGTTCGGCGTTTTTTGAAAAATTTTGAAAATATTTTGTTTTTTTATTTTAGCATGATTCTCAATGGATGTCAAGAGAGCACCATCCTGCAGGGGAGGCCGCCATGCCGCAAGCGGCGAACGTCCCGAGCTGTGATGGGCTCGCGGGGATGTCTACGCTGTGAAAATAAGAAATGTAGGGGAAGGTATTACCTTCCCGCCTGCGGTGGGGAGGTTGGCGTTCGGGAGGCTCCGTTCATTAACTGTTTACGGGCGGGAAGATGATATCTTCCCCTACACGATGCTCTTTGTTTACGCGTTCATCTCGCAATATCGCACTTTCTCTTGACAAAAATTTCAATTTGGGGTATAATGCTAAACAGAAAAGTATGCTCTTTGAAAGGAGAAGTGTTATGAAAAAGGTATTTAAGATGGAAGACTTGGACTGCGCGCATTGCGCTGCCAAGATGGAAGAGGGCATCAAGAAGATCGAGGGCGTGACCTATGCCAGCGTCAGCTTTATGGCACAGAGACTGACCGTGGAGGCCGACGAGGACAAGTTTGAAGAGATCATTCCCCAGATTATCAAGGTAGTCAAGAAGGTTGACTCGGATTGCAAGGTGATCATCAAGTAATGAAGCTCAAAAAAAGTCAGAAAAGGGTACTGGTCCGCATCATCGTGGCTGCTGCTTTGCTGCTGCTTTGCCATATTCTGATCGGCGGACACAGTCATTTCGGAGAAAATCACGGACACGTGCATCTGCCCGATTGGGCGGCTGCGCTTTGCTATCTCGTTCCGTATTTTATCATTGGTTACGATATTTTGTGGAAGGCTGTGCGCGGCATTTTCCACGGTCAGCTGTTTGACGAGAATTTCCTCATGGCAGTCGCCACGGTGGGCGTGCTTTCGATCGGCCTTTTCCCCGACCAGGAGCCCGAATACCTGGAAGCTGTCATGGTCATGCTGCTTTATCAGACAGGCGAGCTGTTCCAGAGCATCGCGGTGGGCAAGAGCAGAAACGCGATCGCTTCGCTCATGGAGATCTGTCCCGACACCGCAAACGTCGAGCGCGACGGTAAGGTGGAGGAGGTATTTCCCGACGAGGTCGCGGTTGGCGATATCATTGTGGTCAAGCCGGGCGAAAAGGTGCCGCTGGACGGCACGGTCATTGAAGGTGCAAGCAGTCTGAACACGGTCGCCCTGACGGGGGAATCCAACCCGCGCGACGTCTCGGTCGGCGACGGTGTGATCAGCGGCTGCATCAATATGAACGGCGTGCTTCGTGTGCGCGTCGAAAAGGAATTCGGAGAGTCCACGGTTTCCAAGATCTTGGAGCTGGTGGAGACCTCGGGCGACAAAAAATCCAAGAGTGAGGCGTACATTACGCGCTTTGCCCGTTGGTATACCCCCATTGTGGTGTGCTCGGCTGCCGCACTTGCCATCCTGCCGCCTGTGATCATGGGTCTGATCGGCGGCTTTGAAAGTGCACCGTGGAGCGAGTGGATCTTGCGCGCCATCAATTTCCTGATCATTTCCTGTCCTTGTGCGCTGGTCATTTCGGTGCCCATGTCCTTCTTTGGCGGCATTGGCGGCGCGTCCAGGCATGGCATTCTGATCAAGGGCTCCAATTACTTGGAGGCACTTGCCAAGGCGGAAACGGTGGTGTTTGACAAGACCGGCACGCTGACCAAAGGAAACTTCAAGGTCACTGCCATTCATCCCGAAAAGATCGACGAGCAGGCACTGCTTGATCTGGCCGCAACGGCAGAAAGCTACTCGGATCACCCCATTTCCCGCTCGCTCAAGCAGGCGTACGCCAAGGAAGTGGACAACAGTCGCGTGGGCGAGGTGCGCGAGATCGCAGGGCATGGCATCAAGGCTATGATCGACGGCAAGCAGGTCTGTGTAGGCAATCGCAAATTCATGCGCAGCATCGGTGCGCAGTGGCACGAATGTGACGCTGTGGGCACGGTGGTGCACGTGGCGGTGGACGGAGAATACGAAGGGCACATCATCGTGTCCGACGAGATCAAGCCGGATGCCAAGGAAGGCATTGCGCAGCTGCGCAAGCTGGGCGTCAAAAAGACGGTCATGCTGACGGGTGACGCGTCTGCTACGGGGCGCGCGATCGGCGAGAAACTTGGCGTGGACGAGGTGCACAGCGAGCTTTTGCCCGAGGGCAAGGTGAAAAAGCTTGAGGAGCTGATCGCGCAGAAGTCTCCCAAGGGTCAGGTCGTGTACGTTGGTGACGGCATCAACGACGCACCCGTGCTGGCAAGAGGGGATATCGGTATTGCGATGGGCGCGCTTGGCTCGGATGCAGCCATTGAGGCGGCCGACGTGGTGCTCATGGACGACAAGCCCTCCAAGGTGGCAACCGCCATCCGCGTAAGCCGCAGGACGCTTTCTATCGTGCGTCAGAATATCGTGTTCGCCATTGGCGTCAAGGTCATCGTGCTTGTGTTGAGCTTGCTGCCGTTTGTCGGTACGCTGCCGCCCATCGTGGCCATCTTTGCCGACGTGGGCGTCATGATCCTGGCGGTGCTCAACGCCATGCGCGCGTTATATGTACCAAAAAAGTAAGCTTGGATTTGGTCAACTATCCAAAAACGGGGGAATGCCCTTGCATTCCCGCGTTTTTTTTGTTATAATTCAAATGTAAATCCTTGCTATCAGAAAGGAAAAGACTATGAAAAAAACAGTTCTTCTGATCGTGTCCATCGTTCTTTGTTTTGCCTGCGTTGCGGGCACTGCGATCACGGTCTTTGCGGGCGCATCGGCTACCGCCTCGGATTCTACGACGTTTGAAACCTCCGTGCCCGGTCTGCTGTATGATTTTGGCGTGTCCGAAACTGCGGATGAATTCAAAAACGGTCACGATACCGTGCACCAAGAGCAGGACGGATACTATTCCTTTGTCATCACGGGCTCTGACCCCTATCTGTGGCTCAGTCAGCCCGGTGTCAAGTGTGCCGATGCCAAGTACGTACTGTTCTATTACCGCACCGATTGCCCTGCGCAGGGTGAGCTTTTTGTGCAGAGAAGTGACGGCGTGGAAATGGGCCAGGGTGGCTCTCACAAGAGCTGGCAATGGAATGCAAGCGGCGAGTGGGAAAAGCAGATCATTTATCTGGATTCCTGGGCAGATGCGAACGCGTCGATCAACATTATGCGCCTTGATCCCTTGGCCAACGGTCCGTTCGTCAACGGCGAGACCACCATTGATATTGCCTATATCGCGTTCTTTGCAACCGAAGAGGATGCGAACAGCTTCAACATGGAAGAATACAAGAAGTATCTTGCATACGAGGAGCAGCTGAAGGCGGAGGAAGAATCCAAGAGACAGGAAGAGGAAGATGCAAACAAGCAGGTGGAATGGGCGGATCCCACGCCCGCAGAGCTCCCCACCTTCTCTGTAGACACCGAGCAGGGAAGCCTCTCTTACGCGGTTTCGGCTGACGGCAAGGAGGTTACGATCTCCTATCTGCTCAACGGTGAAACGGTCAGCTATACCGTTCCCAACAACGTCAACTACGTCTTTGGCGGTTATGCGGGCACTGACGACCTGGGCAGAAGCCTTTATACGCAGTACAGTCAGTATACCACCACCAATCACAAGCAGGCGGTCTCCGATCCTGCAACGGTCGGTGTGTATGGGCAGAACGGTGAGCACTACGTAGGTATCTTTTATTTCCTTTGGATGGGCGAGCACCAGGATACCGGTGTGTGGGATATGACGCATATCGTGGAGAAATACGGTGATAAGGCGTTCAATACCAAGACCTGTAACGCCTGGGGGCCTGTCGGTCAGATGCATTACTTTGCAGAGCCCCTGTACGGATATTATTATTCCAGCGACCAGTGGGTCATGCGTAAGCACATGGAGCTGCTCTCCAATGCAAACGTGGACTTCCTTTATATTGACGTGACCAACGGCTATGAATATTATGACAATGCCATCAAGCTCATGCAGGTTTGCCACGAGCTCAACGAGCAGGGCTACGATGCACCGCAGATCGTGTTCTATACACACTCGAGCAGTGCAAGCGTGGTCAGAACGCTGTATAATAAGATCTATGCCAAGAATCAGTATCCCGATACCTGGCTGTACGTGGACGGAAAGCCCTTGATCATTGCAGAGTACAGTGATAATATCGATGATTTCTTCACCATCCGTCTGCCTCAGTGGCCCAACGAGGGCACCAAGAAGAACGCATGGCCCTGGATGGACTTCACCTGGCCGCAGAGAGTTTTCAAGAACAACGACGGAGACGGAGAAGCCATCAGCATTTCCATGGCACAGCATGCGGGCACGGTACAGTTCAGTGACTCGGCATTCTACGGTGACCGCTCCAACCGAGGCCGCTCTTATAACGGCACTTACGATCTGCTGACGCCCGATTCCTACAAGCTGGGCATCAATTTCCAGTACCAGTTTGACAGAGCACTGTCCAGGGACGTCAAGTACGTGCTGATCACGGGCTGGAACGAGTGGGTCGCGCAGCGTCAGCCTACCGATAACGGTACCATCCGCTTCGTGGACACCGCTTCTCTGGAATTCTCCCGCGACGTGGAAATGACCATTACCGATTATTATTTCGATAACTACTACATGCAGATGATCTATAATATCCAGGCGCTCAAGGGTGCAGCACCCGCCATCGTGCAGGATGCGCGCAATCCCATCAACGTCACGGGCGATTTTGCGCAATGGGATAACGTGGCGATCACCTACTACGACGTAAAGGGCGATACCGTGGACCGTAACGGCAAGGCGTTTGGAAATCAGATCATGACCAACACCACGGGCAGAAACGATATCGTTGCCTCCAAGGTCACCCAGGACACCACCTACCTTTACTTCTACGTGCAGACCGCGGACGATATCACCAAGCCCGTGGCCGACACCTCCTGGATGCAGCTGTTCCTTGACGTGGACGGCAGCACCGAGACCGGCTGGTACGGCTACGACTTTATTGTCAACCACAAGGCAGGCGATGATTTCTCTACCACGGTTGCAAAGTACAGCGGTACAGACGGCAAGTACGTATTTACCGAGTGCGGTAAGGTTTCCTACCGTGTCAAGGGCAATCAGATGATGATCGCCGTTCCCATGGAAATGCTGGGTGTGGAATTCTACAATCAGATCAGCCTGCAGTTCAAGTGGGCAGACAGTGATACGCTGCTGTACGAAATGGCTGATTTCTACGTGGACGGTGACGCAGCTCCTCTGGGCAGACTCAATTACGTCTATCAGAACTACATTCCCGGTGTCAGCACCGACGTCAAGCCTGCCAAGGTGATCACCATGGCCGAGAAGGCAGCGGGAGAAGAGAACTACTTTGGCGTTGTGACTACCGATACAGAGCCTGAAGAAACTCCCGAAACCGCTCCCGAAACCGAATCCGATACCCAAGAGCTTGAGCCGACCACCTGTAAGGCAGTGGCAGGCGGCATACTGGTATTTGCATTGATCGGTATGGGTGCACTTGTGATCAAGAAAAAGAGAGACTGATGCAAGGACAATTATGCAAAGCATCGAACGGCAAGGACTATATCTATCTCGGATACCCTATGCATCTGACACCTACCGAATTCCGTATTCTGGATGATATCGTAGAGCGGCAGGGCGGTGCATCTGATGCAGAGACGCTTTTGAAGCATTGCTACCAAGGTAGAATTCCGGATGTGTCCAACGTTTCGGTGCGCGTCAGTGCCATCAATCAGAAGGCACGCACCATCGGCGGTAGAAAATTGCTACATCTGGTGAAGGGGCGCGGATATAAAATCTGCGATGATATATGAATTCATTGCGGGCAACGTGTGTTGCCCGCAATTTTTCTGTTGACTCAAATCGTTTTTTTTGCTATAATTAACGTAGTGAATCAATATAAAAGAAAGGAGCAGCACCCATGCAAGACGTCAGAGACATTCCCATAAAGGCCCTGCGCGGCGTCGGCCCGGCCAAAGAAGCGGCTTACGCAAGGCTTGGCATTTTTACTGTGGGAGATCTGTTATATCATTTCCCGCGCGCTTATGAAAACCGCGGAAACGTCAAGCGTCTTTGTGAGAGCGACGGACTAAGCAAGATGTCGGTGGTCATGACCGTTGGCACACAGCCGCGCCGCGCCATGATCCGCAGAGGGATGACGCTTGTCAAGTTTCGTGCGTATGACGACAGTGGCGACTGCGAGATCGTGTATATCAACCAGGATTACGTGCAGAGCATGTTTCCCGTGGGCAGTCTGTTCCGCTTTTACGGTAAGGTCGAACGCGATAAAAACCGTTATCGCATGACCTCTCCCGTGGCAGAGCCGGTCATAGAGAATAAACCGTTACCACCGTTGCATCCGATCTATCCTTTGACCGAGGGGCTTTCCTCCAAGCAGATCAGCCAGCATATGGAGATGGCTCTCGCGCTTGCCGCACAAGGGCTGGAGGATCCCATTCCCGAGGCAGTCCGCGTGCGCGAAGGACTTTGCACGCTCTCGTTTGCACTGCGTGCCATGCATAAGCCGGACGATCTTGCAAGCGTGGAGATCGCCAAGCGCAGGCTGATGTTTGAGGAGCTTTTCCTGTTTGGCGTGGGCTTGCGCAGTGCGCGCCATACCACCGAGCTGATCCCCGCACCCGCTTGCACCCAAAACGATCTGAGCGCGTTTCTTTCCTTACTGCCTTATGAGCTGACCGAGGCGCAGCGTCGCACGGTGGAGCAGATCCGCTCTGATATGGCAAAGCCCTATGCCATGACGCGCATGGTAGTAGGTGACGTGGGCTGCGGCAAGACCGTGTGCGCAGCCGCGGCAGCCGTGATTGCCGTACAAAGCGGCAGGCAGGCAGCTATTATGGTGCCTACGGAAATCCTTGCAAGACAGCATTACGCCGATCTGGCGCCGTATTTTGAGGCTTTGGGCATCCGTTGCAGCCTTTTGATCGGTGCCATGACCGCAGCGCAAAAGAAAAAGGTGCATGCGGCAATGGCTGCAGAGGATGAGAACGCGCGCGTGCAGGTGGTCATCGGTACGCAGGCTTTGCTTTCCGAGGGCGTGGAATTTGCCGCTCCCGGACTTGTCATTACCGACGAGCAGCATCGCTTTGGTGTGGCACAACGCGCCAAGCTTTCGGATAAGAACGCGCACGCCCATCTGCTTTGCATGAGCGCAACGCCCATTCCTCGCTCGCTTGCGCTGGTGATGTACGGCGATCTGGCAGTTTCGCGTATCGATACCATGCCGCCTGGCAGGCAAAGGGTAGACACCTTTGCGGTCAATCAATCCTATCGCGCACGCCTTGACGCCTTTATTCGCAAAAACGTGGACGAGGGTGGACAGGTCTACGTGGTCTGTCCCGCAGTCGAGGAGCAGGAGGACCAAGAGGATCTGCTGCTTGAGGAGATCGGTGTGACAAAAGAGAATAAGCCGCCCCTGCAGGCGGCGGTACAGTATGCCGAGCAGCTCGCACAGCGACTGGAAGGATATTCCGTGGCATTCGTGCACGGTAAGATGAAGCCGAAGGAAAAGGACGAGGTCATGAACCGCTTTGCCTCAGGGGAGATCGATATCCTGGTTTCCACTACCGTAATCGAGGTGGGCGTCAACGTACCCAATGCCTGCCTGATGATCGTGGAAAACGCCGAGCGATTCGGTCTTTCGCAGCTGCATCAGCTGCGCGGACGCGTCGGACGCGGCAAGCGGAAATCTTATTGCGTGCTGGTGGCGGGTGCTATGACCGATCGCGAGATCGGAGAGGTGGCACAGCGCAGATTGCAGACCATGAAGAGCACGTATGACGGCTTTGCCATAGCGGAGCAGGACCTTGCGCAAAGGGGCCCCGGCGATTTCTTTGCCAAAAGCTCGGGCGGGGCGATCCGACAGAGCGGCGGCGTGGAATTCCGCCTTGCCTCCGGGTGCTCGGACGGAGATCTGCTGACGCGAGCATTTGCAGCAGCCGATGAGGTGGTGGCGGATGAACTGATGCTCTCGCACCCTGCGCTTGGCGACGCGGTCGGGCGCATGTTTGCGGATGCCGCCAATCACGATATTCTCAATTAAGCAAAAAAGGGAGTCACCCGTCATGGGTGTTGTTCTTTGCGGAGAAAGATTATAAGGGGTATCTATGCATTTGTCATACAAATGTGAAACTGGCGATAAAAACAGAAGAGAGAGTCATGCGGAAACAAAATTCCGTAAAGCTCTCTCTTTTCTGCTTTCTATAAGTGATATTCTTTGCTGACGCAAAGAGTGATATTGTCGCACAGCGACAGTGATATTGAAGCCTTGCGGCTTCAGTGATATTCTATTCGCCTCTATACTCGTGTAGCGAATATCACTTGGACGAAGTCCAAATATCACTGCGTAGCAATATCACTCGCCACAGGCGAATAGAACTGGAGTGATACTCCGCTTGGTGTATCACGCCAACGGGTGACTCCCAATATTTTAATCAGTCGGTGTCAATATCGAATTTCTTCAGGGTTTTGTCCATCTGCTTCTTGAAGCTGTTGGGCTTGGTGGAAGCAACATTGGTCTTGCCGTCGATGAACTTGCCTGCGATCTGGCCGACGTAGCCGCCCCACGCCTGCTCGAATACGTAACCGAGGTCGTAAATACGGTTCGCAAGGATCAGCTCGATCATAGGTCTGGATTCCTCGTCTCTGGTGGACTTGGAGATCAGGGAAATGTCATAGTAAGCAGGGGTCAGGGTATCGACCGAGTAAGCTGCCATGGTCTCGATGATCGCGCCAACGTCCTCAAGCTCCTGATCCACAACGCTGGTGGGGATGCAAACCATGCCGCCAACCTCATTCATGTGAGAGTAGTACTCACCCTGCTCTTCATTGAACATCGGGAAGGGAACTACACCGAATTCCACGTCGTAGCTGCGCAGACGGATGACGCACTGCATGCATTCCTGGAAGAACAGCGCGTGTCCGTTACCAAAGCACATCTTACCGTTTTCCACAACGTCGGTGCTGCCGCCGGCAGAGTTCATGTTCAGAGCCATGTTTTTGTCACCGATGATCTGATAGGAGAGCGGGATCGCATCCACAGCACGCTCGGTGTCCAGTACGTATTCGGGAACGTCGTTGGCATTCTTAGCGGTGATTACAATGCCCGCTGCATACATCATGCAGTAGCCGGAGTTGGTGGTGATCGCCGTACCCAGCACGTCAGCGTCATGCTCCATCTTGCCGTTACCGTTGAGGTCCTTGACAGCAATGGTGGACATGTCGTACATTTTTTGGAAGGTCCACTGCTTGTTGTTGACAAGCTCGTAGATATCCTCAAGGCCGTTGTCCTCTGCGATGGATTTGTTGAACATAATGATAAAGGTACCGTCGTTGTCACTGGTCAGAAGGTCGCCGGTTGCAAAGTATACCTTGTTACCGATCGAAAGACCTTCAAGAGCCTTCTGGTCCCACCAGGTCTTGTCAAGGTCCATGTGAGGAACCTCTCTCAAATTCTGCAGGTAGCCCTTGGTCGAGATCAGCGCGCAATCGCCAAGCTTCTGAACAATGGCCTGGAATTCGCCGCTGCCACCCTTGATGTCCTTTTCCAGGTCAGCAGCTGCGGTCATGGTCTGGGTTTCCAGAATGACTACGTCGTACTTGGTCTGGATGGCGTCGTTTCTGCGGTAAACTGCATCGTTGATGGGGTCCGAGGTCAGCTCCTCGGAATAGATATCAACGGTAGTCCATTCAGCAGCATCTCTGGTTAAGAACATGAATTCCTTACCGTCGTACTTTTTGTCCGGAACGTCCAAAAGATCCAGAACGTTGGTTTCTTCACCTGCGGGCGTGGTGGCTTCCGTTTGCTCGTCTCCGCCTGACTCAGCGCAGCCGGCAAGCAGAGCAGCAAGCATCAGCACTGCCAACAGAAGAGCTAAAATCTTTTTCATGTCAACCTCCGTAATTGTGAAATGTATTTCGCATTCGCATTCATTTTATTATACTGCTTTCACATAGAAATGTCAAGGATGAAACATATTATCCAAATCGTTTTGTGAAAACTATACAAATTGTGAGATGCGGAATTGTGCTTGACAGAGAGAGAGGAATGTACTATAATATTAGAAACGACGAATTTTGAGGTGCTTTTATGATAGAATACGTAAGCGTGAGCATTGTGTCCGAGCGCAGTGCCGTCAAGGCTGATCTGTTCGACGCGGTTTACGAAAAGGAGATTGCCGAGCTGACCGAGGATATCAGCATTATGGTGCCCGAGGAATTGGAGGGCGAGGAGGAAAGAGAGACGCTGGAGATGATCACCGAGGGCTTTGCGCGCGTGCGCGGCGGCAGAGTCGAGATCGTGTACGATGAGGGCGAGCTGAGCGGTATGGAGGGCTCGCGCACCGTCATTTCGTATGCCAAGGGGGAGCCGGGAACGGTTTCCATGCTTCGCTCGGGTGCTGTCAGCACAGCCATGGTGTTCGAGCGCGGTGTGCGCCATCTCTGCACCTATGAAACGCCCTACATGCCTTTCCAGGTAGGCGTGTTCTCTTTGCAGGTGGACAATCGCTTAGAGAGTGACGGTGTGATCTTCCTGGATTATCTGATCGAGATCCGCGGTGCACAGGCAGAGAGATGTAAAATGACGCTGAAGGTGACAAGAGCGAAGTGATTTGCGTCTGTTTTTGTCAAACTTCACAAGCTTTTTTTGAAGGATGAGTGATCGATGCGGATGCGCGCAGAAAGCCGTCCCCGCAGGGGAAGGGGCGCCTCGCAGCGTAGCGTAGCGAGGGGAAGGGGCCGTGCGAAGAGATTGGGACAGTACCGGATTTTGCAGATCCCTTGAAAAGCACCGAAGTATTCTTAATATAAACATGCAAGGAGCCTGTCATGCCATTGCCATATAACAAGAAAAACAAACCGTTAGCCCAACGTATGCGCAATCATGCCAATGCCACGAAACAAGAAAACCACTTATGGTATGATTTTTTAAGTAAATATCCCGTGAAATTTCGCAGACAGGCTATGATCGGTGACTATATTGCGGATTTCTATTGTTGTCGGGCAAAATTGATCATCGAAATAGACGGCAGGCAACATGAAACGGAAAAAGGTATGCAAAAGGACGAATTGAGAACCGAAAAATTAGAAGCATACGGAATTCAAGTAATCAGAATCCCGAATCGATGTATTGATAAAGAATTCTTTATGGTTTGTGATTATATAGATCAAACCGTAAAAAGTATAATAGGAGGTGCTTGAATGCACCTCCTTTTGCTATTTACTCTGAATAATACTATCCCAAATTCAATACACGGCCCCTTTTCCCGCGGCCGCTCATTCCGCCGTGCTCCACTCGCTGCGGGTCCTCTTCCCCTTCGGGGACGCCTTTGCAGCGCGCGTCCTGCTTAATCGGTTAACCAAGCAACAGATTTCTTCAATCCTGCTATCGTTTTGGTTTCCAAAACCACGGTACAATTTCGTTTTTGGGCCAATGCTAAATATTTGCGCACATCCAACTCACCACTACCGAGCGAAAGATGGTTTTTCTTGCCTATGGCATCATGCAAATGCATATGGTGCAGATGCTTTTCATTTTGGAGAATATACGGTTCATCCATGCCGTTGCATCCGTGATTGTGTCCAACGTCAAAGGTCAATCCAAATACAGCTGAATCCAAAAGAATATCCAATCCTTGCTTCTGGAAATCCGGATATCCGTTACAATTCTCAATACAGATTTTTATGTCATCTGTGCCTATGGCTCTTTCGCACATGTCACGGAAGCTGTAAATGCTTTTTAAGTAGTGATCATTATATACCGCATACAGATCTACTTTTCTGTCAGGCAATGTGAAGTGTTCACCGCGATGAAAGTGCATATTTACGGTTGAAATATGCAGCTGCTTACATAGTGCGATCGTATTCGAAATATACCGCTTGCTTGCATCTGCTATGTAGGTATTGAAATCACTGAAATTTACGTTTTCGTCAAGGTGGATGGTATAAAAGATTCCGTATTGATTGGCAATCTTATTCGCTTGTGTGATGTCAATCGAATGAAGGGTGTATTGCGGTAAACTCATGCTGATTTCAATGAAGTCAAGATTGAGTTCTTTACAAAGCACAGCACACTCTTCCAAGTCATGCGTTTCTATGAGTGTTGGCATTCCCAAATACATATGTGATTCTCCTGAATTTCACTAACGTAGAACTATTATAGCAAATATCCTTTCCGGTGTCAAGAATACTCAACTAACAGTAACGGCCGCCCTCGGGCGGCCGTTACATTTCTTATTGAATCTCCTCAATGTTATAAGGCGTGGTCTGATAGACCAGGTAATTGAGCCAGTTGGAGTAAAGCAGGTTTGCGCAGGAGCGCCAGGTGACCACGGGATCGCGTGTCTCGTCGTCGTCCGGGAAGTAATTCTTGGGCAGGTCGATAGGCAGCCCCGCGTTTTTGTCGCGCAGATATTCCTTTTTGAGCGTGTCCGCGTCATATTCCGAATGTCCCGTGATGAATACCTGTCTGCCTCGCTCTGTCATGCAGGCAAACACGCCTGCCTCGGGGGAGCTTGCAAGGATACGGATCTCGGGAACCTTTTCAATGTCCTCTCTTTTGCAGGTGGTGTGACGGGAGTGGGGCACCGAGAAGGTGTCGTCAAATCCGCGGAACAGGATCGAACGCTTGTAATCAAGAGAGTGCTTGTAAACGCCGAAAAGCTTTTTGTCAAGCGGATATTTCGGCACACCGTAATGGTAGTAAAGGCCTGCCTGCGCGCCCCAGCAGATGTGGAAGGTGCTGGTTACGTGCGTCTTGCTCCATTCCATGATCTCGCAAAGCTCGGGCCAGTAGTCCACCTCTTCAAAGGGCAGCTGCTCCACGGGTGCGCCCGTGATGATCATACCGTCGTATCTCTTGTCCTTGATCTCAGCAAAGGTCTTGTAGAAGGCAAGCATATGGTCGCCCGAGGTGTGCGTTGCCTTGTGCGTCGCGGTCTGCAAAAGCTCCAGCTCTACCTGCAAGGGGGTATTGCCGATCAGACGCGCGATCTGCGTTTCGGTCACGATCTTTTGCGGCATGAGATTGAGCATGAGTACGCGCAGAGGACGGATGTCCTGCGTGATGGCGCGCGTTTCGGTCATGACAAAGATATTTTCCTCCAGCAGCGTGGTGGTGGCGGGAAGCCTGTTGGGGATCTTGATGGGCATGTAATTCTCCTTAAAAACGTACTTGGATCAGACCTGTTCCAGTGCCTGCTCGAGGTCTGCGATGATATCGGCGGGGTTTTCAATGCCGACAGAGAAGCGCACCAGCTCGGGGCGCACGCCTGCGGCGATCAGCTGCTCGTCGGTCAGCTGTCTGTGGGTCGCGCTTGCGGGATGCAAAGCACTTGTACGGGCATCTGCAACGTGTACCACAATGGCAGCCAGTTTGAGGCTGTCCATCAGACGCACGGATGCCTCGCGACCGCCCTTGACGCCAAAGGAAATGACACCGCAGCAGCCGTCGGGCAGATACTTCTGCGCCAGCTCGTACTGCGAGTCACCGGGCAGGGAAGGATAGGAAACCCAATCGATCTTGGGATGATTCTGCAGATACTTTGCAACCGCCAGCGCGTTGGAGCAATGCTTTTCCATGCGCACTGCCAGCGTTTCAAGACCCAGGTTGAGAATGAAAGCGGGAAGGGCGGCCATGGTGCAGCCAAGGTCACGCAAAAGCTGTACGCGCACCTTGGTGATATAAGCGTTTGCGTTGCCAAACTGCTTGGTGTAGATGACACCGTGGTAGGATTCGTCCGGCTCGTTCATTTCGGGGTACTTGTCCGAGCCTTCCCAGTCAAATTTGCCGCTGTCCACGATCACACCGCCCACGACGGTTGCATGACCGTCCATGTACTTGGTGGTGGAGTGTACCACGATATCCGCGCCATGCTCAAAGGGACGGCACAAAACGGGGGTGGCAAAGGTGTTGTCCACGATCAGCGGAATGCCGTGCTTGTGGGCAAGATTTGCGTATCTTTCAATGTCAAACACTACAAGAGCGGGGTTTGCGACCGTTTCGCCAAAGAACAGACGTGTATTTTTGTCGATCTTGGCCTCGATCTCCTCGTCGGTCATATCGGGCGTGACAAAACGCACCTCAATGCCAAGACGCTGCAGCGTGACGGCAAAGAGATTGATGGTGCCACCGTAGATCGAGGACATGGAGATAAAGTTTTGACCTGCCGATGTGATGTTGAGAATGGAAAGCAGGCTTGCGGACTGACCCGAGGACACGAGCATTGCACCAACGCCGCCCTCCATATCGGCAATCTTTGCCTCCACGCAGGCAAGCGTGGGGTTGGAGATGCGGGAATACATGTGGCCGTCGGCCTTGAGGTCGAACAAATCACCGACATGGTCAACGTCGGAGTATTTGTAGGTGGTGCTTTGCACGATGGGCAGCACGCGGGGCTCGCCGTTTGCGGGCTCGTAGCCCGACTGTACGCATTTTGTATCGATCTTGTAAGAAGACATGAAAAATCCCTCCTTGGGAATGTATTACTAAAATATTATTATACCATGCTTGGTCAACAATTGCAAGGGCTTTTTGAGGAGAATTTGGAAAATGCGGAATACAAAATGCAAAATATAAAGGGATATCTGCTGTTTTGCATCCGTTTTTCAATTTTTCTTCACTCTTTATGAATTTTCGGGGGAAAACTCTTGCAATCCCGATTTGGTTGTGGTATAATATAATGTATTTTAGTGCGATGAGACAGAAAGGAATTGCTTTATGAAGCATTTGGAGAATTTCCTTGGGAAAATAGCCGGATTTCTTTTCAGAATTTTCTGTGTTTTGTTTATTTACGTTGGCTTCAGACCAAAAATTATATATGCAAATCCCGAAAGAAGAAGGAAGGGCTTCGAGCATCCGGTGGTGTTTACCTGTAATCACATCTCTCATAAGGACGGGCTTGTGATCGCTACCGTTCTGTGGAAATACCGCGTGCACATTCTCTCCGCAAAGGATCAGATGGAAAAAAGCAAGCTGTACTATCATGTGCTCAAGAATAATCGTGCCATTCCCGTTAATCGCTTCGGCCTTGATACCGGCTGGATCAAGGAAAGTGTTCGCGTGATGAAGGAAGGGAACAGCATGATCATCTTCCCCGAGGGGCATACCTCCAAAACGGGTGAGATGGATCAGTTTCGTCCCGGCTTTGCTCTGCTTGCCAACATGGCGGGCAGCGAGGTCGTCCCTGCCGTGATCGACGGCAACTACAATTTCTTATTCGGTAAACGCTTACGCGTGGTGATCGGTGAGCCGGAGCCCTTGCGTCCGGCTGAGAACGGACAGAGAAGCTCGGCACATCTGCAGGCCGAGGCGGACCGTTTCCGCGAGATCTCTCAGAGCCTGATGGAGTTGGCTCGCAAAACCAAATGATTTTTGGAGGTTTTTATGCTTCTTGAACTGTTTTTGACATTGGGTGCGCTTTGCTCCGTACTGACCGTGTTTCTGAATGCGACACTGGTGACCTCAATCTTTGATATCTGGATCCCCGTCGTTTTGTGGTTCGCTTACACGATAGGCTTTTTTGCACTGTATGCACTGGGATTTGTGCTGCTTTCGCTGTTTGTGGATAAGTCCAAGCCCCAAGCAAAGCCCAATCGCTTCTATCTGGCTGTTTTTGTGGAGACCATTGCGTTGTATTTCCGCTTGGCGCGCATTGAGATCCGCGTGCGCGGCAAGGAAAAGGTGCCTGCAAACGGAAATTTCCTGATGGTTTCCAATCACCTGTCCGACCATGATTTTATGTCCATGCTGGTCACGCTCAGAGGCAGAAGCATCCCCTTTGTGTCCAAGCCCGAGAATTTCGATAAGCCCATCATCGGCAGAATGCTGCACAAGAGCGGCTTTTTGGCGATCAACCGCCAGGAGGCGCGCCAAGCATTGCTCACCATCCGCGAGGTCGCAAACCGTTTGAAGTCTATGCCGATCTCTTACGGCGTTTTTCCCGAGGGAACGAGAAATCGCGAGAGCAATACCGAGCTGCTGCCCTTCCATGAGGGCGTGTTCCTGATGGCCAAGAAGGCGGGCGTTCCCATCGTGGTCGTGCGTGTGACCGGTACGGACCGGGTCAAGAAGCGTGCTCCTTGGAGAAAAACGCGCGTATACGTGGACTTTGTGGACGTGATCGATGCTGAAACGGTCAAATCCGAAAGATCTCACGAGCTTTCCGAACTGGCAAGAGAGCGCATGGAGGCCGCTGAGGGCTTGCCCGAGGTTCCCGAGATCCGTCGCACCTTCAAATACGGAAATTTTTAAGAAACAAGCCGCCCAAGGCGGCAATGGAGACATACTATGTTAGAACTGCAACACATCTCTTACTCTGTGACCGACGAGGTAACGGGTAAGAAAACCGATATTATCCGTGACGTCAGTCTGACGATTGACGACAGATTCGTCGCTATCACCGGGCCGAACGGCTCGGGAAAATCCACGCTGGCAAAGATCATTGCCGGCATCATCCCCCCCACCTCGGGCAGAATTCTGTTCCGCGGAGAGGATATTACCGATCTCGGTATTTCCGAGCGTGCCAATCTCGGCATCAGCTATGCCTTCCAGCAGCCCGTTCGCTTTAAGGGGATTACGGTCAAGGACCTGATCTCGATCGCTGCGGGCAAGGATATCTCGGTCGCCCAGGCCTGCGCATATCTTTCCGAGGTAGGCCTTTGCGCCAAGGAATACGTCAACCGTGAGGTCAACGGCTCTTTGTCGGGCGGTGAGCTCAAGAGAATCGAGATCGCCATGATCAACGCAAGAAACACCCCCTTTGCCGTGTTTGACGAGCCCGAAGCAGGCATTGACCTGTGGAGCTTTGGCTCGCTGATCACCGTGTTTGAGCGTATGTATGAGAAAAATAAGGGCAGCATTCTGATCATCACGCACCAGGAGCGCATCCTGGATATTGCGGACACCGTGATCGTGCTTTCCGAGGGTCGCGTGACAGCTATGGGCAGCAAGGAAGAGATTCTGCCCGACCTGTTCGGCACGCAAAAGCCCTGCAGAGTGATCGCAGGAGGTGAGATCTGATGGCCAAGACGATGGATGCTATTCAAAAGAACCTGCTCTCCGAGATCATGGATCTGGAGATCGTGCCCGAGGGCGCATACAACATCAGAGCAAACGGGGAAAGTGCCGAAAGACACACCACCGCAAACATTGATATCGTGACCAAGACGGACAAGCCCGGTATCGATATCATCATCAAGCCCGGAACAAAGAATGAGCGCGTGGATATTCCCGTGCTGCTGACCAAGACCGGACTCAAGGACCTTGTTTATAACGATTTTTATATCGGTGAGGATGCCGATGTGCTGATCGTTGCAGGCTGCGGCATTCATAACGCAGGCGACGAACAAACCGCGCACGACGGTATCCACAGCTTCCACGTAGGCAAAAATGCCAAGCTCAAGTACGTCGAAAAGCATTACGGCGAGGGCGAGGGAACGGGCGAGAAGGTGCTCAATCCCACCACCGAAATTGAGATCGACGAGGGCGGATATATGGAAATGGAATCGGCTCAGCTGGGCGGCGTGGACTCTACCGTACGCGTCACTCGCGCCAAGCTTGCCGACCGTGCAACTCTGGTCATCGGTGAGAAGATCATGACGCATGGCAAGCAGACCGCCATCACCGACTTCACGGTGGACCTGGACGGCGAGAATTGCGGTGCACACGTCGTATCCCGCTCGGTTGCCAAGGATGAGTCGCGTCAGACCTTCCTTTCCTGCATCAACGGCAACAATCTTTGCTCGGGTCACACCGAGTGCGACGCCATTATCATGGATAGCGCACGCGTAGATGCCATCCCCAAGGTGGCAGCAAATCACGTGCAGGCTTCGTTGATCCACGAGGCTGCTATCGGTAAGATCGCGGGCGAGCAGCTGATCAAGCTGATGACGCTCGGCCTTTCCGAAAAGCAGGCCGAGGAGCAGATCATCAACGGCTTTTTGCGTTGATATGGCACATCCCGTAAAGCATTTTATTACCATTACGCAGCACCGCCACAAGGTGATCGCGCACGCATTCCGTGCGGGGATCGGCTGGCAAGGACTTGGACACGATCTTTCCAAGTACAGTCCCACCGAGTTTTTTGCCGGGGCAAAGTACTATCAGGGAACCCGCAGCCCGGGCGAGGCGCAGCGTGAGAATGAGGGATATTCCGGGATGTGGCTGCACCACCAAGGACGAAATAAGCACCATTATGAGTATTGGTTTGACTATATTCCGGCAGCACGCGCATACGGCCCCGTCAAGATGCCGGTGCGCTACGTAGCTGAAATGTTTTGTGACAGAATGGCTGCCTGCAAGACATATCAAAAAGAAAAATACACAGACCGTAGCGCGCTTGAATACTTTATGCGCGGACAGGCAAGAGCACGCATGCATCCCGAAACGGCAGCACTGCTTGAGGGCTGGCTTCGTGTGCTTGCAGAGCAAGGTGAGCGTGAGGCATTTGCCACGGTACGCCGGGCGGTCCGGGAAAAAAAGTATTGACGGTTCGAGAAAGAATTTTGGAGGCGATTCTCATGAAACAAAAATTGCTCAGCTTATTCATTTTTATTGTTTGTCTGATCTCTGCGGTGAGTGCGGGGTTGTTTTCCGTATACCGTAGTGAAGGGAAGATCATTTCTGAAGAGGCTGCAATCAGGATCGAGGAATTTGTCAACCAATTCAAGGGTGAGCAGATCAGCGAGTAAGCGATAAGCGCACCAAAATAAAAAAGATCGCATGTACTCCGAGGGGTACGTGCGATCTTTTCTTTTGAGCAGTGTTTATTTACTAAGCTGTCCGCGCAGTGCTCGGAACAATTGCGCATACTTGTGGGCGCAAAAATCGGGTGCGCCGGTAATTTCCCAGGTGCCTTGCGCGGTGGTCAGCGACAGCTTGACCTGACCGTAGGGCGCAAGCACTGCAATCGAATCCAGTGCAAAGCCAACGGTGCGCGTGCCTGCCTCGCCGTCCTCAAATCTCAACAAGAGCTTTTCGCGCGTCATGATCAGCTTGCCGAACAGCGGCTCATCTGCAGGTGTTTTATCTACCGAAAGAATGGTGACGCCGTTGTCGGAAAAAATCTCGCCCGAAAAACCGTCCAGGTGGTTTTTGAGCCAGATCTGCTGGTATTCCATCCAGGAATCAAGCGTGGAGATGGCGGTTTCACAGTTGAGAAACACAAAATTTCCTGCCTCGGTATAGTTGGCAGTCATGCCGCAGCCACGACAGCTGACGTGATTGCCCGAGGAATAGAGCGTGGAATGCTCACGGCATCGCGGACAAACGAACAGTACTCTTTCCAGCTTTTCCGCGCGATGCTTGCTTGCGTAAGTGAGTCCCAAGGGCTTGTCGTTGATGTACAGCGTGCGGTTGATCAGCGCACGCAATTGGTCATCGCTCATGTTCCCGTATTCCTCGGGGGTCAGCGTCTTTTCATAACGACCGATAAAGGGACCTTTGCGCTTGCCGTCGCCCCAGCGTGGCAATGCACCCGCACCGCCGTGCACGGTGTAGAGCACAACCGGAACTTGCAGGGTACGGATCAGTGTTACGGTTTGACTGCTGAGCGGAGAGGGAACGGCACCGTAGGGAGCTTGTCCGTTCGGGAACAGGCAAACACTGCCTCCCTCGGACAATATCTGTCGGATTTTTTGTACGCCGGCAGATGACCAAGTCGAAATGCCCGGCTTTTGTAAAACAGGTGCGGTCAGCAAGTCTGTCAAATGCTGGATCGGGTTGCGGCGAACCGCACGCGTTTGCACGCAATAAACAGGATAATCAAAGGCGGTGCGCACCAGCAGTGCGTCGTGCAGTGTCTGAGAATTACATAAGATCAGGTGCGCTCCCGTACATTCGGGCTGCACTTTTTTTGTGCGAAAGCCAACGTGCGCTGCATAGGCGCGGCCAAGAATCCGATACAACCTGAAGGAGTGGCTATGATAAGGACGCACGTGCGTCGTCGCTGCTTGCTTACTCATGGCCTTGCACACCGAACGTGTCGGGAGTGATGGTGTCGGCCGTGGTGGTGTTAATGTGACCGGGATAATCGCCGTCAACAAGCAGCTCTACCAGAACCTGCACCTCGCTGTCCGTGCTCAGACAAAGATAGATCAGATCGTAGCCATAGACCGATTGCTCCGAGGAGACGTAGGTGGGGGTCACGGTCAAAAGGCCGTCCGCCTCGGCAAAGGAAACTGTGAAGGATTGGGCGTCGTATTCGGTGGCGGAGCGATAGAGCAGCAGGTGATGCGTGGTCGTGCCGTCCGCATTTTCCTGCTTGTTGTGCAGCACGTAATGACCGATGTCGTCACGCTCACCCTTGGAGCAAAGCGTGAGCCAGTTGGCTACAGCCTTGTTTGCAATGGCAGCCTCCTTGGAAATGCCCGTGGTCCAGCTGCTGCTGTATTGCGTGCCTGTCTGCGTGTTGGTTTGTCCGTAGTCAAGCGGTGGTGTTTGCGGCTTGCAGGCGCAAAGCAAAAAAAGCAATGCAGCGGCGGCTGCGAGTAATCTGATATATTTCATTGAGAATTCTCCCATACTGTTTTTTACCATTATACCATATGTGTGTCCGTCTGTCACGCCTTTTTTGAAATTTTTATATTTTTATGTGCCCCCCTTTTGTGACCTTATCCGCCATGCTCCTGCCTGTATAATAGAAACGGAGGTGAGAGTGATTTGGACGTATATGCGGATCTGCTTTTTCTGATCAATTTCAGCATGGATTTTTTATGCCTGTTTCTGAGTGTCAAGCTGCTGCATCTGCGACAGCGCACGGGGCGCATGCTGTTGGCGGCAGCCGTTGGAGGGCTTTACAGTGTGCTTGTTCTGTTTTGGGAGGCAGGATCGGTGATTGCTTTGATGGTCGATCTTGGCGTGTGCCTTTTGATGTGTGCCGTGAGTGCTGCCGGAAAGGGCGTCAGTCTGCTAAGGCTTATTCTGCTTAGTGGCACGTATTTTGGTATTTCCGCCTTGATGGGCGGTGGCATGACCGCTCTGTATCATTTGCTCAACCGTGCTGATTTGCCATTGAATGATCTGCCCGGAGACGGCATTTCAGCATGGATGTTTTTGGTTCTTGCTACGCTTGCCGCCCTGGCTGCTGCATTTGGAGGCAGACTGTTTGCAAGGCAAAGCGCACGTCGTACCTGTACGGTACATATTCGTCTGGAGAATGCTGCATGGGAGCTTCCCGGGCTTTGCGATAGCGGAAATCTGTTGTGTGATCCCATCAGCGGCACACCCGTGATCATTGCCGACCGAGAGGCATGGCTGCACGCATTGCCCGAGGGGCTGCGTCGTGCGGTGGAGAGCGGTGGCAGGGAACACGAGAGCGGCATGCAGAGCAAACGCGTGCGCATCGTTCCCATACAAACGGCCCAGGGGAGCTCTATGGCCATCGCCCTGTTGCCGGATGAGGTGCTCTTGGAGGAGCAGAACGGGAAGCTGCACGCAGTTCACGCATTGATCGCACCCTCAGGACAGCCCTTGGAGGGCGAATATTTTGCTATTGTACCTGCAACGTTGATGCAATGAAGGAGAGTTATATGAACATCATCAAAGAACTCATTTTGAAGATCAAACAAAAGATATCTCAAAGGAACGGTGTTTACTACATAAACGGCCCTGAGCTTCTGCCGCCTCCGTACACGCCCGAAAAGGAGGCGGAGGTGATCGCCGCGCTGGAGGCGGGCGACCCGGATGCGAGAAATGCATTGATTGAGCACAATCTGCGCCTTGTGGTATACATTGCCAAGAAATTCGAGAGTACAGGCACGGGAATCGAGGACTTGATCTCGATCGGTACCATCGGACTTTGTAAGGCGGTGAACACCTTTCGGTCTGACAAGAATATCAAGCTTGCCACCTATGCTTCAAGATGTATTGAGAATGAAATTCTGATGTATCTGCGCAAGCAATCGGGTAAGGGCGGTGAGGTTTCGTTGGATGAGCCGCTCAACGTGGATTTTGACGGAAACGAGCTGTTGCTCTCAGACATTTTAGGCAGCGAGGAGGACGGTGTGGCTTATGAGCTGGAGCAACGGGAAGAGCGAGAGGCGATCAGGCGTGCCGTAGCCACCCTGGATGAGCGCGAGCGGCTGATCATCGAGCTGCGCTACGGCCTTTCGGGCAGGGATGAGATGACGCAAAAGGAGGTCGCAGCTTATCTCGGTATCTCGCAGTCCTACATATCAAGATTGGAAAAGAAGATCATTGCCGACCTGCGCGACCGTATGGCTAACGTCTGAGAAAAAATACGAAAAAAAGAAAGCCCCATGGGGAGATACTCCAAGCGGAGTATCTCCCCAGTTCTATTCGCCTTGCGGCGAGTGATATTGCTGCGCAGTGATATTTGGACTTCGTCCAAGTGATATTTGCTTCGCAAGTTTTCATGGCGAATAGAATATCAC
>JAZNZB010000063.1:0-3673 GCA_045594705.1 Eubacteriales bacterium
GATGCATCTCACCCACCGCAATCGCTCCACTCTTTTTGGTTCGTGCCTTACCAAATCTCGCTCCGCTGCGGTCCCCCCTCTCCCGCGGAGAGGCCTGATCGTGACGGTCTTTTTCATGGAAAATATAGTAAGACGGATGCCCCCAAGAGCCCTCTCCGCGGCAGAGGGGGGACCGCAGCGGAGATTGAAACGAGTTGCACGAGTTTCAACGACGCGGTTGCGGTGGGTGAGATGCATCCTACGGACGCTCCTTCACATCTTAAAAAAACATCAGGGCTTTATTCACATGTGAACAAAGCCCTGATGCTCTGCAGTTAATTAGTGTATCGATATGATGGTACTTTCTTTTTCGTTACCCAATTATTGAGAATTACCATTTATTCTCTTGTAAATACGTACCAATACGCTCTGCCATTACCAAAGCAATAATCACCCGTTTTCCATTCCTTGAAAAGGTACTCTTTGCCGTTGATTACCTTAATTTCATACGCAGAAGCTGTCTTTTCTCGCTTGTTCAGTACAAGCCCCTTTGTCCAAGTTGAGGTAACGCTGTTTACAAAACTCTTGGTAGTTGAAATATATACGCCGTTCGGCTTGAATTCAGCTTTCAAAACAAATAGATTCTTTTTCTCCCAATTTTGCTTATCGGGTTCAAAATCTTCTTTGTTTATCACGAAATCACGTACTACCCATTCTCCTGTCACCGCTTCATCGTTCACAAACGGATAGTCAATATAATCACACCTTCTGAATTCTTCCTGTGAAGTATAGTGCATATCTTCCACTTGCTCATATACCCAAATCTCGGGTTTATTAAACGTTCCTACTGCACCTCCGTCACAGTAATCATACATTTCAAGAAACAACAGCTTTCTCTGTCCGTCATTCTCGATTGTATACTTATTCAAAAATGTTGATCCATGTTCGGAACCATACGTAAACAAATAGCCCTTGGTCCAACCGGCTACAGCCCAATAACTGCGACCGCCATCAATGAAATATATCTCATCCAACCAAGCAAGATGGCTGCATTTAGGCTTGCCATAAACAAAATGCTCTCTGGTTGGCAGAATATCAAGCATCTTCCATTTTCCGCAAGCGTCCGGATCATCCACAAACGGCATATCTATCTTATCAGACTGATATATTGCCTCTTTGGTTTTTTCAATCACGGGAACCTTCAATTCCACCGTTCCATCATTGTAATAGATTTCATAATATGCACCGCAGACCTTATAGTCACAATCATCAAGATGCTTGATCATAGCCTTGTAAGCATCATCAAGCTCGTCTGTCTTACAAACCAAAGATGCAACGTGAGAATCGAGTGAAAGTAACCTTTCGGCATAACCTGTATCCGTGGGCAGCTTACCGACAATCTCAATACAGGCTGCAAGGTCAAAGTTCTCTTCCTTATACTCTGTCTCATAATTGATGATTACTCTTCTTTTACCGAGAATTGCCCGAGGCAACTCACTCTTGATTCTTTCTATATCATCAAGCGCATCGGATTTGGACAAATACTCTTTGCGAATGAAGGCAACGCGCAATTCGTCTGTTGCACGGATAATAATGTTGAACATTTTTGACTCTCCCTTTGTCAGATTGCTTTTAATGGATTCAATTCTTCTTAACTGTGTCTGTGTGGTTTCAATCAATGCTCGCAATTCTACAAGCTTGGTATTTAATGCTTGGGCGATCTTCTCGTCATCATCAGCCGTAAGCTGTGCTCTTATTTCTTCAAGAGAAAAGCCCAACTCTTTCAGCGCAATAATGCGATAACACTCTTCAAGCTTTGATGCAGAATAATACCGGTATTTGGTATATTTGTCGATTTTATCAGGAATCAACAGCCCTTCCGCTTCATAATATCGCAAGGTTTTGACCGAGATATTGCACAGCTTGGATAGTTCACCAATTTTATACATGAGTCTGTCCTTTCATCGAAAATTTGTTCAAGCAGTAACGGTGCCATTCCTGCCTTGCAAGTCAAGTATATCACTACAGTTAAGGGGAGAGTCAATAGGTTTATGAAATTTTTCTGTGTGAATTATCACACCACCGCCAAGAAATACTGTGCGACGGTCTGCGGTGATTGCTTCATGCCGTGGCTAACCCACCAGCGGACGGTTTCCACAAACGTGGCGGTCACGTGGTTGACCCAAAAGTCGTCGGGCAGCTGCGCTGGCTTACAAAGCCCAAGCTGTGCCTGCTCCCTTTGGATCAACGCGCACAAGCCATCCTTGAAATAGCGCAAAAACAGCTCGTTATTGGGGCAGGACAGCAGCTGCAGGATATGATTGTCATTCTTTTGCAAATGCTGCAAGAGGTGCAAAAACACCGAATCGGGGGCTTGGCAATCAAAAATGTGCGAGTGCGCATGCTCGTCGCCCAAGGCGGACTCAAACACGTGATCAAAGAGCTCTGCGCAAAGCGCGCGCAGCAGCTCGTCCTTTGTTTCAAAATGCGCGTAAAAGGTGGCTCTGCCCACGTCTGCTTTGTCTATGATCTCGCCCACCGTGATATGCTCAAAGCTTTTCTTAGCAAGCAGCGCAATAAACGCGCCGAATATCGCCTCTCTGGTTTTTCTCTGCCTTCTGTCCATATAAACTCCATACATTTTTGTTGTTTTGTTCGGTATCGAACATCCGTGGGCATTCATATGTTGCATTCCCTGCCCGATTTCCATATAATAGTATCGAACGATGTGTTCGGTATTGAATATATTATATGCTAAATGACAAAATTTGTCAACGGAGGACATATGAAAAGCGACAAAAAAATTCTCTTGGCCTTTGTGCTCAATCTCGGGTTTTCCATTTTCGAATTCTTTGGCGGCATGCTCAGCGGCAGCGTGGCCATCTCATCCGACGCGGTACACGATCTCGGCGACGCGCTCAGCATCGGCCTTGCCTATTTTTTAGAGCGAAAAAGCAAAAAGAAGCCGGACGAGACCTATACCTACGGGTACGTCGGCTACTCGGTTTTGGGTGGCCTTATCACTTCGTGCGTGCTGCTGATCGGTTCGCTGATCATGATCGCAAGCTCGGTGCACAAGCTGTTTTATCCCACCGAAATCCATTACGACGGCATGATCCTGTTTGCCATCATCGGCGTGCTGATCAATTTGCTCGCGGCACTTCTGACGCACCACGGAGAGTCGCTCAACCAAAAGGCGGTCAACCTGCATATGCTGGAGGACGTGCTTGGCTGGATCGTGGTGCTGATCGGTGCTGTAGTCATGCGCTTTACCAATTTCTATTGGCTGGATCCCCTGCTCTCGATTGGCGTGGCGGTCTTTATTCTGATCCAGGCTTGCAAGGGCCTTAAGCAAATCCTTGCCCTGCTGTTGCACAAGGTACCGAGCGGGGTTTCGGTGGAGGAGATTGTCGAGCACGTGCAGCATGTGCCCGGTGTGCTTGGCGTACACCATGTGCACGTGCATTCTTTGGACGGCGTGACCTGCACGGCATCCATGCACGTAGTCACCGATGAGGACCCCGCCACGATCAAACACCTGATTCGTCAAGAGCTTTGCGAGCACGGGATCGCACACGCCACGCTGGAGCTGGAGAGATCGGACGAGGTTTGCTGCAGGCAGGAATGCGGAATTCACGAGAGCGTCAAGCAGGGGTAGCCGAACGGGAATCGAACCGAATTGCCCGACGACGAT
>JAZNZB010000064.1:0-19397 GCA_045594705.1 Eubacteriales bacterium
CCCCACAGGATGAAAGTTTTCGCCCGCCTTTTTCAAAAGGCGGCGGGCTCCAAGGGCAGAGCCCTTGGTCGCCTCCGCAGAGGCGAAATCTCTTTAACGGCATTTCTTTGGTTCTTTCTTTGTGCCTACTTGCTCAAAGAAAGAACGGAATGAATTAGGACATGAAACATTGAGAAAGTTTTCTCCGTTCTTTTTGGCAAAATTGCCGCAAAAAGAACCAAAAACGGCGTTATGCGAGGGCGCTGCCCTCGACCCGCCGCCTTTTGAAAAAGGCGGGCGAAAACTTTCATCCTGTGGCGGGGGCCCGTTGGGGTGGGGCGATCAAAAACTTTCATCCTGCGAGAGTGGTCCGCTGGGGGAAGCGACGCAAAAACTTTCATCCTATGGCGGTGGTCCGCTGGGGGAAGCGACGCAAAAACTTTCATGAGTGTTTTTGTGCGAAAACATTTGACAATCGCGCATTTATATGTTATAATACTATGATTAGAGTAAAATCTATAACTATGCCCAAAGGAGGGATGAGAATGGTTACCATCACGGGCGTGGATAAGGGAAGCCGTGCGGACAGACACGGTATAAAGCAAGGCGACGTGCTGCTTTCGATCAATGACCGAGAGATCCGTGACGTGCTTGACTACCGTTTTCATCTGGCCAATCATACGGTCACGCTCAAGCTGCACCGCGGCCCCGAGATTGTCACCGTGACCATCCATAAGCAGGAATACGACGATATCGGCCTTGATTTCGAAACCCCGCTCATGGATAAAAAGCAACGCTGTGAGAATAAATGCATCTTCTGCTTTATCGATCAGTTGCCGAAAGGCATGCGCGAAACGCTCTATTTCAAGGACGACGACTCCCGCCTTTCCTTCCTTCACGGCAACTACATCACGCTGACCAATATGTACGACCGTGATATCGACCGCATTATTGAAATGCATATCAGCCCGGTCAATATCTCAGTGCACACCACCAATCCCGAGCTGCGTTGCTTTATGCTGCACAATAAGCGCGCGGGCGAGGTGCTTTCCTATATGAAGAAACTGGCCGACGCGGGTATTACGCTTTGCGGACAGATCGTGCTTTGCCGCGGCATCAACGACGGTGCAGAGCTTGACCGATCCCTACGTGACCTGCAAGCCCTGTATCCCGCTATGTCCTCGGTGTCCGTCGTGCCCGCAGGGCTGACGCGCTACCGTGAAAAGCTGTATGAGCTGACGCCCTATACCCCCGAGGAATGCGCACAGATCATTGCGCAGGTCAATCGCGTGGGTGACGAATGCGATGAAAAGTACGGCACGCGCATCTTCTGCTGCGCGGATGAGCTTTATATCAAGGCGGGCTTGCCGCTGCCGGGCGAGGAATACTACGGCGACTACGATCAGATCGAGAACGGCGTTGGCATGATCACCTCGCTTTGCACCGAGGTTGCCACAGAGCTTGACTTTGCGGACGAATACAAGCAGTCCTACAAAGCCCCCAGACACGTCAGTATTGCCACGGGCGCAGCAGCCTATGATACCATCTGCGTGCTTGCATCCAAGCTGGAGCAGACCTTTGAGGGCTTGCAGGTGGATGTGCACCTCGTGATCAATCACTTTTTCGGAGAGAGCATTACCGTGGCAGGCCTTCTGACCGGCTGCGATATTGTCGGGCAGCTGCAGGGCAAGGAGCTTGGCGATTGCTTGCTCATTCCCGAAAACACCTTGCGCGCAGGAGAGGATACGTTGCTTGACGATATGACCGTGGAGCAGCTTTCGGCCGCTCTTGGCGTGCCCGTTTGCCCCTCGGCCAACGACGGCGTCGGCTTTGTGGAGTCGGTGCTGGGCGTAAAACTTTGTGAGTAAAGGAGATTTATATAGATGTCTAAACCTGTAATCGCTATCGTGGGTCGCCCCAATGTGGGAAAATCGACCCTGTTCAATAAACTGATCGGTGAGCGTCGATCGATCGTGGAGGACGTTCCGGGCGTGACCCGTGACCGTATTTACGGCGAGACCGAATGGAGAGGCAGAAAGCTGGCCGTGATCGACACGGGCGGTATTGAGCCCAAAACGGGTGATGTGATCCTGTCGCAGATGAAGAACCAGGCGCAGATCGCCATTGACGACGCGGACGTTATCGTATTCATGTGCGACGTGCGTACCGGACTGACCGCCAACGACCGTGATATTGCGGTCATGCTCAAGCGCAGCGGCAAGCCCATTGTGCCTTGCATCAACAAGTGCGACCGTGTTGGCGACCTGCCTTACGAATTCTACGAATTCTACGAGCTTGGCTTTGCGTGCGATCCCATCGCGGTCTCTTCGATCCACGGTACGGGCTCGGGTGACCTGCTTGACGCTTGCCTGGAGTCTCTTGGCGAGTGGGACGACGCAGAGGAAGAGGACGATTCGATCAAGGTAGCCGTCATCGGCAAGCCCAACGCAGGCAAATCCTCGATCATCAACCGCTTTATCGGCCAGGAGCGCATGATCGTTTCTGACATTGCGGGCACGACGCGTGACGCCGTGGACACCCGCGTGGAAAACGAGCAGGGCAAGTTTACCTTTATTGACACAGCAGGCATTCGCCGTCAGGCTAAGATCGACGATAAGATCGAGAAATACAGCGTGCTGCGTGCACACATGGCTGTGGAGCGCGCCGACGTTTGCCTTTTGATGATCGACGCATCCACCGGCATTACCGAGCAGGATGAAAAGATCGCGGGTATTGCGCACGAAGCGGGCAAGGCGACCATCATCGTGGTCAACAAGTGGGATGCCATTGAAAAGGACAACAACACGGTCAAGCAGTATACCGACAAGATCCGTACTGCGCTGGCATACATGCCTTACGCACCCATTCTGTTCGTTTCCGCAAAAACAGGACAGAGAATTCCCAATATATACGAGCACATTCTGTACGTGTTCAACCAGGCCAATACACGCATCTCGACAGGTATGCTCAACGACGTGCTTGCCGAGGCGACCATGCGTACCCAGCCTCCCACCGACAAGGGCAGAAGACTCAAGATCTACTATATGACGCAGATCAGTGTAGCCCCTCCCACCTTTGTCATTTTCTGCAACAACATCGAGCTGTTCCACTATTCGTATCAGAGATATCTGGAAAACTGCCTGCGCGATACCTTTGGCTTCCGCGGTACGCCCATCAAGCTGATCATCCGTCAGAAGGGCGACGACAAGGTCTGATAGCTTGCGATGATTCCGCGCCCAAGATCCTTCGCAGCGCATCCATTGGTCTGTCATTCTCGAGCGAAGCGAAGAATCTTGACCAATGGATGCTTGCTCGAGGATGACAGGGCGCGTAGAGAGTGATCATTTTGAAAGGATTTTACTATGTTTATTGATAACGTAAAAGTATACCTCAAGGCAGGGGACGGCGGCAACGGTGCCGTGTCCTTCCGCCGTGAAAAATACGTAGCCGCAGGCGGTCCTGACGGCGGTGACGGCGGCAAGGGCGGTAACGTGGTCTTTCGCGTGGATCCCGGTGCAAACACGCTGCTCGCATTCCGCTATCAGCGTAAGTTTGTCGCTGAGCGCGGCGGAGATGGAACGGGCGCAAAGCGTCACGGTGCGACCGGTGCGGACGCTGTGGTGCTGGTGCCTCCCGGGACGCTGATCAAGGACGTGGAGACCGGTAAGATCATCCACGACATGCACGAGAACGACGGCGCGGACTTTATCTGCTGCCGTGGCGGCAAGGGCGGCTGGGGCAACAAGCATTTTGCCACGCCTACAAGACAGGTGCCGCTGTTTGCCAAGAACGGAACGCGCGGCCAGGAAAGAGAAGTGCTGCTGGAGCTCAAGATGCTTGCAGACGTGGGCCTGATCGGTTATCCCAGTGTGGGCAAGTCGTCGATCCTCGCACGCATTAGCTCTGCCAAGCCCAAGATCGCGGATTATCACTTCACCACGCTCTCGCCCAATCTGGGCGTGGTCAGCACGGGCGGTGAGAGCGGCTTTGTGGCTGCGGATATTCCCGGACTGATCGAGGGTGCGGCCGATGGCGCAGGTCTTGGACACGCATTTCTTCGTCACGTGGACCGCTGCAGACTGCTTTTGCACGTTGTAGATGTTGCAAGCGTGGAATACAGAGATCCCATTGAAGATATCAAGACCATCAACACAGAGCTTGCGCGTTATTCTCCCGAGCTTGCGACCCGCCCGCAGATCATTGTTGCCAACAAAATTGACGTGCTGGATCCCGAGCAGGTGGACGTGCCCGCGTTTGAGGCATTTGTCAAGGAGAACGGTTGGGAGCTCTTGTACGTCTCTGCCGCAACGGGTGAGGGGCTTACGCAGATGATCCGCCGCGTGGCTGAGCTGCTTGCAGATCTGCCTCCCATGACAGTATATGCAGCAGAATACGCCGAGGAGGATGCATACGTGGGCGGCGGCAAGGATACCACCATCACCTACGATCACGGCACCTACTACGTTGAGGGCGAGTGGCTGTATAATTTGATGGGTACCATCAATTTCAGCGATTATGAGTCTCTCAACTATTTCCAGAAGGTGCTGCAAAAGAGTGGTGTATTCGAGGCACTGGAGCAAAAGGGCTGCCGCGACGGTGATACCGTTTGCATTTACGATTTTGAATTTGACTACGTTAAGTAAGGAGGATATATATGAATATCTGGCATGATATTGATCCTGCAGAGATCACCCCCGAGAAGTTTACGGGCGTGATCGAGATCCCCAAGGGAAGCAAGTGTAAGTATGAAATGGACAAAAAGACGGGTATCTGCCGCCTGGACAGAATTCTGTATACCGCTACGCACTATCCCGCAAACTACGGATTTATCCCGCGCACCTTTGCGGACGACGGAGACCCTTTGGACGTATTGGTGCTTTGCGACGAGCCGATCTATCCCATGACGTTGGTTGACGTGTACCCCATTGGTGTGGTGCGCATGATCGACGGCGGTAAGCTGGACGACAAGATCATCGCGCTGCCTTGCAACGACCCTACCTATCGCGATGTGAAAACGTTGAACGAGCTGCCCAGACACGTCTTTGACGAAATCATGCACTTCTTTACTGTGTATAAGCAGCTGGAAAACAAGCAGACCGCAGTCAAGGAGCTGCACAGTGCAGAGGAAGCCAAGGCAATCATCCAAGCTGCCATTGATCAGTACAACATGATGGAAGCCCGCGGTGATTTCGCAGGACATATGTAAAAAGAGAAGAACGGCAAGTATGTGCTTGCCGTTCTTTTTGCCCTCGCGACACCACTGCTCGGCAGTGGTGTCATCCTTGAGCGAAGCGAAGGATCTTGCGAGGGCATAGTGTGTTTTTACGTAGCACATTTTTGTCAAGATCCTTCGCTTCGCTCGAGGATGACAGACAAAAATGTGCGATGGGGGATAGTTATCTATGCCTTTTGAGCAAAAAACAGACTGTAATGATTGGTTATTGTTGCAAAAAACTGTTTCTTATGCTATAATAAAGAAAACGTCCCGGAGGTGATCCCATGATGCGCATTATGTTTGTCTGCCACGGCAATATCTGCCGCAGCCCCATGGCCGAATTCGTGCTCAAAAAGATGGTTTCGGAGCGGGGAATGGCCGATCAATTCTATATTGCGTCAAGTGCCACCAGCACCGAGGAGATCTGGGGCGGCGTGGGAAATCCCGTGTATCCGCCTGCCAAGGCTGAGCTTGCGGGGCACGGAATTTCCTGTGAGGGCAAGCGTGCAGTGCAGCTGACACGTGCCGATTACGGCAAATACGACCTTTTTATCGGCATGGACAGTGCCAATATCCGCAATATGCACCGAATATTGGGCGGCGACCCGCAAAACAAGATCCGCAAGCTCATGGACTATACCGACCGTGGCGGCGACGTGGCCGACCCGTGGTATACCCGTCGCTTTGACGTGACCTACGCCGACATCCTTGCCGGCTGCGAGGGGCTTTTGAAAGAGATAATCAAATAAGGAGATTTATATGAATTTTACCGAAATCGCAAATACCCGCCAATCCTGCCGTAGCTATGACGCGGCAAGAGCGGTTGAACAGGAAAAATTGGATGCCATTTTAGCGTCCGCGCGACTTGCCCCCTCGGCCTGCAACGCGCAGCCTTATCATATCACGGTCTGCAAGGGTGACGCTGCCAAGGCAGCCGCAAAGGCGGTGCAGGGCATGGGCATAAACAAGTTTGCCACCGATTGCCCTGTGATGCTGGTCATTTCCGAGGCATCCTATAACGCAACCGCTGCACTTGGCGCAAAGGTCAAGGACAACGACTACCGTTCTATCGATATCGGCATCATGACCGCGTATCTGACCACAGAGGCTACCGCACAGGGGCTTTCCACCTGCATTCTCGGCTGGCTGGACGATAAGGAGCTGCGTAAAATCTGCGGAATTGACGAGAAGGTGCGCCTGGTGATCTCTTTGGGTTACGCCAAGGCGGACGATAAGCTGCGCCAAAAGAAGCGCAAGGACATGGAAGAACTTATAAAGGTGGTTGACTGACATGAGAGTAGAACAGATTATCGCAACACCCACACAGATCGAGATCGTGATCCCCGAGCTGCCTATCGTAACACACGTATATGCACAGGCAAGATTGCCGCTTGTTACGGGCGATGCGCGCCGCAAGCATCACGGCAAGATCGTGCAGGTGACAGATAAAAAGAGAAAGCACAGCGTGATCTTTGACCGCTATGCAGGTGATGTTGACCTGCTGCTTTGCCGCTTTGAGGTGGACGTGAACGGCAAGTGCATCGACGGTGTGCGCTACGTGACCGACATGACCGAGGATTGCTCGGCTTCCGCGCCCGCTCCCTTCGAGGTGACGCGCCCCATGGGTACTTGGGTGACCTCTATCCCCGAGGATATTGATTACCTGGGCATGGGCTGCATGATGACCGAGATCAACAGCCCCTGGATCCAGACCGTCACACCCGGCGAGAACGACATTCCGCACGTCTTTTGCGGCAAGACCTATTATTTTGACAAGACCACCATGGATCTCTACGACAGGCTCATGCAGCCCTGTATCGCGCGCGGCATTCCTTGCCTGATCCGTGCCATCAATCGCTTTTCTTACAGACTCAAGGGCTCTGACGACGCGCTGACCAAGATCATCGGCCACCCCGGCTACGAGGCGACGGGCTTTAACGAACAGATGAGCGCGTTCAACCTGCGCACCGAGGAGGGCTTCTGGATGTACTGCGCGTTCATTGATTTTATGTGCGCGCGTTACATGGACAAGGCAAGTCCGCTTTATTGCAGCGACGTCATGGACATCGGCAACGAGATCAACGCACAGGATGTCTGGCACAACATGGGTGCGATCGATTGTGCGGACTTCATGGAGGAATATACCGTTTGTTTGCGTCTTGCGCATCTGATCGCGCGCAAGTACAACGCAAATTCGCGGGTCAATATCTCGCTTGATCACTATTTTGCATCGGCGCTCAAGGATGACGCGCAGCATATGTATCACGGCCGCTCGGTGCTGGCATATCTTGCCGAATACTGCAAGCGCGACGGTGACTTTGACTGGGGCATTGCGGCACACCCGTACCCCGAAAATCTGACCAAGCCGGATTTTTACAACGATACCACGGCCACCTACGATTGGAACACGCCACGCATTACCATGAAAAATCTGGAAATGCTGCAGGCTCTGGTCGAGCTGCCCGAGTTTTTGTACCGCGGCAGGGTGCGCACGGTCGTGTGCGACGAGCAGGGCTTCCATACCGATTACAACGACCCCGAGTCCGAGAATAAGGGCGCGTATGCGTTTGTGCTGCTCATGGAAAAACTGCAGAAATGCCCGAATATCACGTGGTTTTTAATCAATCGCTATGCCGACATGCCGCTTGGTGACGAGAGCGAGCTGCACCTTGGGCTACGCTACGAAAAGGGCTATGCGGACGATATGCATCTGCTCATCAACCCGGGTGAATACAAAAAAATCTGCCACGCCATGCGTGCCTGGGGCACGGACGAGTGGCAGAAGTGGGTAGACGAGGCAAGGGCATATATCGGCGCAGAGCTGTACGACAGCCTGCTTGCACCTACAATGCCGGATGCACAGGTCAATATCGAGAGCTGGAAGCAGTAAAAAATTTATCGGCTGTTGGGATGTTATGTGAGAAATCTTTCTCCGTTCTTTTTGAGCAAGGAGCTGCAAAAAGAACCAAAAACAGCGTAGATGGTTTCGCTCGTTGCGACGAGCGACTTGGGGCGCTGCCCCAAGACCCCGCGACCTTTTTGAAAAAAGGTCGAACAAAAACTTTCATGAATTGACGTAACCTTACTTAAACAACTCCGCCGTGGTTTTCATTTTCTCAATGACCGGTACGTCAAACGGGCATCTTGATTCACATGCGCCGCAGGCAAGGCAATCGTCTGCGTGTGCGTCAAGATTTGCGTAATGCTCCTTGACCGATGCGGGCACGCTCTCCTGCATAGTGGCAAGGTCGTAAAGCTTATTGACCATGGCAATATCAATATTGACAGGACAGGGCTTGCAATGTCCGCAATAGGTGCACTGGCCGCTGTAGGCGTGTCTGGGCGCGTTGGCAAGCACGGTAGCGTAGTCCTTCTCGTCATCGCTCGCACTCTCGTATGCAAGAGATGCGGGAATCTGATCTACGTTATCAAAGCCGATCAGCACGCTTGCAACAGCCGGGCGGGTCAGGGCATAATGCAGGCACTGCACAGGCGAGAGTGCCACGCCAAAGGGCGAACGCTTTGCATCCAGCAGTCTGCCGCCGCCAAGGCCCTTCATGACCGTGATGGCCACGCCCTTTTGCTCGCAAAGCTTATAAAGGTCTGCGCGCTCGGGGTCAATGCCCGCAAATTTTGCATCGTATTCGTCCACAAAGAAATCGTCAATATTTTCGGTGGGCGGCAGCAGGTCGTACGCGGGATTGAGCGAGAAGAGAATGACCTCCACAACTCCATGCTCCACAGCAAGGCGCGCGATATTGGTATTGTGGGTGCTAAGACCGATGTGCCGGATCGCACCGCTCTTTTTGAGCTCAATCATGTAGTCCATAAATCCGCAGGAGAGCACTGTGTTCCAATCGTCAAGCTTATCCACGAAATGGATCATGCCAAGATCGATATAATCGGTCTGAAATCTTGCGAGCAGATCAGCAAACGCCGCCTTGACCTCGTCCATGTCACGCGTGCGCACGTACTGTCCGTCTCTCCATGCAGAGCCCACGTGGCCCTGCACGATCCACTTATCGCGATTTTCCTTGATGGCGTTGCCGATATTGGTGCGCACGTTTGGCTCGGACATAAAGCAGTCCACGATATTGATGCCCTGTGCAAAGCAAGCGTCCATGACCGCCTTGACCTCTTCTGCGTTATGTCTTTCCAGCCATTCACCGCCAACGCCGATCTCACTGACGTATAGTCCCGTGTTTCCGAGTTTTCTGTATTGCATGATGCTACCGTCCTTTGCTTGTATTGTGTTTATTATACCATATCCGGAAAACCTTGTCAATCATGCTTGACGGATACGGGCATTTTGTGGTATACTGTAAAAAAGTAAAACACCGAAAGGACACACATATATGTTTCGTGAAATGGTCAGACAGAGCAAGCAGCTTTCGCGCGAGGATTGCATCAAGCTGCTGCGCAAGCAAAAAAGAGGCGTGCTCAGCGTTAACGGAGACGACGGCTACCCCTATGCCGCGCCCATTAACTATTATTACAACCCCGAGGACGGATGCCTGTATTTCCATACCGGCAGAAGAGTCAGCAGCCACCGCACCGAATCGCTGGCCAAGTCTGATAAGGTCTGCTTTTGCGTGACCGAGCCGGGCAAGCCCATCCCGAACGACTGGGCGCTCTTGGTACGCAGCGTGGTGGTGTTCGGTCGCGTGGAAATGATCACAGACGAAGAGCGCATCGTGCCGATCTGTCGCGCGCTGAGCAAGCAGTTCACCAAGGATGACGCTTTTATCGAGCACGAGCTTGGCAGACTTGCAAAGGGTACGCTGCTGCTCAAACTTACACCCGAGCACATTTGCGGCAAACAGGTCGAGGAGAAATAAGCGTGAAATATAACTATATCCACCTGTTTAGTATGCATTCACGCACAAACCTCACCTAAAAATGGGTCCCAACCCATTTTTGGAGCAGAGCTCCACGGCGAGGTTTCAAAAGTTAGGAGGATAGCGTGAAATATAACTATATCTACCTGTTTAGTATGCATTCACGCACAAACCTCACCTAAAAATGGGTCCCAACCCATTTTTGGAGCAGAGCTCCACGGCGAGGTTTCAAAAGTTAGGAGGTAATTATGCTTACAGTAGGACAAAAAGCACCTGATTTTACACTCAACGATCAAAACGGTAACCCCGTTTCACTCTCCGACTTCCTTGGCAAAAAGGTGGTCGTATATTTCTATCCCAAGGATAATACCCCGGGATGCACCCGTCAGGCCTGTGCGTTTGCAGGCGCGTACGAGCAGTTCAAGCAGAAGGACGTTGTGGTCATCGGCATCAGCAAGGACAGCGTTGCCTCGCACGTCAAATTTGCCGAGAAGTACAATTTGCCCTTTATTCTGCTGTCCGATCCCGAGCGCGCAGCCATCGAGCCTTTTGGCGCATGGGCAGAGAAAAAGCTTTACGGCAAGCTTGGCCTTGGCGTCGTGCGCTGCACCTTTATCATTGACGAGCAGGGCATCGTCACCCACGTTATGCCCAAGGTCAAGCCCGATACCAATGCTCAAGAGATTTTAGCAATGCTCTGACCCTTGTAGGGCAGGGGCTTGCTTCTGCCGATGCTTTGATCCTTGTAGGGACCGGCGTCCCCGATGGTCAGCATAAGCAACAAAAAAGACCGAGTTCAAATGAACTCGGTCTTAATTTTTACTTTCTTTTCTTTTTGAAAGTCAAGCAGGGAATTGTCGCAAATCCGATCAGGATGATTGCGCTGCCCACGACGGACTTGCATCCGCCGGGCTGCTCCTCGGTGGATTCCTCGGAATCGGTTTCGGTGGTCTGCTCACTCGGAACAAACTGCTCCGCCGTTTCGGGATTGACACAATTCTGGAAGGTGTAATTGAGTCTGCCCAGAGGTGCTGCATCGCCGTCGGTGTAGAACTGCTCCATAGTGTTGATCTCGGTCTTGCTGTCCGCCCACTTGAATTGCAGCTTGATGCCGGTCGGGTTGGTAATGCCCAGCATTTCCATGGGAACCTCGATCATCATCTTGTTTTCCTTTGCTCTGTAGGCGATCTCGCCAACCACTTCAAAGGAATATGCACCGTCGGTGCCGTTGTAGCGGGCAAGTGTGGTGGTAAACTCATCCTTGGCGTCATAGTTGACAATGTAGTCATATCCGTACCAGCCTGTTTCGGTATTGCAGTCGACGTCCAAAAACAGCTGCATCCAAGTGGAATTGTTGTCGTACATGGTGATGTAGTCAACGGTTTCTGCGTAGAAGTACAGATTCTTGGTGTTGGCTGTGACCTTGGAGGAAACGATGTCGTTTCTTCCCGAGTCATTGGTGTACTTGACTCTGCCCATGCCGTACGCGTCGCGGTGTACCGTGTCAGAAGCAGGGTCGGTGTAGTTGACGATTACCTGATCCCATACGCTGAAATCACCCGTGACGTTGACTGCGTTGCGCGCATCCTGCACGATGATGGGAGCCGTGCCCTTGAGTCTTTGGATGTTATAGACCAGCTGCATATAGTAGTTGTCAAAGTAGCCGCCCTTCATCATTTCGATGTCGCGGGAGAATTCGTTGGACGCACAGTCCACAAAGCCGATCTTATCGGGGTAATCCTGTCTTTGCGCCATCCATTCATTCCAGCCCGTGACCAGTACGTAGGGAACGTCTGCTTCAATGGCATGATCCCACTGTGCCTGGAAGTTGAGACCCTGCACGTACAGATTGGGATCTTTTTTCAGATTGAGAAAATAATCGGTTCTGGTCTTTGCGTTATTGACCTTACCCGAAAAGGATCTGCCAAGATTGCTCTTGTCACCGTAAATGGCGGAATCCGAGAAGCAAGCGGTTCCCAGATGCTGCGCAACCGATACGTTGATCACGCTGGGATTGCCCGCTGCATCGTTGTAAACGTTTTGCGGCCATTCAAAGTCCATCCAGGGCCAGCCGTTTTCCTTCATATCCTCGGTAGGCCACTGATTGAGCTTGACTGTAAAGAAATCATTGATATTGGCTTCGTAAGGGGCAACGATGGCTGGCTTTCCGTCGATCATATACCAAGTGTCGGGATAGTAGCCCGGCTCGTAGATTTCTTCGTAGATCTGCTTGACGCGGATCTCCGCATCCGTGTTGGTATAGAACATGATCTCGGGGGCGTCGTAGCCTTGCTCGTTGAACTCATGCAGAATTGCCATCAGCTTGAGCGCGACAGAAGAGTAGGTGGCAAGGTTGGTTGTATCAAAGAAGAAAAAGTCCACGCCCGCATTCATCAAAAGCTCCACGTGCTTGCGCATGACGTATTCGTCCTCAATGTAGTAGTAGCCGTAAAGCGGCTCGTTCCAGTAGTGCCAGGTGTGTACCTTGCCCCAAAGCGGGTTGTTGACGTTGCCTGCGTCGTCGCCTGCCGCATCAATGATCTGCTGCATGTTCTGCACGCCGTGGTCTCCGTGCTGGCCGTGCCACAAAAAGTAGAACAGACCCACGTCGTGATCCTCGGTTACAACACCAACCTCGGAGGAATCGAACAGGGAACGGTCCAGATCGTCCGTGCCCGCATATCCGCCAAACAGGTTGACTTGGTTGTTGGGAACGGTATAGGATACCGCGTTTTCACCCTCGCCGTAGGAGATCGTGGCGTATTTGCCGTCGTCGGAATAGGTGATCTTGAGCGTGCCTGCGTAATTATCGTCGGCAGAAGGCGTGATCTCGGAGAATTCGGGATCGGGCCACTCGGTCTTGGGCAGCGTGCCGGCCTCCTCTTTCTCCTGCTCCTGCTGTGCTACGTATTCCAGATAATCGGCAAGATCAAAATCCTGTGCCTTTTGCTCGCTTTCAAAGAAAGCAAAGAAACGAATGTCAATCTTGTCTCCGTCCTTGATACCCGCATGTGCATGCAAGGGGTCAAAGCGCAGCTGCGTAAAAGCTACGTTCTCCACGTCAGCCCAACCGTCGCAGCGTACGATCAGTCTGTGCCAGTCACCATCGGCCTCCCAATTCCACTCCAGGTGCGATTCGGGATCCTGCGAGAAATTTACGCCATCAGTTCTGGCAATATATATCTCGCCCATCACATTGGTGCTTGTGCGATAATCGATTGCCAGATATTTCGCCTCTGCCAGCTTGATCTCAGGGGTAGGCAGACCCATGGAAGGATCGTTGGCGGATGCCGTAAAGGTGCAGTATTCACCGTCTGTCACAGCGTAAGACATGTTGGCCACGCTGTTGAAGGACTTGGCAACCTCAGGATCGGTAAAGTCGTAGATGTGTGAGGGGAGTGCATCATAGTCTTGCGCTGCCGCCGTCAGAGTGACTTGCACACCGAGCAGAAGGCTGATGCACAGCAGCAGAGAAATGAGTGTACGTTTCATTGCTTGAAACCTCCGATCAGTTTCATTTGACCATATTATATCATAATTTCGGACTCGGTGTCAACCAAAACAGTAAAGCCGCGGTAAGATTTGGTTATCCTGTCGGTTTTGCCATGCTTACAATATGCAATTTGCCAAAGCCGGGGCGTAAAAAATCGGCTGCCCCGAGGGACAGCCGATCATGCTTTATGCGCGTTTCTTTTTGCGTGTCAGAGCAAAGGGAAGTACTGCCGGGAAAACGATCAGAACAGTACTGTCTAACGCAGATTTGCAGCCCTGCTTCTGTTCCTTTTCGGAGGCTTGCTGATCGCTCGGAACGTATTGCTCGGCGGTCTTAGGGTCAACGCAATTCTGGAAGGTGTAGTTGAGTCTGCCCAAGGGCGCTGCATCACCGTCGGTGTAGAATTGCTCCATGGTGGTGATCTTACTTGTGCTGTCTGCCCATTTGAACCGGAACTTGATGCCGTTCGGATTGGTAATGCCAAGCATATCCAAGGGGACAGCGATCATCAATTCGGTTTCCTTGTGTCTGAAGCTGACCTTTCCCACCGTCTCGAAGGAATATGTGCCGCCCGTGCCTTTGAAGCGTGCAACGGTGGTGGTGAAGTTGTCCTTGACTTCATAATTGACTACATAGTCGTAGCCGCACCAACCCGTATCGGGATTGCAGTCAATATCAAGGAACAGCTGCATCCAGGAAGCTCCCTCCTTGGGTCTTTTGATGTTTTCGCGTGTCTGTGCGTAGAAATAAACGTTTTTGGTGTCAGCCGTCACCTTGGAGGCAACGATGTCGTTCCTGCCGGTTTCATTGACATAGTGATTGTCTCCAAAGCCTTTGGCGTCTCGATCCAGCATGTCCTTGGCAGGATCGGTATAGGTCACAAGCACCTTATCCCAGACCTCAAAGCCACCCGTGACGTTGACCGAGTTGCGCGCGTCCTGCACGATGATGGGTGACGTACCCTTAAGGCGTTGGATATTGTAAGCCAATTGCATATAGTAGTTGTCAAAATAGCCGCCCTTCATCATTTCAATATCGCGGGAAAATTCGTTGGAAGCGCAGTCCACAAAGCCGACCTTGTTGGGATCGCTCTGCCTTTGTGCGATCCACTCATTCCAGCCCGTCACAAGCACAAAGGGAACGTCCGCTTCAATGGCTCTGTCCCACTGCGCCTGGAAATTCAGGCCTTGCACGTAAAGTGCGGGATTTTCACGGATCCTTTCGTAGTACTCGGAGCGTGCTGTTCTGTCGTTGACGTTCGCTGCAAACGATCTGCCGAGATTCAGCGTGTTGCCATAGAGAGCGGAATCCGAGAAGCGGACTGTGCCGCTGTGTTGCGCTACGGATACGTTGATGGCCGATGGGTTGCCTTTGGCATCCTTGTAGATGTGCTGCGGCCACTCAAAGTCCATCCAGGGCCATCCGTTTTTCTTTTCCGCCTCGGTAGGCCATTGCGGCTGCTTGACCGTAAAGAAATCGTCGATATTGGCGCTGCGAGGGGCAATGATCAGCGGTTTGCCGTCAAGCATATACCAGGTGTCGCTGTAGAATCCGGACTTGTAGATCTTTTCATAGAGTTCCTGCACACAGGCCTCTGCGTTGGTGTTGGTATAAAATACCACCTCAGGTGCATCAAAGCCCATTTTGTTGAAATCGTGCAGGATTGCCATGAGCTTGAGCGCGTTGTCATGGTAGGAATAGCCGTTGGTGGCATCGAAATACAAAAAGTCCACGCCAGCGTTGATCAAAAGCTCCACGTGCTTGCGCATGACCCAGTTGTCATCGATGTAGTAGTAGCCGTAAAGCGGCTCGTTCCAGAAATGCCATTCATAAGGACGACCCCAAAGTTCACAATCGGGCTTGCTTGCCTGTTCTATGCCAACCTTGTCAATGATATGCTGCATATTGAGCGCGCCCGAGTCACCGTGCTCGCCGTGCCAAAGAAAATAAAAGATGCCTACATCGTGATCCTCGGTCACCACGCCCACCTCGGAGGAATCAAACAGGGAACGGTCCAGATCATCCGTGCCCGCATAGCCGCCAAATAGGTTTACCTCATTGTTGGGGACAGTATAGGAGACTGCATTTTCCCCCTCTCCGTAAGAGATGGTGGCATATTTGCCGTCCTCGGAATAGGAGATCTTGAGTGTGCCCTCGGTATTGTCGTCGGGATGCACGTCCATTTCCTTGTATTCCGGCTCGGGCCACTTCTGATCGGAGGGGCGTACCCCCTCGGGAAGCGTGATCCCGTTCTTGTTGACGTATTCCTGATATGCGGCGAGGTCAAAATCCTTGGCGGATTGCTCGTTTGTAAAGAAAGCCACAAATCTTATGTCGATGGTCTCGCCGTTGCATTCCTCCAGCCCCAAACTTATGGGATCAAAGCGCAAGGCGGTAAACGCCACGCCCTCGTCCTCAGCCCAGCCCTCACAGTACAGGATCAGTCTGTGCCATTCGCCGTCGGTATTCCATTTCCATTTCAGCGCGGAGTCGGGAGTCTCACCCATGCCTACGCCGTCGTTGCGGGAAATATAGATTTCACCGCTGTTGGCGCTTTCGGTTCTGTATTCAATGCAAAGATATTTCGCGCTATCCACGTCGATACCGGGCGCGGTCAGAGAAAGCTGCGGGTCACCCGCAAGAGCGGTCAGCGTCGTGTGTGACCTTTCGGTGATTTCAATCGAGAGATTGAGCCCGTTGCCCGATATGTTGCTGAAAATTAACCCGGTCGAAAAATCGTAGCACCATGAAGGAAGGACGACTTGCTCCTCGGCGTTGCCCGGCAACACGGCAAGCATTCCAAGCAGCAACACCAGTGTCAAGGATGCGGCAAAGAGCTTGATTTTCATAAAAAACTCCTGACAATATTGAACTGTATTCATTATATCATACTGCTCGGCCACTGTCAAGAAAAGTCACGATGCGTGTAAAAATTTGGTGAATTTGCAAAAATCCCTTGCATACAACATAGGGAAACTGCTATAATAAGTGAGGTGAAAAAATTCATGACCCTAAGGAGACATGCATCATGAGCAAATATCTGGAATATCTGACCGAGGCCGCGCAAAAGGCGGGCGGCACTTTTTATAAGATCACCGAAATACATAAGGGCAATATCGAGACGGTTACCCTGAACCCGGGCAACGCCTGCCAGAACAGCTACTCGGTAGCCAAGTCCTTTGTGGTGACTGCGATCGGCATGCTGTACGACGCGGGACTGATCGATATGGGTGAGAGAATTGTGGACATTTTCGCCGACGAGCTGCCCGAGGGCATGGATGAAAAGTGGGCGTACATGACCGTGCATCACGCCATGACGCACACCTGCGGCTTTCCACTCGGATATCTCGACATCGACGCGATCGATGCAAGCAAGCTGGGCACCGACGACTATCTGACCTACCTGTTCAAGACCAAGCTTGATTTTGTGCCGGGGGAAAAGTGGGCGTACAGCGATGCAGCCTTTTATCTGCTTTCGCGCGTGGTCAGCAAAAAGAGCGGGGAAAAGGTGGACGATTTTCTGTGGACGCGCCTGTTTTATCCGCTTGGCTTCCGCGAAATGGCTTGGAGCAAGTGCCCCAAGGGATATCCCATCGGTGCAACCGGTTTATATATTTACACAGAGGATATGGCAAAGCTGGGCGAGCTGTATCTGCGCGGCGGCGTCTGGCAGGGAAAGCGCATTTTGTCCGAGGAGTGGTGTGAGATCACGCGCAAGCGCGGCTATGAGTTCCATAATATCTGCTCGGGCAAGGCATACGGCAAGGGCGGCGCGTTCGGGCAAATGCTGCTCTACATCCCTGAGCAGGAGCGCGTAGTTGCATGGCATTCCTTCGGCGGCGGAGACCTTTTGCCTGCTGTGACGCTTTGGAGAGAAGAATGATTTTTCAACAAATCATAGAAAAAAACCCGATCGACAAGGGCTGGTCGGGGGATCAGAAATACAGAGCGGTCACGCGTGACGGCTCTGTGTATCTGTTGCGCGTGGCTGCGCCCGAGCGTGCCGAGCGCAAGCAGCGTGAGTTTGCGCAAATGCAAAGGGTGGCCGCGCTGGGCATTCGTATGTGCAAGCCCATCGAGTTCGGCACGTGTGACGAGGGCGTTTATGCCTTGCAAAGCTTTATTGAAGGGTACGATGCCGAGCAGCATATTCCCACGTTACCCGTGCAAAAGCAATACGACTACGGCTGCGAGGCAGGGAAGATCCTTGCCCGTATTCATACCCTCCCCGCGCCCGACGGTGTGCCCGAATGGGAAGGCCGCTTCAACGCCAAGATCGACCGCAAGATCGCCATGTATCGCGATTGCCCCTTGAAGTATGACGTCGATCAGCCTTTCTTCGATTATATCGCCAAAACTCGCCATCTGCTCTGCGGGCGTCCGCAGACTTATCAGCACGGCGACTACCACATCGGCAACATGATGGTGGACACGGACGGCAGGCTTGTCATCATCGACTTTGACCGAGACGACTACGGCGATCCCTGGGAGGAATTCAACCGCATCGTGTGGTGTGCCGGGGCTTCTCCCGCGTTTGCATCCGGCATGGTGGACGGCTATTTTGACGGCAACGTCCCCATGGATTTCTGGCGTTTGCTGGCGCTGTATATCAGCTCCAATACGCTGAGCTCCTTGCCCTGGGCAATTCCGTTTGGCGAGCGCGAGATCGCGACTATGAAAAACCAGGCCGCCGAGGTGCTGGCCTGGTATGATAACATGCAAAATCCCGTACCGACCTGGTACAAAACCGGAGTGAATCAATGAACAATAAAAAGCCTATCAAAATTGCCTTGATCGTGCTTGGCAGCCTTGTCGCATTTGTTGCGCTGGTGGTCGTGGGTGCGATCGCATATTTCAGAATTCCCGTGGCAGATTATTATGCTGCATCCGAGAAAACCTTCGTTATCCCCGATATCCAAAACGATTACGTGCCGCAGGGCATGCATTATTGCCCCGAGGAACAGGTATTCTTGCTCAGCGGCTACACAGCCTCGGGCAAGCCCTCGCCTGTGTACGTGACGGATGCGGCGGGAAACGTAAAAGCCAAGGTCACATTGCAAAAGACGGACGGCACAGCCTTTACTGAGCATGGCGGCGGCATTGCGCGCTATGGCGACAACGTGTACGTGGCAGGAGATGACGCACGCCTGCATATTTTCTCGTTTGCCGAGATCATGGCAGCAGACTTTGGTGCAGCAGTGCGTGCCAAGGGCGAGTTTTCCTTACAGGTATCGGATGATGATTATCTGATTCCCGCATTCGTGACCGTGTATAAAAACACGCTGGTCGTGGGCGAATTCTATCGAGAAAAGGAGTACCCCACGCCCGAGAGTCATCATATGACTACCGCAGCAGGCGACAAGCACCACGCGCTTGCACTTCGGTTTACGCTTTCGGAGAGCGCCGAGTTCGGCATTGCTCCCACCCCCACGCTGGCATATAGCCTGCCCGCACAGGTGCAGGGCATGACCTTCTCGGAGAACGGGGAACGCGTGTATCTCTCCACCTCCTGGGGACTTGCGTTCTCGCATATTCTGGAATACGACATGACAAAGCTGCAAAGAGAAGGTGATATCACCGTGCTTGGCAAGAGTGTGCCGCTTTACACCATGGACAGCGCGTCACTCTGCAAGGATTATCAGATCTCGCCCATGTCCGAGGAGATGGTCATGCTGGACGGCAAGCTGTACGTGCTTTGCGAATCAGCCAGTGACAAATATATCTTCGGCCGTCTGATCGGCGGAAAGTGGTGCTACGCCACCGATCTTGAAAAAATGAGATAAGACGATAAAACGGCGATGACCAAAGGACCATCGCCTTATTCATATTCATTTCAGTTAAACAGAATGGACATGTAGGGCGGGGGCTTGCT
>JAZNZB010000065.1:0-8566 GCA_045594705.1 Eubacteriales bacterium
GGATACGTTTGAGTTAGGAGATGCTTTGGCGCAAACATGGGTTCTGAGCCCCCCAAGCCTTTGAACTGTTTCATAGCATCGTGTATGCAAGATGTGAAAGAGCGTCCGTATGATGCATCTCACCCACCGCAACCGCGTCGAAGATTCTCGGCTATGTCGCCTCGAATTTTCTCCGCTGCGGTCCCCCCTCTCCAGCGGAGAGGGCTTTTTGAGCACATTCGTCTTGCTCATTTATTCGTGAGTGGTTGTCATCATGAGCCCTCTCCGCTGGAGAGGGGGGACCGCAGCGGAGCCGACCTAAGAAGGCGACGCGGTTGCGGTGGGTGAGATTCATCACGAGGACGCTCTTTCACCAACAATTGAACATGTAAAACGTAAAAAATCGTTATGCTCTAAAGGGCGCGCATATCTTACACGATCATACGAATGAGCCAACCATCCTCCTGTACCTCGACATGTATCATTTCTTCAAATCCAACGAAAGCTTGCATCATCTCAGCAAGCTCAGGGGCGCGGTAGTAAAGGGCTACCAATTGTTTACTGCCATCATCGAAAAGAACTTCTTCTTGCCGGGAAATCCCCTCTGCCTTGAAATGCATAATCGCCCATTGCATTTGTCCGTTGCCCCACATCATAACGCTGGCCATATCAACGTCTGCGGGAACCTCTATGACCTTTTTAGAATCCCCCTTTGATACTTCAATCCTCATAGTTTTCCACCGCAATGCGGACGTGCACGTCTTCGTGATTCACTTCTACCAGTGTACCAATAAAGCCATCGTCTGCCATATCAAAAGCTCCGGCAACTTGATCAAAGGCCTCTTCGCCAACAATTTTCTTCAGCACGCCATTCTCAATGGCCTTTTTTACAGCGTTTACGGGAATTCGGGTAATGACATGGCTTTCATCTGTATCCACTCGAATCAGCATGATTCGACGATTGATGATTTCTGCGGAAGCCTCGCGAAGCTCAGCCACAGCACGTTCACCCTCCAAGAGATTGTCAACGCTAACGCCCAAGGTCTTGGCAAGTGCCTGCATAACGGTGATGTCGGGGTAGGATGTATCACACTCCCACTTGCTCACCGCCTGCGCTGTGACCGACATTTTCTCGGCCAGCTCTTCCTGAGTGAGCTTTTTTTGCTTTCTGAAATAAGCGATGTTCTGTCCGATTGTATTCATATGCTTTTCCTTTCGGTAAATTGGATTATCGTGCGCGCTTCGATGATTCTATTATAGCAAAAAATTCGCGAATGCCCACCGATCCGCAGTTGTTTTTGCGGATTTTTCACAACTTTTGGTTGAGTGCTCTTATCCAATCCCCGCCAGAGCCTTTGAAATATTTACGGCGCCCCCGGAATGTCAACGCTGACCTCGGTAATCTCTACGAAAACGTCGCCCTCGGGCATGATAAAGGCGAAGATCACCCAAGGCGACTGTGATCCGATCTGTACGGCGTACTCATCCCCCACTCGGATCTCGTAATACTGCTCATATACAAGCTCCAGCCGCAGCTCCACGCGCTCCCCTGCACGGTACTTTGCATTCAGATCAAAGTGCTCATCAAGCGCGTACGTTTTATTGAATTTCAGCGAATACTGCTCCTCTCCGAGTTCTCTTTCGGGCACGATCAGCCTGAAAATATTCTCATATCGGGTGATCCAATACGTCTCCTCCTCAGGGCCCGAATCGCGGCTGTCCGTGGTTACGGGAAACACCACCACGTATTCACCCGCAGGCAACAGATGCAGCCCATCCCATCCGGGCGACGAATATTGTTGCACCTCTTCGAAATTTGTGTCGTATATATGAGGACTTCCGTGCTTTGCCTTTGCAGGAAACGTACCGGTCACCGGGCCGTTTGCCACAAGCGTCGGAAAATCGGTGAGCTTGGTACTCGGATCGGAAAATACGCCATAGCTGCCCATGCCGTCACCGCAAAGCAGCTCTTGACCGTCCTTTGCATACTCGTTTGTGTAAACAAGCGTTTGTATCGGCTTGATGTGCGCGCCACCTGCGATGATCACCGTAGAGCTGTATGTGTACTTTTCATTCTCGTTCTGCGAGGTCAGCTCCACAATAGAAAGCACGGCGGAATACTCCTGCTTGCTTTCTCCGAGCCAGAGGGTCAGATCGTAGCTGCCAAGGCTTGCATCCGCGGGGATGACAAACGAATACGTCATGCTGCCGCTCTCGCCGTCCTCCACCTTTTTGTTGACCACGTCCGTGGGAAGCACAATGGGCTCAGATTCAAGCTGATCTTGCGGGTCAGACGCATGACAGAGTGAGATCATGGGGAAAAAATCATTCCCCGAACAGCCCGTATAGCGGTAAGCTCTGCCCGAGGCGTTGGTCACAGTGGCCGTGATCTTCACGGTCTCGCCACGGGTGTAAACGCTCTTCTCTACTTCGTAAGAAAACGTAAATTTGAGAGATCCTTCACCATTTGCGCATCCCGCAAGCACGGATATGCACAGGATCGTAAGCAGTGCCAATGATACGATTCGTTTCATTTCTTTTACTCCCCTTTCATAGAGTTCCTTATCTATATAGACGATCAAAGTCGAAAAATGTTCCGTATTTCGAAAAAATTCCAAAAATCTTTTATTCGTTACCAAGACTGATGACAAAGTATGCTTTTTGCATGTTTTTTCTCCTTGGCATGGATCTGCTCTACCTTCAAATGTCAAACAACTTGATCATTTTACCAAGCAGTCAAAAGCCGTCTGACGCAAGCGTCGGACGGCTGAAAAAAACTAATTCATATAAGATGCGAACGGCTTGAGTGCGGCCTCCAGCTCCCTTAACACGGGAATGGTCTCAGCACGCGTGATCACGCTGCCGTTCCCTGCCGTATCCTTGGCGATCAGAGCGGTCGCCTTGGCCTGTGCAGCTTGCAGATTGATCATTGCTTGCCCTGCAAAGTTGCCGTATACGCCGTCGATCACGTCCTGTGCGCTACCGCTGAGCGAAAGCAGCTCTGCCCACGCACTTGAGGTATCTCCCGCATTTTTCACGTTGGCCTTGGTCTGGATCAAGCGCATCAGATGTATGCTGCTCTCATTATATTCCGTGCTTGCAGCTACGTGATAGGTATAATTCTCGGTCACCTTGTGCGTGCCTCCCTTGGGCTGCCATACGTCAGTCCAGAAGGAGCCGGTCTTAGCCGTTTCGTCTGATCCCGTATATGCAACGACTTTGGCGCTGCCGTGGTACATGTCTCCGATTTGATACCAATCCGAGGTCGGCACACCGTTCTCGTCACTCTCGCAGGTGAACACCACCACGTATACGTCAACCCATGCGTTCGCAACGTCACAGTCGTCAGCAGTCATATAAAGCGTCATTTCGCATCCGGAATCCGAGGTGGAAACCGTCTGCCCCCATCTGTCGGTATACGTTGCGGTATATGCGTCGCCCGTGGTCTCGTCGTTGTCGATATTATCTCTCTTGATCAACAACGTCACATCGACCGTAGAATCTCCCACCTCGATGCTCAGCGACTCTCCCATCAATGCTTTGATAATATTGGAGTCCGCAGTACTCGCATCCTTTACGTTACCGATAAAGTTCGCCTTCCAGGCGGTGCCGTCGTATTTGTTGTCAATGGCGTCAACAAAGTGATTGTACGGAGTATCGGTCACACCGTCAATGGTTACCTCCTCTTCATTGTTCAGTACGTTCAGAAACTGCGAGAACGTCGCGTCGATGGCAGCCTGTCCTGCAGAATCCACGTGCAAGCCGAACTTATAGTTCAAAAGCAGCTCCAGGTTGCCGTCACTCGGCACGTAGGATCTTCTGATGCGATATCTGGCGTAAAACACCATGGTCTCGTGGGATTCGATGGCCTGTCCCGCCAAAGAGGTCCTGCAGGCAGCATCCGCATACGCGTCAACCGTCACGCTTCCGGTGCTGACCAATGCGTCGTCGTACACACCCGGATTGACGATCTCGCTAAAGGCCGACTTGTATGCAGAGAAATTGAAGGCGGTGATCTTGTAGATCACGGTCAGATACGAATTCGAGCTTACACCGCTGTTGGGCGTGATTCTGGTATACACGTTGGTGGGATCGCTGCGGCTATGCTCGCTTGTACAGTTCTCCGCGCTGTAAAGCTCCACGCTCGAAACGATCACCTCATCGTATTTGTTTTCATATTCGGCAAGGCCGCTGATCAGCATGGTATCGGCAAATTCCGCATAGCCAAGTCCAATGAAAACAAAGGAAAGGGAGAGCGTGATGCACAGTAAAACCTTGATCCACTTTAACATCGCAGCTTCCTCCCTTCCCGATAATTTGTTTTTTACTTATTTTTTGTTCTCTTTTTCCTTCTTATTGCCCTTGGTCTCGGCGACCTCCTCCTTGGGCATTAAAACCTCTTCCGCCTTGCGCTTGAACACACCGATGATCTTTTTCAAGGGGTGCTTGAGCTGATCGGCAGGAACCTTGTGGTTGCCGTGCTCAACCGTTGCCTTGCGGATGATCTCCTTATTCTGATGCACGTCCTTGGTAGGCACGAGCACGATATCGCCTTTGGCGATCTGCTCACCGTTGGGATCGTAGCGGTACACCTTATTATGGTGCGGACGCTCAGGCCATACAACGCCAATGACCTCAACGCCCTCTTGCAGGTTATCGTCATCGTCATCCTCGTCGTAATCGATATCGGAAAGCGGCACGTCGGGCTGCTCCAGTGCAGCATCCAGTGCTTCCTTGTCTACGTTCTCGTCCAGAATCACCAGCTTGGACTGGTCCTGTGCGGGCTCTTGCTGCTCGGAATTGCCGTAGATCTCGTCAAAATCAGCCACCTTGATCTCATACATGTACACCACGTCGGTGTCTGTCGGGATCATAAAGCTTGTGCAGGTCTTGTCCTCGTTCTCATTCATCAGAATGGGCGAATGGATGGTATCGCGGATCTCAAGCAGATCGCCAAAGCCCTCCACGTACATCACGCGATAGCCTGTCAGATCAATCGGATTGACGATCTTTTGAATATAGCTCTTATAATTTGCAACCGTACGCTTGACCTTGATCTCGTAGTTGATATCCGTGTTTCTGGTCAGGATGACGAATACCACCAGCGCGATTGCATACAGAACAGTCAGACAAAGGAACACGATCGCCAGTACCATAAATACGTTTCTGGCAATGCCGTCCTTGGCCATGATCAGCTTGTCCAGTCCTGTGGGAACGTCAGCCTTCTGAGCAAGCTCCACCTTTTCGGTCAAAAGCGGGATGCTGAGCATAAAGCTATACTGATTCTCCTTATCCTCGGCCAAATCCTCCACCGATCCGACCACGTCGATCTGCATGGCGACCTCCAACGTGCAGGTCACGTTTTGCAACGACAGCGCGTCAACGATCTGCTTTGCTCTTTGGTTATAGTCGTCGTAGCGGATCTCAACAGGTGCAAACACATCCAGCTCCCGCTCGGGCTGAGTGCTCTCTACGGTTCTATCGGGGATCAGCGCAGCGCTATCCGCCGAAAGTCTGTCACAATAGATCAGCTTTTTGGTCAGATTATCGCGAATGACGATCAAAGCGTCCACGCCGTACGTATAGTGATAGATCGCAGGCTTATCCATAATCAGCTCGTACGTAAAGTCCATATGCACGCGGTCGATCAGCGACGCTACGTAGATATTATCCTCTCCGAGCGAGTCCTGCTCAAAATATTCATTCTCTTTCAGGTAGACGGTATAGCCCACGTCGCCCTTTTCGGTATAGCCGACGTAGGTACTTTCATTCAACTCGAAAAACACTATGCCCAACACTGCCGTCACCAGCGTAAGACCGGCTAAGATCAGCGAGCAGATGCGCAGCCATTTCTGTCTGTTCTGCCTATATTCTGAGCGGCGTTTCTTTTCAGCCTCTGACATACCAATACTCCTTTGCCATAGATTTTCTTGCCGCGCCGGGCGGCAAATTCCTTTAAGTCAATTCACGTATGAACTCACGAAGCCAGATGGATGCGTATCCAACGTAAGGGACTCTGAAAAGCACGACTCCCTCAATGCTTGCGTCGGTGATAAAGCCGTCGTCCGGCTCTTGGTTGGCATCCCCCTTGGTGTAATACCGATTTGCTCCGTCCACCCGTTCGATCATCACGATGCGGTGCACGATGCGGGCATCGGACTTTTGGTAAACCACCACGTCCTGCTCGGACAGATACTGATCGTCATACGCCTCGTAAACGATCAGGTCTCCCTTGTTCAAAGCACCCGTCATGCTTTCCGTCGCAATGATGATCGCGCGGTACTGAAAGCGAGCCGAAATAAGCATCACAATTGCAATCATAATCAAAGCCGCAGCCCCCACGGACACTCTCTTGGCCGTTTTGACCTTTGTTGTCTCGTAAGCCTTGCCTTTGGTATACAAAGCTGAGATAAACCAAAAAGCCAACAGCGGCACCACCATCTTGGCAAAGGATACCAGGATGTCGGGCGTCTGGGGATACACGGGCAACACGTACCCATACAGCGCAAATATCAGGCGATATACCATGATCGGCAAAAAGCCGTATTTGCTGCTAAGCATACAAAACAGCACGTTGGCTGTGATGGCGGGCAGCAGATAAAGGCCTACAGCATCCATAAACGAGGAAAACGAATTGATCCCCTCAAGCGAGGCAAAGATCAGAACCTCGGACATGACGCCGCCTATGTACGCGCAAACGTGCGCGACTCGCCATTTTTGCGCCAGCAGTACGTATCTTATGATCTCAATTGCGATGATTATTGCCGCAATCGGTAAAATATTTTTAAATAAGCTGCTGATGGAGAACGGTGTGCTCGATCTGTAAAAGCCGAAATATATACCTGACAGATAATAAACGACGAGACACACTGCCCCCACCGCAAGCATGATCAAAAAGACCTCTGTTTTGTTGTGTGACAGAATGGATCTTTTTTTGATTGTTACGGGAACAGCAACTGCGAAGGCAATCAGAATCAGCGCTGCGATTGCCTTGGCATAGCTGCTTGGAACAAAAAAAGCACAAAGGAGGGCGAGTACGAGCGCGATCGACAATGCATGTACAGTAGCTTTATCTTGGCTCATAGTCTTGCCCTCCTTTTTTAAAATGTTCCGAATTGTTAATTGAGCTTAAACCAAACTAAAAAATTATGCCTGAGGAGCAGGTTCGCTGACAATATAGTCAACGGTAAAGTTCGCACTGACAGGAGCTTCGCCCCCAGGATATTCAACCATAGTTACCTTCACCTTAATTGTTACGGTGCCGCCGGCTAAAATCTTGTCCTCGCCATCCTGTGCATATACAACCTCTTCTTCGATTTGATAATAATTTCTAGCATCTTCGTTGGCCGGCTCACAGTTTCTGAGCGCAAAGTCAAAATCCGTTTCGCTATTGTTGATTACAACGAATTCAAATTCCGCATATTCGTCTTTGTGAGCAATCGAGTGTACGGTAAAGGTTGCACGGTCCTGATTGTTAGCCACTATGCTTGCAGTGTTCGTGGTAGAGTCATGACCGGGTAAAGGCAACGCCGTTGCAGATTCAAAGTGCACGTTAGCATCAAGTGCTTCTTCTACTTCCAATTCTGCCAAACCGGAAATGTCCAGCACTTCGGAGTATGCAGCGTAGCCAAGACCCACAATCATGCACGAGCAAAGCAAGAATGCAATCAAAATGATTCTTCTGTTTTTCATCATTTAGTCTCCTTTTCTATCAAGATAGATAAAATCATGATAAGCAGCGTTTTCTCCAGCGCTTTGAAAAAACGTTGCTTTAACATAATAATACCAAATACACGTTTTTTTGTCAAGTTTTTTTTGCGCGAAATGTTATAGCAATTTAATAAGCACAGATGCGCCAATCATGCAGGCAGTTGATCCTATTCAAAGCATTGCATATTATATGGCTTCAAATCAGTTCTTTGGCTACGGCGGGGCTCAGAACCCATGTTTGCGCCAATACTTTCCCCAATTCAATACGTATCCGGCGCAAATTGGTTCGAGCCGAGATACGCGCGGATTACGGGGCTCAGAACATCGCAAGCGCGTGATCACGCGCTTGCACTTTCGCGCGTTGCGCCAAATGTCGAGGAGGCATTTCACATTGAGTAAACCCATTTGGACTCGTGCCACCTCGAAGCGGGTGAGAGCTACCCGTAAGCCGCGCGAGAAAACAAAAAGCCCGATGCTATTGCATCGGAAAAGTTCTTTTGCAAGTTGTTAATAGATGTTCGTTAACCAAAGCAAAACATTTTCAAATCAGTTCTTTGGCTATGGCGGGGCTCAGAACCCATGTTTGCGCCAATACTTTCCCCAATTCAGTACGTATCCGGCGCAAACCTTGCATGAGCGTCGCTCTGCGACGCGCATGCGGGGTTCGAGTACGGGGCTCAGAACCCATATTTGGCGCGCTGCGCCAAATGTCGAGGAGGAATGCTGCTTTGTGTAAACCCATCGGGATGCGTGCCACCTCGAGACGGGTGAGAGCAATCCCGTAAGCCGCGCGAGAAAACAAAAAGCCCGATGCTATTGCATCGGAAAAGTTCTTTTGCAAGTTGTTAATAGATGTTCGTTAACCAAAGCAAAACAT
>JAZNZB010000066.1:0-13673 GCA_045594705.1 Eubacteriales bacterium
AGCCCCATGGGGAGATACTCCAAGCGGAGTATCTCCCCAGTTCTATTCGCCTTGCGGCGAGTGATATTGCTGCGCAGTGATATTTGGACTTCGTCCAAGTGATATTTGCTTCGCAAGTTTTCATGGCGAATAGAATATCACTGAAGCCGCAAGGCTTTAATATCACTATCGCGGCAGCGATAATATCACTCCGACGCAGTCGGAATATCACTCATATAGCAAAAAGAGAGAGCTTTGCGAAATGTCTTTTCGCATGACTCTCTCTTTTTACCGCTAATTCCTCACCCCCATGGGGCTTTCTTTTTATTCCGCAATCTCCTTATCACACGTTACAAGCACGGTTGCAATGATCAGGCAAATCGTGATCAAAGCTCCGACAAGCGAATAATACGATATTCCCAAAAGCAGCGGTGCCAACGAGAGCAGGGAAGCAACAGCTGCAACGATCAGTACAGGCTTGCGTATGCGTTGCCCGATAAAAAAGTAAACAAACAGCAAAACTGTCAGAGCACAGGTCAATATTGCCACGAAAAAGGGAGAAAAATGGGCATATCCGAACGGGATGAGGGAAAAATAGGAATAGGTCAGCCGCAAGGGCGGCTCACCCGGCGGGGTGGCAAAGTTGCAGACTGCACCGTATGGCATGATTTCCAACGCAAGTGCCAATAAAGCAGCGCATAATGCCAGAATCTTTTTCATGGTGTACCTCCTTCTTGTGAAACGGGCGTAAGTGTTGATACGATACGCTCCAGATATGTGACCACGTTACAATCGCTTAATATTTTACAGATATCACCGTCATAATCCAAGTAATTCCCGAAAACGACAGAAATGACGTTGATTTTTCTGTGCGCGTGATCGTAAAAGGTCAGCTGATATGCAATGCCAAGCGGCTCGGTGATCTTCACCTTTTGTAGTGTCAACGATTGCAGCGTTGCACAGACATCGTCCACAACGGCGGCATCTTTGATGACGTAATCGGCATAGGTCCGATCGACGTTTGAAAACGCGCGCACCTCAATATATGACGTGCGGGAAAGATCGTCAATCTGCGTTGTCTGCGCGCATCCCGTAAAAGTGGCGGCCAGCATGAGCATGACCCCAAAAAATGGAAGTATCCGTTTCATAAAAAACTCCTTTGATACGTTCTTCATTCATTATAACAGGTTTTGGTTCAAATCGTTTCATATTTATCAAAAAAACATGAAAAATCATACAATATAAAAATATTTTCAAAAAGACTTGACAAGGAAAGCGATATATGGTATAATATCTCCGCTTGTGAATCCGATGTCAAAGAACATCGAGAAAATTTATGCGAGGTATAAAAAATGAAAAGCGGAATCCATCCCAATTACGTAGAGTGTGTCGTTAAGTGCGCTTGCGGCGAAACTGTTGTTACTCGTTCCACCAAGGGCAGCGAGATGAGAGTTGAAATTTGCTCCAAGTGCCATCCTTTCTTCACCGGTAAGCAGAAGTTCGTTGATGCCGGCGGTCGTGTTGACAAGTTCAAGAAGAGACTGGAAGCTGTAAGAAAGTAATTCTTGCGACATTTTTGATAAACGGGCAGACTCTACGCGACAAAGGCGGAGTCTGCCCGTTTTCTGTTGTTTTATCTCGCGCCAAGGCACTGTAAGCGGTATGCTTACGGGAGCTGAGGAGAAAGAAGGACTGTATTATGGAAATGCTGGACGTTTATACGCACGACGGAGAGAGAACCGGTAAGCTTGTGGAGCGAGGCCGCCGTTATCGGCTGGGTGATGATGAATACACAATGGTCATCCACGCCTTTATCTATCACAGAGATCACGGCTTCCTGATTCAGAAACGCTCTGCGACCAAACGGGTGTTGCCCGGAGCATGGTGTATGACGATGGGTGTGGTGCAGGCAGGAGAGGACAGCGAGACCGGTATGCGCCGCGAGGTGCGTGAGGAGCTGGGCCTGGAGATTGCCGACGGCCAAATCCGAAATTGCGTCCGTACCTATAACGGGCACAAGATCGTGGACATTTATCTTGTGTATACCGAGGCTGAGATTGATGATATGGTGCTGCAGGAGGAAGAGGTAGACCAGGTCTGCTGGGTCAGCGGCAGGGAGCTGCTCTCTCGCTTCGGCGGCAAGAATACACGCTTGCACGAGGACTACGTGTCGTGCATGCAACGCTACGTGCACGTGACGCACAAGGCGGAGAAGAGAAGGAGAAGAAGACAGAATGCAAGACTTGCAAAACAGGGAAATCAAGTCTGAGACACGTGCCGTGCTGATCGGCATCGTAACCCGCGAGGCGGATGCGGCAGCGGTAGAAAGCGGGCTTGACGAGCTTGAGCGACTGTTGGATACAGCGGGCGGTGTGGCGTTTGCACGCGTGGTGCAAAGCAAGGATACGCCCGACCCCAGAACCCTGATCGGTTCGGGAAAGGTGCAGGAGGTCGCGGAGCTCTGCAAAAATAACGATATTGACCTGGTCATCACGGACGAGGACCTCTCACCCGCGCAGATCAGAAACTTAGAGGATGACATCGGAAACGACGTGCGCGTGATCGACAGATCCATGCTGATCCTGGACATTTTTGCCCAGCATGCCGTGACCGGTGAGGGAAAGCTGCAGGTCGAGCTTGCGCAGCTGCGCTATACCGCGCCCAGACTGATCGGTAAGGGCACTCAGCTCTCAAGATTGGGCGGCGGTATCGGTACGCGCGGTCCGGGTGAATCCAAGCTGGAGAGCGATCGCCGTCATATTCAGCGTCGCATCACGGCACTGGAGGCACAGCTTTCCGAAATGGAAAAGAACCGCATGACCATGCGCGCCTCTCGCGATAAGAGCGGTCTTTGCAAGGTCGCCATCGTGGGCTATACCAATGCGGGCAAATCCACGCTGCTCAACCGCATGACCGATGCGGGGATCCTGGCGCAGGATAAGCTGTTTGCCACGCTTGACCCCACCACAAGAAAATTCGAGCTGCCCGGCGGTGAGAGCATTCTCCTGACCGATACGGTCGGCTTTATCCGTAAGCTGCCGCACCATCTGATCAAGGCGTTCCGTTCGACGCTTGACGAGGCGGTGTACGCCGATATTCTGATCATTGTGATCGATGCGTCCGACCCCGAGCACGAGCAAAAGCTGGAGGTCACCGAGCAGGTGTTGGCCGATCTGGGTGCTGCGGGAAAGCCGACGCTTTACGTGTTCAATAAGTGCGATCTGGTTGAGGGGGCATTGCCCACGGTGGGCGGCAGAAACGCCGAGCATCAGATCCATATTTCCGCGCTGACAGGCAGCGGATACGAGAAATTTGCGCAAATGCTGGAGAGCATGATTCAGGCAGGCAAGACTCGCGTGACCTTTGTCATTCCCAACGCAAAGCAAGGAGCTTTGAATACGCTTTATAAAATGGCAACGGTGGAGGACGTGGAATACGGTCCGGATGCGGTCAAGGTGACCGCGGTGGTGGATGCCAAGGTGCGCGGTATGCTGCGCGAATTTGACCCGACCGCACCACAGAAAAAGCATGACTGGGAGTAAACATGGAAAAAAGAGATCTGTTTGACGCGTCGGGAAAGTCTCTGGGCACGACCATCGTGCGCGGTGACCCCATGCCCGAGGGCACGTTTGTGCTCAGCGTCAGTATTTTTACGGTCAATGATAAGGGTGAGATCCTTGTAACACTGCGCGCACCGGAAAAGCCCAATTTCCCAAACGTTTGGGAGATCACGGCAGGCGGTGCAATTGCAGGAGAGAGCGGCATTGAGGCTGCCGTGCGTGAGCTGCGCGAGGAGACCGGCTTTAAGGCAGCCAAGGACGAATTGCAGCTTTTGCGCGTCATCCGCGAGCCCTCTGCCTTTGTGGAATGCTATCTGTACACAACCAATCAGCCCGCTTCCGCGGTGATCTTGCAGGAAAAGGAGACCGTGGCGGCGAGATTTATCTCGATCAAGCGATTTGAAGAGCTGCTGCATACCGACAGCATCGCGCAGCCCGTGGCGTTCCGCTATGGCGTGGTCCGCGACGCACTGTATCGCGCAGTCGGACTTGACGGAGTGTGAGTATGGCAGACGAACAACTTTATATGACGCTTGAAAAGGTGGCGTCGGCTGAGTTTGAGGAGCGGAATTCGCTCTTTATCGGGCATGCCGCTCCCATCAAAAACGAGCAGGAGGCCATGGCCTTTGTCAAGCAGAAGCAAAGAGAATATGCCGATGCCACGCATAACGTCTGGGCGTATCTGCTTAAGGGCGGTATTGTTGCCAGATATTCGGACGACGGCGAGCCGCAGGGAACTGCGGGCGTGCCCGTGCTTGAATGTATGCGCAAATCGGGGGCGACCGATATGGTCGTGGTGGTCACGCGCTATTTTGGCGGCATTTTGCTGGGCGCGGGCGGACTTGTGCGTGCGTATTCGCACGCAGCAAGGATCGCGCTGGACGCAGCACATATCATTACCTATCATAAATACGGCGAGTACAGTATGAACTGCTCGTATTCGGATTATCAGAAGTTCAATCTGCTGCTGCCCAAGATGGGCGCGCTTGTAGACGACGTGGAATATGCCGACACGGTGACCGTGCACTTTGCGGTCAAGGACGAGCATAAGGACGCCTTGTGGCGCCGCATTTCGGAGACAAGCAACGGCAAATGTGTGCCCGAAAAGACGGGCGAGAGGTTCGACTATCACGAGACGGATGCGTGAACACTTCTGACACGCATAAACAGAATGAAAGTTTGGGTCAAGCCTTTTCAAAGGCTTGCGGGTCAAGGGCAGAGCCCTTGTCGCGCCCGCAGGCGCGAAATCCAACCATGCTGTTTAATTTGCGCAGCAAATATGTTCTTCTTTGCAGCTCCTTGCTCAAAAAGAACGGAAACGGTTTTCTCACGTAAACAAAAAGGGAGTTACCTATGCAAGGTGACTCCCTTATGTTTTAACGTTGAGGAATTCCTCTCCGTTCTTTCTTTGAGCAAGTAGCCACAAAGAGAGGGATCCGTTTTGGGGGCGGTTTATAGGGCGGGAGTATCATATTCTCCCCTACGTTTGCAAAAACGTGATCAAAATATTGGCAGTGTGATAATTTTAAAAAAATTACGCAAGAAAAAAAGGAAAATTGCAAAAAAATGCGTATATTATTAATGTAAGAATAAAAATATAGAAAGCGAGGTCGTACTATGGAACAAAAAAAGGACAGCTTTGTCAATATTTTCTTGGAAAGAGAAGAGCAATCCCTCTCTCCTTATGCCTTCCGTACCTCGCAAACACGCGGACGCGAGCGTTATCAGACGCCCTGCGAGCTGCGTACCGAATTCCAGCGCGACCGCGATAAAATCACGCACTGCCAGTCCTTCCGCCGTCTGATGAATAAGACGCAGGTCTTTCTTGCTCCGGTTGGGGACCATTACCGTACTCGCCTGACCCACACCCTGGAGGTCACACAGATCGCACGTATCATGGCACGAGCACTGAGACTCAATGAGGACCTGACCGAGGCCGCAGCACTTGGACACGATCTGGGGCATACCCCCTTTGGTCACGCAGGTGAGCGCGCACTGCAGAAGTGCTATTCTCCCGATTTTTCGCATTATGCGCAAAGTCTTCGTGTCGTTGAGGTGCTGGAAAATGACGGGAAGGGTCTGAATCTGACCTGGGAGGTCAGAGACGGCATCCTGCACCACTCGGGCTCGCTTGATTTCTGCGGTGCGAGTACCTTGGAGGGCGTGCTGGTTAAATACGCCGATAAAATTGCTTACATCAACCATGATATCGACGATGCTTGCCGTGCGGGAATTCTGTCACTTGAGGATATTCCCGTGCATCTGCGCGAGTGTCTTGGCCAAAAGCACAGCCAACGCATCAATTCCATGGTTACCTCGGTCATTCGCGGCTCGACCGACAAGGATCATATTTGCATGACGCCCGAGATCGCCGAAGCGACCGATCAGCTGCGTGAATTTCTGTTTGAGAACGTATATCTCAACCCCGTCGCCAAGGGCGAGGAGGGAAAGGCTGAGGATATGCTGATCAAGCTTTACGAGTACTTTGTAAAGTATCCCGAAAAGCTGCCCGAGTCCTACAAGAGAAATATTGAGTCGGAATCGGTGGAGCGTTGTGTTTGCGATTACGTTTCGGGCATGACCGACAGATACGCCATTCAGCTTTATAACGATCTGTTCATCCCGCAGGTCTGGAGGGGCAGATAAAAGATGAGAATTCCAAGAGAAGTCGTGGAGGAGGTACGCCACCGCACAGACATAGTCGAGCTGATCGGCAGCTACGTCACGCTCAAGCGTGCGGGCTCCAACTTTGGCGGGCTTTGTCCGTTCCACAGTGAAAAAACACCGTCGTTTACGGTGTTTCCCGACAGTGAAAGCTTTTATTGCTTTGGCTGCGGTGCGGGCGGTGATGCCATTACCTTCGTCATGAAAAATGAAAATCTGGATTATCCGTCAGCCGTTGAAGTGCTCGCGGCAAGAGCGGGGATTCAGATTGTCAAGGAGCAGGAAAAGAATACGGGCGGCCTGACGCGCAAGCGCGTGCACGACATGAATAGGGACGCCGCGAAATTCTTTCATCAATGCTTGCTTGACCCCATCGGTGCAGAGGGTCTTCGCTATCTGACCGAAAAGCGAGGCCTGAGCATGGCACTGATCAAGCATTTCGGTCTTGGCTTTGCGCCGGGATCGTTCAATATGCTGACCGATTACATGCACAAAAGGGGATATACCGATCAGGAGCTGGCACAAGGATTTTTGTGCGGAATCAGCCAGAAAAACGGACGTGCTTACGACTATTTCCGCAATCGCGTCATGTTTCCGATCATTGATACCGCAGGCAACGTCATTGCCTTTGGCGGGCGCGTGATGGATGATTCCAAGCCCAAATATCTCAACTCCTCCGACACCCCCGCGTTCCAAAAGCGCAAAAATCTGTTTGCGCTTAACTTTGCCAAAAACCATTGTACGGATCGACTGATCCTGTGCGAAGGATATATGGATGTGATCTCGCTGCATGCCTACGGGTTTGAGAACGCCGTGGCAACGCTTGGCACGGCGATCACACCGGAGCAGGCAAGACTGATGACCAAATATACAAAGCAGGTCGTGATCTGCTATGACGCCGACGAGGCAGGCCAACGTGCCGCCCTGAAGGCAATGGATGTGCTTGGACAGGTCGGTATGGACGTGCGCGTGCTGCACGTGACCGATGCCAAGGACCCCGATGAGTTTCTGCGCAAATTCGGAGACGCGCGCTTCCGTCGATTGGTGGAAGGCAGCCGAACCGAGTTTTCGTATAAATCCGAAAAGATCTTTGCGAAATACAGCATGGAATTGCCCGAGGAGCGCATCAAGGCCTCTGAGGAGCTGTGCACACTGATCGCGCAATCCCCCTCCAAGGTGGAGCGCGAGATCTACGTTTCCATGGTGGCGGACAAGCTTGGCATCAGCCCGGAAAGCATGAAAAACGATGTGGAGCGAGCCATTTCCAAGCGCATCCGAGCCATGAAGCAAAAGCAAAGCAAGGAGGCGGGGCTTTCCGCCAAGGGATACGGAGACAGAGTGAATCCCGATACTGCCAAAAACGTGCAAGCGGTGGCGGCAGAGGAGGCCATACTCGGGCTTCTGATGCTGTATCCCGAGCATAGAAGAATGATCACAACAGGTACGCTGAGCCTTGGCGAGGAGGATTTTTTCTCGTCGCTCGGCAAGCGAGCCTTTGCCCGCATCATGCAAATGGAGCGGGAAGAGGGCGGCTTTGTCTATTCTCTGATGGGAGAGGATTTTACTCCGGATGAGATGGGTAGGCTGCAAAGCATGCTGCAAAGAAGACGGGCTTTGGCCGAAAACGGTACAGCCGTGCTGCGAGCCAGCGTGCAGACCCTGATCGAGCAAAAGAAAAAGAGTGATGCCAAGGCATCGGGAGATGCCGTGCTTTCCATTCAGCAGCTGCTCGACGCAAAAAAGAAAAAATAATCGTAATCGATAGGAAAGGAAACCAAAACATGACCGAGACCACTATTGTAACCGGTGAAAATGAAGAAAAGAAGCTTACTATGGAGGAACTGATCGCCAAAGGAAAGAAGGGCGACCTTTCCAGCGAGGATCTGGATGATGCGCTGGAAGAAATGGACTATGATCTGGACAGTATAGACAAGCTTTACGAGACGCTTGAGGACAACGGAATTCCGATCGGTGACGATATCTCCAGTGCAGAGATCGATGAGATCGAAAACGAGGTAGAGCAGTTCAGAGATGGCGAGAACATGGAAAGATTGCTCGGCCAGGAGGGCCTTGCGATCGATGACCCTGTGCGTCTGTATCTGAAGGAGATTGGCCGCGTGCCGCTCTTGACCGCCGATAAGGAACGTGAGCTTGCCGAGAGAATGGCAGCAGGCGACGAGGATGCCAAGATGGAGCTGGTGGAAGCGAACCTGCGTCTGGTTGTCAGCATTGCAAAGAGATACGTGGGCAGAGGTATGTTCTTCCTGGATCTGATCCAAGAGGGTAACCTGGGCTTGATGAAGGCGGTTGACAAGTTTGACTACACAAAGGGCTATAAGTTCTCCACGTATGCAACCTGGTGGATCAGACAGGCCATTACCCGTGCCATTGCAGATCAGGCAAGAACCATCCGTATTCCCGTACACATGGTGGAAACCATCCATAAGGTTTCCAGATATTCCAGACAGATGCTGCAGGAGCTGGGAAGAGAAGCGACTGCGGAGGAGATCGGTGAAAAGATGGGCATGAGTGCCGATAAGGTACGTGAGATCCTCAAGATCGCGCAAGACCCCGTTTCCCTGGAAACGCCTATCGGTGAAGAGGAGGACAGCCACCTTGGTGACTTTATTCCCGATGACGAAACGCCCGCGCCCGCAGAGGCTGCTTCCGCAACCATCCTGCGCGAGGTCATTGAGCGTGAGCTGCATACGCTGACCCCCAGAGAGGAGCACGTCATCAAGCTGCGTTTCGGTCTGTATGACGGCAGAACCAGAACTCTGGAAGAGGTCGGTCAGGAGTTTGAGATTACCAGAGAGCGTATCCGTCAGATCGAGGCTAAGGCACTGCGTAAGCTGCGCCACCCCAGCCGCGCACGCCATCTCAAGGGCTTTTTGGATTGATATTTTGTAAAAAAAGTGTGAATTGTTGCCCGTGCGGATGCCTTGGAAATAAGGCGAAAAGGGGTGCATAACGGCTTGTACTCGGCAATAATTTACAAAGAATTCGGAGTGGTTTTGTGACAATTGACAAGGATTTCAGGATACTGTAAACGCTTGACTTGTCCGAGTCAAAAAAGGTTTACAAACTCCCCCAAAATTATCCTTGACACGGGGATATTTTTAGTGTAAAATATAATAGTATGAAATTATATGCCGATCTCTGCCTTGCGCAAAGATAAGGCAGCACGATTCTAAGGAGGAATTCCAATGAGAAACAGATTTATCTGTCTGACGCTGGGTGTGCTGATGCTTCTGATGGCCATGACCGGTTGTAACCAGAAGAATGATCAAGCAGACGTTGAACAGATCTCCGGTATTACGCTGACCATGTGGGTCATTTCCGAAAAGGAAGTCGCAAATACCGATGCAGAGATGGCAGAGCTGAAGGCTGCGCTGCTCAATAAGTATGGTGAGGGTGATGCTTACAACCAGGCGGTTGCCGAGGCTGAGACCACCAGAGCTGCTTACGATGCAGTCGAAGCTGAAATTACCAAGATTACCAAGGCCAAGTTCAAGGTGAACCTGGATCTGTACTTCTACACTGAGGAACAGTACTTTGGTGAACAGGAATTTGACCGCGAAAAATACGAGGATATGAAGGCTGACGGTGCCTCCGATGAGGAGTTGGACGCATATCTGAAGAAGTGCGGCAAGCTGATGTACACCAATATCCAGAACGAGGAATACCAGCTGCTCAAGGAAAAGGCTGCCAAGGCACTCAAGAAGTATCTGAAGGATGCAAAGGCAGAGGGCAGAGTGGATACTGATAAGCTCAAGGAAGAGTTCTACGATCTGCATCCCGAATATGCGGAGTTTGCAAACGTTTCCGACGACGATGAGGAAGAGACCGAGGTCGTGGAAGAGGTTACCTCCTATAACGAATACGAGATCGCAGAGATCGTATATCCCGAGCTCCAGAAAAACCAGATCGATATCATTTATCTGTCCGGCTTTGACCGCTACAATGATTATATCGAGAACGAGTGGGTTCAGCCTCTGGATGAGGAGATCGCAGGTGCTTCCAGAAAGCTGACCGACTACATCTCCGCAACCCTTCTGGGCGGTGTCCAGATTGAGGGCTCTACTTACGCGATCCCCAACAACGTTTCCATTGGCGAATACACCTACATGATGATCGACAAGGAACTGTTTGACAAGTATTACTACAACATTTCCGATATCGAGGATGTTCTGGACTGCAGATACTTCCTGGCAGATATCGTGAAGTATGAAAAGGACGTGCTTCCTCTGAATGCAACTTATGAGGAATGCATGAACATGCTGGTTTGGTATTGGTCCATGACCTACGAGGAGCAGGAAGTGACCGAGGAGGATGAGGACGTCGATATCGGTGATATCGGTGAATCCGAGGATGATAAGGAAGAGGAAGAGGAAGTTAAGCTCTTCGATTACTACTTCGACAAGGAAGGCGACCAGTTCTCCATGTTCGGTACTGTATACGGCGGTGCTGCTAACCGTAACCGCGGAAGCATTCGTCTGCAGTTCAGCAACCTGTTCAACAAGACTGAGTACCTCGACATTCTGCGTGAGCTGATGACCTTCAAGTTTGAGGGCTACTTCGGCGAGGCTGCAGAGGGTCAGACTGTTGCCGTTGATTTTATCAAGGGTGACGCCGAAATTAAGAAGGCTATGGAGTCCAAGGGCTGCTACGTTGCAGAGAACGGCAGATCGTATTATGCCGTGATTGCCGAGTACCCCGAAGCAACCGAGAACGAGCTGTACGGCAATATGTTCGCAGTCAGTGCATTTTCTCACTTTGCAGTTGGCAGATCCATGGATATCATTACTTACCTGAACACGAACCCCACCATTCGTAACCTGCTTCAGTACGGTATTGAGAATAAGAACTATTCGATCAGCGAGCCCAGTGAGGGAGAAGTTTTGACCATGCTCAATGATCACTATCAGATGAGCCTGGAAAAGACCGGTAACGTCTTCATGGCACATCCCGGTGAGGGCAAGAGAGCTGATGCCTGGGAAGGCGCAAGAGAGCAGAACAATGAGTCTCTGATCGACCCGCTGCTCGGCTTTGACTTCAACACCGCACTTGATGGCGATGAGAACGGCCTTGACTGTGACGGCCGCTATCCCTCGGCTAAGCCTAAGGATGATGAGAATTATGTGCCCATGGGCTTGATTGATAAGATGACTGTCAAGAGCGCAGAGATCCAGGAAAGACTGGATGCATGCACCAACATCAACGAGCTCAACGATCTGATTGAGGCACTCAAGGAAGAGCTGAAGGAATCCACCAAGGATAATGCATGGATCAAGAAGGCAAACAATTCTGCTTACGATCCCGACGCGGCAGCTGACACTTTGAGTGATGAAGACACCTCTAACGACGACATGTCCAAGGGTCATTCTCCCTACACCATTTACTTCAACTGGCTGACTGAGTACGGCTACGACGTGCCTGCACAATAATTGATCAAAAGCAAGGGGCTGTTGCAACGCAACAGCCCCTTTTAGGAGAAATATGAAGTATACACATATTGTTTGGGATTTTAACGGCACCCTGCTCAATGATATCGGAGCGGGGATTGACGCCGTCAATGTCATGCTGAAAAACAGAAATCTGCCAACCATCGACAGTGTCGAGACTTATCGGGAATTGTTTTGTTTCCCTATCATTAAATATTATGCAAAGCTGGGCTTTGACTTTGAGAAGGAGGATTATTACACGGTACTGGCACCCGAATGGGTGGAGATGTATCTGGAAAACTATAAATCCAGCCCTCTTACCGAGCATGCAAAGGAAACGTTACAGCGAATCGATGAGATGGGATATGTGCAAACGCTGCTTTCTGCAACCGAATTGGAAATGCTGAAGCGTCAACTGGTACACCTTGGTCTTGCGCACTGCTTTGCGGAGGTTTGCGGCTTGGATAACATTCACGCAGGCAGCAAAGCGGACACCGCAATTGCCTGGAGAGCGCAGCATCCGGATGCGGTACCGCTGTTTGTCGGAGATACCGTGCACGACTACGAGGTCGCTTGCGCGGCCGAAGCGGATTGTGTGTTGTATGCAGGGGGGCATCAAAGCCGCGCACAACTGGCCGCATGCAATTGCCCGATCATTGAGGACCTTTCGGAGCTGATTGATTTGTTAGTTTCCGAGTGAGTTGAAAAGCTCGCGAACGTGATAGCATGCACGTAAATAAGCGTCACGGTCCCCGGTGGCTGCACAGGCTTCCAATAGCGATAATTGAATATCGATCTGGTCAAGAACCGCAAGAGGCACGAAAAGCGAAAGTGTACCCTTGCGGTTTTTCCATGCTTGACTGATAGGATCTGGTAAGGGAAGCGTGTCATATTGTGCGACCAAACGCTCAACTTCTTCGAGCATTTCGCTTTGGACGGAATGCACATATATATAATTGATGAAAACAGTCAAAACAAGCCCGCAAAGAATCAGCGCGGCCAATCGCATGCGTTTCATTTTTTTCTCCTCTCAATGCGTACGTTGCCAAGATCATCGGCCAACACGTAAAATACCTGCTCCGGGGAATATCCCTGCAGCTTCATTTGCTTTTGCACCCAAATTCGATCCTTGCCCAGCGCACGGAGTGTCTGATCTGAATAAACACCGTCGCAGTAAAGAATGTGCTGGATACCGGACTCCTCCGGACAAAGCCCCAGCATTTGTGCATTGGCCGGAGAATATGCTGCTTTTGTGATCACGCTGATCTTTCCGTTGCTTTCCAGAATGGCATACTGGACCTGGTCGATGCTTGCAACGTTCTGTTGCCGCAGCTCACAAAGAAGCTCGTCAAGCGAGATACGAACCTTTTGCATCTCCCGCCTGTCTGCTTTTCCGTTGTGGATCAGAATGGCAGGCTTGGGGGAGAGTATTCTTTTGAGGGCCGGATATTTCAAGGATAGTCCGGATGTGAGAACTTCGAGCAAAGCCAGGGTTGCAACAGGTACGATCGCGTACAGAACAGGTGTGTTTTGATCGGTGATTGGAATAGTAGAAATCTCGGATAACAGTAAGGTTATGACGAGGTCGGTGACTTCAAGCTCACCGAGCTGTCGCTTGCCCATCAAGCGCATGATGCAAATCAGAAATACGTAGATCAGAATAGTGCGTAAGAGAATGGTAAACATAGTACTCTCCCAAATGATTGCTGGTATTATTATGATAAAAGGAAGGGAATTTATAATCGGAATATTTTGACGTTTGGGGATTGTGCGTATTGCACAAAAAGAAAGCGAATACTATATATACTTTGTCGAAACCCACACTTGACAAAGCAGGGGGAAAGTGGTAGAATATTCAAGGTCGCGAGAGCGGCGGGATCGCAGCGAGATCGGATTTGAAAGACAGAAAAAAGTCAAAAAAATTCGAAAAAAGTTTTGAAAAACCTATTGACAAAGCGAAAGTGCTGTGATATAATAATCAGGCTGCCGCAAAAAAAGGCGGAAGCACAAAAATTGGTCCTTGACA
>JAZNZB010000067.1:0-36600 GCA_045594705.1 Eubacteriales bacterium
CAAATACCAAAGATGGTTGGAAATCGGCTTGAAGTATGTTTGTTCAACGTGCAAAAACGATTACGCAGTAAACAAATAAAAAGTGGAATTTGAGATGGTTTTTCACGGAGATGCTCAAAATCACCGATTTCTGATTTCAAAGCAGGATAAAGGCGTATGACATTGCCCGCCATTCACAGCGACCGGCAACGCCGTTCGCGAGCTTTGACGAGATTTAAGGCGATTTGAAGAACTTTATCAAATCACTTGCGCGTTACAAGTGTGCATATTGTAGCTTACTTTGAATCGGAGCAGGGGCAGAGAGAGTTTGAGGAGTGGAAAGCACAGCAAGAAGCCGATAAAAAGGAAAAGAGCGAGGTCGTGTGACCTCGCTCTTGATAGCACTCAAATTTGATATTTAATAGTAAAAAACAAATCCGAACCAATTTCGATTTACGAAATAGTTCGGATTTGTTACGTTTGGTGACCCATCGGAGAGTCGAACTCCGGACACCATGATTAAAAGTCATGTGCTCTGCCATCTGAGCTAATGGGTCAAGTATTACGGTACAAAAATTCGTACCGTAATATCTTATCACACAAATGCAGATTTGTCAACAGTTTTTTGCGCAAAATTATAACAAAATTCCCTGTCAAAGCGACAGCTGCTTGAGTTTTCCGGCAAACTGGGCAATATTGACCTCGGAAATGGTGGGCAGGACAGCATCCTCACGTTGCTCTCCGTTGTTGCCTCCGCCCAGGATATGATCGCGCTCGATCTTGAGCACCAGCTTATCCCACAGATTTTTGGCATGTGCAGGCACCATTTCTCCGCCAAAGCAAGCAAGCTCAAATGCCCTCTCGCGCTGCTCCTCTGTCAGATTTTTTTCATAATACTCATCGGCACTGTCCGGATATCCGCACATCAAAAAGTAGCCTGTCTGCTTGCCTGCCAGCACGCTCTCCCAGCGCTTCAGATACTCACGCATGGGCTTGCATAGCTTCGCATAGCGGATACAGCTGCCGATCACCACAATATCGTAAGGTGTCGGATCGCTTGCGGCATCCTCGGTGGTGCAAAGCGTGACGTCTCTGCCCGCCAGTCCTTCGCAAAGCAGCTTAGCGGCCGTGGCCGTCGTGCCGGTTTTGGTGGCATAAACAATCAAAATACTCTTCATAAGCTTACCTCACTGTGTGCATTCCACAGTCTTACCATCTGTGCGCAGCACCATATTGCCATTGTAGGAATAATAGGTCAGCGCGCCAAGATTGCGCAGCAGATTTACCACCTCAAGCTCAATATTGGCAAACGCATCCGTACAAATGACGCCGTACTTGACACCGCACGAAGTCAGAATATCTCGCAACGCCTTATTGTGGCTGCCGTGATGCGGGAGCTTGACAAAATCGTACTGCCCTGCATACTGCGTTTGTGCCAGGAAATCCTCACAACGCGCTTTTTCCGCGTCTCCCATAAACAAAGCTGAGAAGTCTCCCAGTGTAAGACCGCAGATCAGCGAAAGATCGTTATCCATACTGTCCTCGGGGATGGGATCCTCGTGGCTCAGCTCGGGATAGACGCGAGAGACGTTGATCCAAAGGCTGCCGGTGGGCAGTGAAACCGTGGTGTCGTCGTTGAGCTTGGTAACCTTGGTGCGCGCTGCATTCTCGGAAAGCGCATTCATCAGCGAGCGATAAAGCCCCGAGTCACGCACGTAATTGGGCATATAGACCTCAGCAACCTCAAAATCCTCGATGATCTTGGCTGCGCTGCCGATATGGTCGTTGTCAAAGTGGGTCAGGATCAGATAATCGATGCGCGCTATGCCAAGCGATTCCAGCGTGTCACTGATCTCGCCGTAGTCGTCCGCGTCTGCCGTGTCGATCATGATCACGGTCTCGTCCAGCCGGATCAGCATGCAATCGGACTTCCCTGTCTCCAGCACGCGCAGAGTCAGCATATGCTCGGCATTTTCAAAGGCATTACCGGGATTGAGCGAGCCCGCATGTCCGCCCGTACCCTCGGTCGATCCAATCGCGCCCGTACCCAGCTGCCCCGAAGCGCCCTGAGAGCCCTGTTGCAGCACTTCACCGCTGCAGGCGCAGATGCTTGCTGCAAGCACCAGGCAAAGCAGCATGAGCCAAATTCTGTATGTTTTCATAAAATTCTCCGAAATAACAGATTAGGTGGAGAGTGCAAGTCTCTCCACCTATCATTATAGCGTATTTTCCTCGATTTTACAAGGGGGCATGTATACTGTGGCAAAAAATTTACACTTATTGCTCTATTGCCTCGAACGCGGCTCTGACCTCGGACGGTGCAAAACCCTGCGCCAGCATTTTCTGATACAGCTTTTTGCGCTCGTCACCCTCGGGAATGCCGTGCCTGCATTGCTTTTGCAAGAAGGACGTGCACACCTCTGTGAAATCCACCTCGTCAAGATACGCCTGCACGTCAGCATCCGACGCATCGTATCCCTTGGCGCGCAGATCGTACTCCACGCGTCTGCGACTGCGCAGCTTTGCCACGCTGCGTTCCGCCTCGCGCAGTGCCGCCGAGCTTTCGCGCAAGTACCCTGCCTCGATCAGCATACGAACCGCCACCTCGGCGTGCTCCTTTTGACAGCCCTTTTGCACAAGCTTATAGGTCAACTCGCGTGCGGATCGGTCACCGTACGAAAGCGAGGTCATCCCGCGCACGTACGCACGGCAGATCCCGGCCGCCTCGGCAATGCGCTCGGCCGTCTCGGCATCAATCTCACCCACCTGCAATCCAAGCTCTTTATACTGAGAGAGCAGCAGCGGGTATTTCTCCTTTTGATATTGCTCGGCAGTCTCGCCGCGCAAGATCAGCGTCACCCACACAAGCCCCTTATCGAGCACGGGCGTGATGCTTTTGATGCGGATATTCATGCCTTAGTCTTCATCCTTGAGCACGCGGATGTCGAATGCGTCGTCCTCGTCCTCGTCGTCCAGATCGAATTCCTCTTCCACCAGCATATCCTGGTTAGCAAGCAGCACGCGCACCTTTTCCTCAATCTCTGCCATGAGCGCGGGATTGCCCTCAATCATCTTGCGCACGTTATCCTTGCCCTGGCCGATCCTCTCGCCGTTATACGAGAACCACGAGCCGCTCTTTTTGATAATATCCGAATTGATGGCAAAATCCAGCACCTCGCCCGAGCGGCAGATGCCCTTGCCGTACAGAATATCAAATTCCGCCACACGGAAAGGAGGCGCAACCTTATTCTTGACGATCTTGCACTTGACGCGGTTGCCGTAGATCTCACCGCCGTTCTTGAGCTGATCGGTCTTTCTGATGTCAATACGCACAGACGCGTAAAACTTGAGCGCGCGGCCGCCTGTGGTGGTCTCGGGGTTGCCGTACATGACGCCCACCTTCTCACGCAGCTGGTTGATAAAGATGACTACGCAATTGGACTTATTGATGACGGCGGACAGCTTACGCATTGCCTGGGACATCAGACGCGCCTGCATGCCCATCTGCGCCTGGCCCATATCACCCTCCAATTCCTGCTTGGGAACCAGAGCTGCTACCGAGTCGATGACCACGCAATCGATCGCGCCCGAGCGCACCAGTGCCTCGGTGATCTCAAGTGCATCCTCACCGCAATCGGGCTGAGAGACCAACAGATTGTTGATATCCACGCCCAGTGCCTTCGCATACACGGGGTCCAGCGCGTGCTCCGCGTCAATAAACGCAGCCTCGCCGCCCGCCTTCTGCACCTCTGCGACGATGTGCAGCGCCACGGTGGTCTTACCCGAGGACTCGGGTCCAAAGATCTCGATGATTCTGCCCTTGGGCACGCCGCCGATGCCAAGCGCCATATCCAGCGAAATAGAACCGGTGGAAACCGCCTGCACCTCCATGTGGGCGTTCTCGCCCAAACGCATGACCGCGCCCGCGCCAAACTCACGCTCGATCTGCGCCATAGCGGTATTGAGCGCTCTCTGCTTTTCTGCCTTCTTATCTACAACAACCTCGGGTGTAACTGCTTTCTTTGCCATATTAACCTCCCCGCCGCCCATGGCGGCTTAAATAGTTTTGAAACTTCACCGTGGAGCTTTGCTCCAAAAATGGGGTCGGAGCCCATTTTTAGGTGAAGTTTATGCGTGAGTGCATAATAAACGAATAGGGTGAGGAACTCTCACGCTATCCTTCCCTTCCGCCCGCGAATGCGCAGGCCCTCATTCTGTTATGGCAATATTATACACCCACGCAGACCGTTTGTCAATAGGTTTTGTAAATGTTTTGTTCCAAATTCGGAATTTTATTTTTGACTTCGCATTTTCGCAGGAGATCAATTTTCCGTTTTCGGTTGTTTTTGCCCAAAAAAGCAAACAGCCGCGGCATCTGCCGCGGCTGTAGCGTATTATTCGGTTGTCTTATTCAAATAAAACACGAAATTCTCCCACATCACAAATCCTTCAATTTGAGTACCGGTAGCATCTCCCACCAGGTCGAGTCCGTGTATTCCCGCTTTGTATTGATCCAAAGGAACCGTGTAGCGGAAGCAATGAATATAATCAGCATCCACATCAATGGTCAAAGAAGTTTCAATTTCGGAATAATCAATCCGCTCACCGGTCACTTTTTTATCAAAACACCGATATCTAACCTGACCGTTGCGATTATACCCTGCGTAGCCTTCTATCACAAGCATTCTACCCGGCTTATACTCCACGTCTACTTCTCCCGAAAAATTCTTCAATTCTTCAGGGCTCAGCAAGGACGTCACAGTTCCGTCCTCATCTCTCACACTGATCTGAAGATACCCCATTTTCACCAACTTTGGCACGTCGTTGATATCCCAATTTGATTCGGTTTCACGAGGCGGCTCGGTTTCTCGAGGCGGCTCGGTTTCTCGAGGCGGGTCGGGTTCACGGGGCGGCTCGGTTGTCACGGGTTCGGTCACATTTTCCTCATAATCTGTACTCGAATCTGCCACTTCGAGCGAGCCGACCAGCGTAGCGGTATCAATCATATCCGCGTCGGCTATCCAATATACGATATAGACCGCGATGCCGTCAAGCACGCCCTGCCATCTGATCACGTCGCCATTCGAGCCGGGCTCTCTTGTTTCGGTATACAGCGTCAAACGACCGTCCTCGGTAGAAAGCGGTGCGGACAGAAGATTTTTTCCGCCCAACTTTTTCGCAGCCTTTTCCATATTTTTTTCCACGTCGGATATGCCAAATTCGTAGCTGACGTACATAGATTCCCCATTCTCCGCTTCTACGGAAACGGAAAAGCGCTCGTCAGTCTTATTATAAGTCAAGCCTGTTATCTCACCGTCAATAAAGGGCACGTAAGGCGTATTATCCACCAGATGCAAAAAGTCAATCAGATCCTGACGGCTTTGTGCGCCACCGCCCTGAATTGATGATAAGTATTTCTGCAGCTCCTGCTCATCCTCACATTCAACCATCTCGCGCATGGTTTCCAGCTCTGCAAGACTGTGCACGTTGATCGTTGGCGGTGGATCAGTCGGGCGGTTTCCAAGCTGCGCAACCATCATCCCCACCGGCACGCACGCACCGATCAGCAAGGCAAGGCACGCGGCGATGATCAGGACGCGCAGCGCGCGCTTTTTGCGCAAGGCCTTGTGCGAGAGCGTGGCATCCATTTGTCTGTACTGCTCCAAGATCCGATCGTCAAGCTCTCCAAGCAGTCTGAAAAATCGCTCTTTTTTCATACGTCGATCCCCTCCCTTTCAAAGCATGCACGCAGCTCGCGCTTGATTTGGGCGAGCTCCTTGTTGACCGTGGAGGTGCTGCAGCCAAGACGCCCCGCGATCTGCGAGACCGTGTAGGAATAGAAAAAACGGGATACGAAAATGTACATCTTGCGACTTGTCGTCCCCTCCAGATACGAGGTGACAACGCGCTTGACCGTCTCAGACAGGCTGTCGTCATCCGGTCCGTGTGGGTCGGGCAAAAAATCCTGCACCTCGTCCATGGGGCATACGGCCTCTGCGGGAAGACGGCCTCTTCTTCTTTGCATATCGTATCGGTTGAGCGACAGATTGCGCGTGATCTTGGCCAAAAACGCATGAAAAACGCTCGGTCTTTCGGGCGGAATGGCGTTCCACGTGCGCAGATACGTATCCTGCAAGCATTCCTCGGAGTCCTGCTCGTTGGCAAGAATGTTATACGCCACCGTGTGCAGATAGGACTTGTATTTCTTATCCGTCTCTGCAATGGCTTGCTCTTCCCTTGCAAAATACAGATCGATGATCTGCTCGTCGCTCAGCAGCTCTCGTTCTTTCTGTTTCATGGTGACACCTCCTTTAATAGGTCTTTTCACCTATATAGACCGATATTTTTCGGAAATGTGTAAGGGTTTCCTCGTTTTTTATTATAGCAGATAATGATTAGCATTACAAGAGGAGAATTCTTATTCAGGCAGAGGAGGAGCCCCTCCCGCACGGACACATACTGACCAAACAGCCGCGGCTCGTGCCGCGGCTGTTCAAAAAATTATTCGGTTTCGGTTTCGGTTTTGCGCACCTTTTCGGGAAACAATCTTTCCACGTCCTCGGGCTTGATACGAAGCAGCGAGATCACCATAAACACGGTCACAGCCACGCCAAGCACGGCGGTGATGATGACTGTCACGGTATCCCAACGCTTGCCGCCGCCCACGTACAGGATGGTGCCACCCAGGTCGTACACGAAATGCAGCAGCACGCAATACCAGATGTTGGCGGTTTTGAGCAGTACGATGGCGCACATGCCGCCGATCAGGAAGGAGTATCCCACCTGCAGGATGGTCGCGCCCGGATTGGCACCGATAAAGAGATTGACTAAGTGCACAAGGCCGAACACGGCGCTGCTGACGGCTGTGGTCCAGAAGATCTGCTTGGTGCTTTTTCTTCTGCCATCCAGGATCATGAGATAAAACAGTCCTCGGAAGGCAAATTCCTCAAACATGCCGATGGCGAAACAATACGCCACCACCAACAGCACGCCACCGATCGGGTCGGTCACGTACGCGTTGCCCGTGGCAAGACCGATCAGGGGAAAATTGTTGATGGCCACCGCCAGTGAAGGCAGCAGAAACAACAACGATTTACCGATCGGCCGCCTGAGTGGGTTGAGCACGCGATAGTCCATATACAAGGTCATGCAAACGAATACAATGGCTCCCACGCCGTCCATAACCAGCGTGTCCAGGATGGGCGCGCGGTACATGTCGTTTGTAATCAGGGACCTCATCAGCTCACTGCCCGCCACTGCCTCGGACAAGAACAGCCTGTACGCACCCACGATCGCCACGCAGACGATCAGCACGGCAATGCAGAACTTACGACTGATCCGGGGCTTGTTCATGCGAGTCCTCCGAAGGCTGCGTTTGAGCAATCTGCTCTACAGATACCTGCTCTGCAGCCATACATTTGGCGGTATAATTCCTGACGAATTTTTCAAGGAAAATGACACCCACACCCACTGCGATCAAAAGCAGCGCAGTCTGCTGCGAGGGAGAAAGAAACGGGATAATGCCCTCTCCGCGTTCATCCGCACGCAGATACTCGGCAAAAAATCTCCAAACGCCGTACGCAACGGTATAAACGGGCAGGTTGTAGGGCTTGTTTTTGATCAATCGATACAGCAGCACAGCAGCCAGCGCAAACAGGAAAATTGCTTCCAGCAGCTGCACGGGCACTGCGTAGAATTCCTTGACCGAGCCGTCTTCATACAGCTTCAGGAAGGTGAAGGTATACCATTGCGGTGCAGTACAGACCTTGCCGTGGCAGCAGCCCGCCATCAGGCAACCGATGCGGCCTATGCCGTGTGCCAAGGGAATGACCGCGCCCGCGATATTGGCGATGGGGAAAAAGTGATGAATATTCTCCTTGTTTTTGAAGAGCAGCGCGCCGATGCCAAAGTAAATGGCAATAAAGATGATCACGCCACCCACAAGGCCGCCGTAAAAGGTAGCACCCGTGCCCCAAAAATCAAGGAACTTGGCCTCGGGATTCTCGCCCAGAGCCGCCTTCCAGTTATAAAAGGTTTGCACCAGGGCTGCGGCGTAATATCCGCAGCCGATGGCAGCAATTCCGGTCAGAAGTGCGAAATTCTGAATTTTCGCTTTGAATTTCTGTCTGTCCGCAAACACGCGGTACAGAATAAGACAGGTAAGAATTCCGATCATCAGGCAAATATCGTACATGCCAAGACGGAATTGCTTTCCAAGATCAATGATAATATACGGATACATAGATACCTCCGTGGATCAATCAGCCTTGCCGTTCATGCGCAGCTCGTCCAGATCCGACTTTGTCACCAGGACCTTACGCGGCTTGTTGCCGTCCTGTGCAGAAATGAATCCAAGCTCCTCCATGCGGTCAAGCAGTCCTGCTGCTCTGCCGTAGCCGACCTTGAGATAACGCTGCAGCATGGACGTGGAGGCCTTGCCCTCGGTGACGACCACCTCAACGGCTTCCCACAGCTTTTCGTCCTCGCCGTCGCCGCCGCCAAGATCACCGTCAGAGCCGCCCGAGCCCTTCTTGCCGCCGTTTCCGCACTTGGCTGCCTCTTCCTCGATCTGTCTTGTAAAGCTATCGTTATACTTGGCCGAGCCGTTCTGCGTCTTGACAAAGTTGACCACGCGCTCAACCTCTCCATCCGCAACGAATGCGCCCTGTACACGCTGGGGCTTTGCCGCACCGACGGGTGCATACAGCATATCGCCGCGACCGATCAGCTTCTCTGCACCGCCCACGTCAATGATGGTACGAGAGTCAACCTGAGAGGATACGGTAAATGCGATACGGGAAGGAATGTTGGCCTTGATCAGACCCGTGACAACGTCAACCGACGGACGCTGCGTACCGATGATGATATGGATGCCCGCTGCTCTTGCCTTCTGTGCAAGACGGCAGATGCAGGTTTCCACGTCGTCGGGCGCGGTCATCATCAAGTCTGCAAGCTCGTCGATGATGATGACGATTCTGGGCAGGTATTCCTTTTCGGGATCGTCCTTGGTAATTTCATTATAGCCCGTGATGTTACGCACACCGACCTCCTCGATCAGCGAGAAGCGGCGCTCCATCTCGGCAACCGCACTGGCCAGTGCGCCGGCGGGCTTTTTGGGGTCGCTGACAATGGGACAGTACAGGTGCGGGATATCACGGTACATGGTAAACTCAACCTTCTTGGGGTCGACCATGATCAGCTTGACCTCATCGGGCGTTGCTTTGAACAACAGCGACATGACAAGGCAGTTGATACATACCGACTTACCCATACCGGTTGCACCCGCAACCAGAAGGTGAGGCATTTTTTCAATATCGAATACAACAGGCTTGCCCGAAACGTCCGCACCAAGGCAAACGGCCACCTTACTCTTGTGGCCCGTAAATTCGGGACTTTCCAACAGGTTACGCAAATATACGGTCGCAGGCTTGTCGTTCGGTACTTCAATACCGACGGCAGCCTTACCGGGGATGGGGGCTTCAATACGCACGCCCGACTTTGCAAGGCCAAGCGCAATATCGTCGACCAGGTTGGCAATCGCACGCACACGCACACCTGCCTCGGGCTTGATCTCGTAACGGGTGACGGTAGGACCTGTGGAGCAGGTGACCTCCTTGACGCGGATGTGGAAATCCTCCAGAGTCTGGCGCAGTACCTCGGTATTGGCCGCGACCTCCTCTTCACTGGTGTGATAGCTTGCGCTGCCCGCAGCCAGCATATCGGTGGTGGGGAATACGTAGGCGTTCTTGACCTCTTCGACCTCGCCGCCCTCGGTCAGTCCGTCATCCGCAAGCAGCTCGTCCAACAGATCCTCGTCCTCGTCCTCAGGCGTTTCCGCGATCTCCTCGGGCTCAATGACCTTCGCCTTACGCATACGGGGGGTGGGAGCATCCTCATCCTCCAGTTCAACCTCGATCTGCTGCATGGGCTCTTCGGTATCCAGCTCACCAATGTTCGCAAACGCATCCTCGTCCGCCTGTTCCTTTTGTGCATCGTCACCGGAGATCTGCTCGGTCACAAAGGGATCTGCCAACTCATCTGCAGCGGCAGCCTTGCCCTGCTCCTCGGCCTCATCATCGGTCAGCTTGAGGGGCGTAAAGCCGATATCATCATCGTCATCCTCTTTTGCCTTGCGGGACTTCTTGCCCTTACGAGCGGGCTTTTGGTCGATCTCGATCATTTCGCCGGTCTCGGGATCAACGCGGTATCCGTCATCCTCAAGCTCCTCGTCGTCCTCATTGCGCGCCTTTTTCTTATTCTTGCCTGCCTTGACGGGTACGGGGATTTCGTCCTCATCATCCTCGTATTCATCCTCATCCTCGTATTCGTCCTCGTCCTCGTCATCATCCTTGAGAGAAGCGCGGGCTGCACGCTTGGCGTTGGACGCCTTGATCTTGTTCCAGATCTGTACGGGAGTGATCTCGAAGAGCACGAAGAACAGAATGAGCAGCACAAACAAAAGCACGAAGGGAGAAGCCAGCTTGAATGCCCAGGAGCAAGCAAAGCCCAGATATCCGCCCAGCAGACCTCCCGCCTGCTGCTGCGTGCTTGCCAAGAACAGCTTTCCTATATTGGTGTCCATATTATCAATGCTCCAGCCGTCGTGCATGAAAATATGAACCATCGCGGAAAATACCACGATGATCATGACCGACAGCACCGCCTTGATGGCTCTGGTCAAGTTATCGGGAGCCTTGAACCAGAAAATACCCATGGCTACCAGCAATACCGGGAACAGATAGGATGCATGTCCGAAAATACCGAACAGAATATTGCGGCAGATGAACTCGCCGACAACGCCCTCCAGCTGAGAGCCGTTGAAATAGCTGATGGTATTGAGCACCAGCAGAATGGTCAGGATCAGAGCCAGTGCAAACAGCACGAACGGCACGAACTGAGAGATCTTACTCTTGCGCTTGCTGCTTTTTGCTACGCGCTCAAGATTCTTTTTTCTCTGCGCCGCACTGACGCTGCTCTTTTTGGCCGTGCTCTTTTTGGAAGCACCATTTTTCTTTTTGGTCGCGCTTCCGGACGCGGGCTTTTTAGCCGTTCCCGAAGCTTTTTTGGTGCTCGAAGGGGTCGATTTCTTGGTTGCCATCGATATGTATCCTCATCTTTCTCAGAAATTACATGGTATGATATTCCCCGCGCACGCCACACTACGTACGCAAAGACACACATGAAACTATAGTTATTATAATTATAACATTCTTTGCGCCAAATTGCAAGTACCGAACATAGATTTACGCCAAAAAAGGAGAAGAATTATGACGGCTATTCAAAGTCGAACGCGCCTTGCCGTCCTTTGCGTCTGCGGACTTGCGGCAGGCCTGATCAACGGACTTCTGGGCGCGGGCGGCGGCATTATTCTGGTGTTTGCTTTGACACTGCTTTGCAAAAGTGCCCTGCCCGATCGCCGTGATCTTTACGCAAGTGCCTTGGTCGTCACGCTGACGTTGACGCTGGTATCCACCGTGCTGTATATCAAGGGAGGCAATGCCCCGCCCGCTGATCTTTCGCGCTTTGTGCTTCCTGCCGCGCTCGGCGGACTTGCAGGAGGGCTTTTGCTCGGGCGCATCTCGTCAAAGACACTCGGGCGCATATTTGCGGTTTTGCTTGTGGTCTCGGGCGTGATCATGATTTTGCGATAACGGGGGTTTTATGATTTGGCTTGATATTTCGGTTTCGTTTATGATCGCCCTGCTCTCGGGACTTGGTGTAGGCAGCGGCGGTCTCTTGGTCATTTATCTGACGCTGTTCGCCGCAGTACCGCAGCTGCAGGCCCAGGGCATCAATCTGGTGTTTTTTCTGTTTTCTGCAGGCTCGTCCATGCTCGTACACCTTTGGCAACGGCAGTTCTCCCTTCCCTTGTGCATCTTGCTGATCCTGTCGGGCATCCCCGGCGCTCTGATCGGCTCGCAGCTCGCAGTCTTGCTGCCCGCGGCTGCATTGAAGCGTTTGTTCGGAGCATTTTTGGTTACGGCCGGCCTGATCACGCTGACAAAACGCGACAAATCTCGCGCATCCTTTGGCAATATTCACAATGGGAACAATAATAATAGATGAGATTTTTTCATAAACGATAATATTTTTTCCATGCAACCCCTTTACAAATCTTTTGAAATGTGATATAATACGTTATGCATGGCGTTCTCACGGTCTTCGGATAAACGGCTGCTTTGCGGCACTTTCACCCGCCGATCTCTGTGGGACACGCAAATTGCAAAAATATTTATTTTGAAAGGTGAAAAAAACCATGACCACTCAAGAAAAACAGGCTATCATTGAGCAGTATGCCATCCACGAGGGCGACACCGGTTCTCCCGAAGTGCAGATCGCAATTCTGACCTACCGCATCAACAACCTCACCGAGCACCTCAAGGGCAACACCCACGACAACCACAGCCGTCGCGGTCTGTCCAAGATGGTCGGTCACAGAAGAAACCTGCTGGGTTATCTGCAGAAGGTTGATATTGAACGCTACCGTGCGATCATTAAGAAGCTGAACATCAGAAAGTAATTACTGCGGGAGTGGAAAGCGGCGGATTTCTCTGCCGCTTCCGCTCCCAACTGTTTTTTTGCCGCGAAGTACCGCATCGCACAGATTTAGAACTTAAACGCGCGCTTGTCAAGGCTCGGACAAGCCCGGGTTTAAGTACTAAAACCTGTGCGATAACGAAACCAAAAACAATGAATTTTCGAAGAAGAAGAGGAGAAAAGAAGAAATGAATTCCGCAATCATCAGCTCTGAAATGAATTTCAAGAATCACAGAGTATTCCATTACACCCTGGCAGGCAGACCTCTGGTCATTGAGACCGGTAAGGTTGCAGGCCTTGCAAACGGATCGGTTCTGTGCCGCTACGGTGACACCGTTGTCCTGTGCTGCGCAACCGCTTCCGAAAAGCCCCGCGACGGCATCGACTTTTTGCCCCTGTCCGTTGACTTTGACGAGAGAATGTACGCTGCAGGCAAGATTCCCGGCGGTTACCTCAAGAGAGAGGGTAAGCCCTCCGAAAAGGCTGTTCTGACCAGCCGCGTCATCGACCGTCCCATCCGTCCCCTGTTCCCCAAGGATCTGCGTAACGACGTTGCTCTGACCCTGACCGTCATGTCGGTCGACCCCGACTGCGCTCCCGAAGTTACCGCTATGATCGGTGCTTCCACCGCTCTTGCTATTTCCGATATTCCGTGGAACGGCCCCATCGGCGGTGCATGGGTAGGTCTGGTTGACGGCGAGTTCGTGCTCAACCCCACCTACGAGCAGCAGAAGAAGAGCGAAATGCAGCTGACCGTTGCAGCCTCCATGAACAAGGTTGTGATGATCGAGGCAGGTGCTAACCAGGTTGCCGACGACGTTGTTTACGATGCAATCATGTACGCTCACAAGGAGATCAAGGAGCTGCTCGGCTTTATCAACGCCATCATCGACGAGGTTGGTAAGCCCAAGTTCGAATATCCCTCCTGCGAGCTGGATCACGATATGTTTGACAAGATCTTTGATTTCTGCGAAAAGGACGTCATGTTCGCACTTGACACCGATGACAAGACCGTACGCGATGCTCGTATGGTTCCGATCAAGGATGCGATCCTTGCTCAGTTTGGCGAAGAATATCCCGAGCTGGACGGCATGATGGACGAGCTGGTTTACAAGATCCAGAAGAAGATCGTTCGCCGCTGGCTGCTGGTTGACAAGAAGAGAGTTGACGGCAGAAGCATGAATCAGATCAGACCCCTTGGCGCAGAGGTTGGCGTTCTGCCCAGAACCCACGGATCGGGTCTGTTCACCAGAGGTCAGACTCAGGTGATGACCGTTGCAACCCTTGGCACTCTTTCCGAGGCTCAGATGCTGGACGGCATTGATTCCGAGACCTCCAAGAGATATATGCACCACTACAACATGCCCGGCTTCTCCACCGGTGAAGCTAAGGCTGTCCGTTCTCCCGGCCGTCGTGAAATCGGTCACGGCGCACTGGCTGAGCGTTCTCTCGTTCCCGTTCTTCCCTCCGAGGAGGAATTCCCCTATGCAATCAGACTGGTTTCCGATGTCGTTTCCTCTAACGGCTCCACCTCTCAGGGCTCTGTTTGCGGCTCTACCCTGGCACTGATGGATGCAGGCGTCCCGATCAAGGCTCCCGTTGCAGGTATCTCCTGCGGTCTGATCACTGCTGAGGACGGCTCTTGGGATACCATGATCGACATTCAGGGTCTCGAGGACTTCTATGGCGACATGGACTTCAAGGTAGCAGCCACTCACAAGGGTATCACCTCCATTCAGATGGACCTCAAGATCGACGGTCTGACCCCCGAGATCATCAAGCAGGCATTCGAGCAGACCCGTGCCGGCAGAGAGTACATCATCGACAACGTACTGCTCAAGGCAATCCCCGCTCCCAGAGCTGAGGTTTCCAAGTATGCTCCCAAGATGACCACCATGCACATCGATCCCGATAAGATCCGCGAGGTCATCGGTAAGGGCGGCGCAACCATTCAGAAGATCGTTGCCGACACCGGTGCTAAGATCGATATCGACGATGACGGCACCATCCGCATCGCTGCTATCAACGGTGACCAGGCGGCAGCTGCACAGGCTGCAATCGCTGCCATTGTATTTGAGCCCGAGGTTGGTTGCATCTACAACGCCACCGTTGTGAAGATTCTGGCAAGCAAGGATAAGCCCAATGAGGATATCGGCTGCTTCGTGGAATATGCTCCCGGCAAGGATGGTATGGTTCACATCTCCAAGATCTGTGACAAGAGAATCAACAAGGTGACCGACGCAGGCATCGACGTTGGCTCTCAGGTTAAGGTAAAGTACATGGGCCTTGACAAGAAGGGCCGTATGGACTTCTCCATCAAGGACGCAAAGTAATTTCAGCAAACAGATAAATTTGACGAAAGGAGCCCCTCATGGACAACCAAAGAACCCCTCGCAGCTACTCCACCGGCACTGTCAAGCGTGACAACCGTCAGCAGCAGCAAAAGCTGGTCGTCATTCTGATCTGCATCGTCATCGCCCTGCTCTTGGTCGTATTCATGACCATCATCGGCACAAATATCGTGCTGGCACTGGCAGGCGGCTTCAACAATGCCGACCCCTCCTCCGTGGAATATAAGGAGGTCACAGTTGATAAGGTACAGACCACATACGGTCCTCTTGCACTGATCAACGATACGCATGAATACGCCTTCCCCACAGAAGCAACCAAGAATCTTGCAAACATCTGGGAGTACCGCACCGCGCATACTCCCGAGGGTGCATTTGCTCCCTATAAAACCAGCAATACCTCGATCGTCATGGACGGTGCTGCACTGACTGCGGCACATCAGTGGCTGGCAGACTTTTACAAGGAGACCTCACTTGGTAACGCGACCATCACCTCTGCATACCGTACCTTTGAGGATCAGCAGAGCTTTCAGGTAGCGGCCGGTAAGTCGGATCACCATTCCGGCTACGGCATCACGCTGAAGATCGTGATTGACAAGACCACCTACGAGCTGGACTCGGATGCCAACTATAACTGGCTGACCGAAAATGCTTATAAGTACGGCTTTGTCGTTCGCTATCCCGAAGGCAAGGAGCCCATTACCGGTATCTCCGATTACACCAACTACTTCCACTTCGTTGGCTACGGCCCTGCTATGTATATGCAGCAAAACGGCCTGTGCCTGGAGGAATTTGTAGCCCAGATCAAGTCCTACTCGGTCGGTGAGCCCCTGAAGGTCACCGATGCCAACAAGCAGGATTGGCTGATCTACTACACTGCTTGCCCCGGTGATATGGCAACCATCAAGCTTCCCACCAACTTCACCTACACCATGTCCGGTGATAACGAGGGTGGCATCATCGTTTGTGTTTCCCTTTCCAAGACCGCTGCAGAGCAGCAGCAGGAATCCGAATCACAATCCGCAGCGCAGTAATATCCTGATCTCTTAAGGGGATCTGCCATAGGCAGATCCCCTTTTTCGTTCGGTCATGAATTATTTTTGACTTTATATGCAAAATCACGCCTTGATGCAAAAAAGTTCTTGAAATGGTCAATATTTGGTCACAATATCCATGTATACTAAAGGAACGAACAAATCCCCCAAAGAAATATGGAGGCTTTTATGAAAAAGATTTTGATTTTAGCATTGGCAGCACTGCTTGCGCTTTCCTGCCTCGCATTTACCGCTTGCTCGGGCGAAACCAATCCCAGCGGCACCAATACTCCCGGTGGACAGACCCCCGAGGGCAACGAATCGACCGTAGACGGTCTGATCAACTGCTATATTGAGTTTAACGGTACATCTTATACCACCACGGACTCTTCCATGATCAAGGTGGACGGCTCTGCACTGACCATCATCAAGCCCGGTACTTACGATATTTCCGGCACGTTGGACAACGGCCAGATCATTGTAGAAGTCACCAAGGCTGACCGCGTCACGCTGATCCTCAACAACTTCACCGGTCATAACGAATCCTCTGCCGTCATCTGGGTCAAGAGCGCGGACAAGGTTTACCTGGAGGTCAAGACCGGCACCACCAATACACTGACCGACGGCTCGACCTACCTTTTCGAGGGTGCTGAGACCAAGCCCAACGCTTGCATCTACGCAGCAGACGACCTCTCTATCAAGGGACACGGCACGCTGATCGTCACGGGCAACTACAACAACGCCATCGGCTGCAAGAACGACCTTTCAATCAACAACTGTAAGCTGACCGTCAAGGCGGTCAACAACGCACTCAAGGGCAACGACAGTGTCACCATCAAGGGCGACGCCGAGGTACTGGTTGAGGGCGCTGATGATGCGATCAAAGCCGACTCCCTGGACGAGGGCAAGGGCTACGTCACCGTCACCGAAAACGCCAAGGTCACGGTTTACTGTGAGGACGACGCTCTGCAATCCACGCAGAACATCACCATCACCACGGGTGCAACCGTTACCACCTACGCCAAGGGTAACAGCGTCAACTGCGACGGCATTATGACCATCGACGACGGCTGCTTAATTGAAAATACGCCCGAAGCGTGAGTTCAACAAAAAATGAAGAATTACGGAAGAAATCCGCTCTTTTGAGCGGATTTCTTTTATGATAATCAAGAGAACCCTTGCCAAAAGGCAAGGGTTCTCCACTTAAATTCTGCATTCTGCATTGATTTACAGCTGCTCTGCCATATCAAGGATCAGCTTTTCTGTCTTGTCCCAGCCAAGGCAGGGGTCGGTGATCGACTTACCGTAGCAGCCGTCTCCGATCTTCTGTGCGCCGTCCTCGATGTAGCTCTCGATCATCAAGCCCTTGACAAGGCCTTTGATGTGCTCGGAATGGCGGCAGGAGTGCAGGATCTCCTTGGCAATGCGCACCTGCTCTGCCCACTTCTTGCCCGAGTTTGCATGGTTGGTGTCCACCACGACTGCGGGCAGCTTCAAGTCTCTCTTGGCGTACTCCTCGTACAGATGCTCCAGATCCTCATAGTGGTAGTTGGGCAAGGACTGGCCGTGCTTGTTGACGTAGCCGCGCAGAATGGCGTGTGCGTAGGGGTTGCCCTCGCTGACGACCTCCCAGCCTCTGTAAAGGAAGGTGTGGGAATGCTGTGCCGCCGTAATCGAGTTGAGCATGACCGAAATATCGCCGCTGGTGGGATTCTTCATGCCTACGGGAATATCCAGCCCGCTGGCCACCAATCTGTGCTGCTGATTTTCCACGCTGCGCGCACCGACCGCCACGTAGGAAAGCAGGTCGGACAGATAACGGTGATTCTCAGGATACAGCATCTCATCCGCGGTGGAAAGGCCTGTCTCCTCCAACACCTTGATATGCAAGGAGCGGATGGCGATGATGCCCTTGAGCATATCGGGCGCGACATTGGGATCAGGCTGATGCAGCATGCCCTTGTAGCCGTCACCCACGGTTCTGGGCTTATTGGTATAGACGCGGGGAATGATCAGTATTTTTTCTGCAACCTGCTCCTGCACACGTGCCAGGCGGCCAATATAATCCAGTACGGGGGCTTCGGAATCCGCAGAGCAAGGACCGATGACTAAGATCAGCTTGTCGCTCTTGCCTTCAAATACGTTCTTGATTTCGGCGTCCTTCTTGGCCTTGACTGCTGCCAGCTCGTCGGTCAGAGGGTACATCTGCTTGATTTCCTGGGGAATGGGAAGCTTTCTTTTGAAATTCATACTCATGATTTGGGGTCTCCTTTGGATATTGGGTATTATTTGATACTGTATGAACCGACAAGCTTGAGCTTATCGCACATGGGAGCCAGGGCTCTCATCATTTGTTTGCCGTTTTCACTGCGGATATCTCCCTCGCCCTCCACGTAGAAATAATAATTCCACGCAAGATCCTTCATGGGACGGGAGTGCAGATTTCTCATATTATAGCCATACGCACCGATGATGTTGATGGCTTGTGCCAGCGCACCTGCCTGGTGCTTAACCGTAAAGACCAGAATAAAATTATCGTCGGGTCTGCCCGCGGGACGGTTTTCCACGCGGGAGAAGCATGCAAATCGTGTGGTATTGCCTGCGCTTTGGTTGATGCTGTGCTCCAGCACCTCCAGTCCGTACAGCTGCGCAGCCTGCACGCTGCCAATGGCAGCCACGTGGGGCTTACCAAGCTCTGCAACGAATTTTGCAGCCAATGCGGTGTTGGAATAGGGGGTGCGGACTTCGATCCCATGCTCATCCAGATATCCCTCACACTGTGCAAGAGCCTGCGGGTGGCTGACCACCTCACTAATATCCTCAAGCTTGGTGCCGGGCAGCACCAAAAGATTCTGCGTTACGGCAAGGTCGCAGGTGCGATTGACAAACAAGGATCCCGAAAACATCAGATCCATGACCTGCCCCACCTCACCTGCATAGCTGTTTTCAATAGGCAACACGGCCACGTCACACTCCCCTGCCTCAACTGCGCGGTAAGCAGCCATGAAATCCGTGCAAGACACGTACTCCGCATTCGGATACAGTACCTCTGCGGCCTCGGATGCAAATGCACCCGGCACACCGCCGTACGCGACACGCAAGCCGCTGATCAATCTTTGCTGGTAATCGCGCGACAGCTTCATGGTATATTTGAGAAACTCTACGTAATATTCGCGCCACTCGGGATTTTCCACAAGCACGCTGTTCTTAGCAATCAGCTCGTCCTCGCGCCGCTGATCCAGAATGGGCAATCCCCGCTCCTTTTTATATTCTGCTACTGCTTCTGCAGCCTCCATGCGACGGCAGAACAGCTTGGCAATCTCGGTGTCAACCTCGGAAATAGTCTCTCTTGCCTTTTGCAGCTTGTCCATATTCAGGACTCCTTTCAAAAAAATATCGCAGACATGCGCTTTGGCATCTGCGAACAAAAAACGCAGAATGCCCCTCGGGCATTCTGCGACAAAATTCGTAAAATGAAACTTACGCGGTCAAGAACACCCGGAACCCGAGAAAATAACCGCAATAAAATCGTGTATGCTTCATGTTATTGTCTCCTTTCCAAATGATCTTACGACTATTATAAACCTATTTTTTTATATTGTCAAGTATTCTGCGCATTTTTTTGAACATACGCAACCGCTGCTCTGATCTCTCCGTCGCATGTGTCCAGAGCCTGCTCGGCCGTATTTGCGTCGCAGCCCGTAAGCTCACCGATGATGCGGATGCAGCGCAGTCGCAGCTTTTGGTTGGTGGGTCGCACGTTGATCATGAGATTGCCCATAACCTTGCCCGTTTTAATCATCGCGCCCGTGGAGAGCATATTGAGCACCAGCTTTTGTGCCGTGCCTGCTTTCAAGCGTGACGAGCCCGTGATCACCTCCGCGCCCACGACCGGCGCAATGGTCACGCGGCAGATGGGGTGCATGCGGCTTTGGGGATTGCAGGTCACGCCGATCGGTACTGCACCGATCTCAGCCGCCTTCTCCAAAGCACCCAGCACGTAGGGCGCACCGCCTGAGGCCGAAAGTCCGACCACCACGTCACCCGCGCACACGCCATCGGCTACAAGGTCGGCTTTTCCCTGCTCGGCATTGTCCTCCGCGCCCTCCGAGGCGCGGAACATAGCATCCTTTCCTCCGGCGATGATGCCGCGCACCAGCTCGTACTCTACACCAAATGTTGGCGGGCACTCCGAGGCATCCAGCACGCCAAGGCGTCCGGACGTTCCCGCTCCCACGTAGATCAGGTGTCCACCTGCCTGTATCGCGTCTGCGATCAGATCGATCGCCGCAGCAATATGCTCGGCTTCAGCAGCCACCGCATCCTCGACCACGCGGTTTTCCTCTGCCATCAAGCGCACCATATCAAGCGTTGGCAGGTTGTCAATTTCCACGGTACGGGGGTTTCTTGCCTCGGTATTCAGCTTTTGATAATCAGGTCTGACGTTCTGACTCATATTGACTCTCCCGGAATAAACCCTTCAAAGATAATGCCCTCATTGCGCTTTTTCGCGGGAATCTGCTCGGGCTTTCGCACAGTCCACACGTAAGCGGGGGCGTGGAACAGGTATTTACAGATCATAAACGATAAATTATGCACGCTCTCCTGTCCGTAAGCCAGGAAATGCGGACGGGCCAGCACGTTGGTGGCAAGCACCGTGATCAGCAAATAGAACAGCTTGTTGCCCTTCTTTTCCTTCAAGAGGTTGCAAAACAGCTGACCGCGCACCACATGGGGGGCATTTTTTCTGTACCAGCGCACCAGCAAGGGATTAAACGACTCGATCATATAATCACCCTTGTACCCGGAGAGGATCTCGTTTGCCACGGGGCAAAGGCTTGTATCCAGCGCAGCACCCTTAAGCTCGACCAAAAGCGGCACGCGGCCATCCACAATCTCCAGCATTTCGGTCAGCAGCGGAATCTTCTCGTCCGTACCGGCAAGTCTCAGCTCGCGCAGCTCGGCCAGGGTTTTGTCCTCTACCTTCCCCTGTACGCCGCACATGCGCATCAAGGTATCGTCGTGGAATACCACCACATGGCCGTCGCGGGTCTTGTGGATATCAAATTCAATGCCGTAGCCCGCATCCACAGCCTTTTTAAAGGCTGCGAGCGAGTTCTCGGGCGACTGTGCATCCCAAAGGCCTCTGTGTGCAAACTTTGTGCCGTACTTGGCAAGATCAAGACCGCGCGTTGACGCAGGCTTGATCAAAAACAGATAAAGAGCAGCGGCCGCGACAAAAACGGCTGCACAGATCAATAAAATCCATCCGTAGGGCGGCATTTCTTATTCCTCCCTTTGCTTGCGCATTTTGGCAAACGCAGCACGCAGTACAGCAGCCTGCGTTTTGGAATCAGGCACTTCACCGCGACAGATGCGATCCACCAGCTCGGACAGCGGAATTCTCTCCACCTCGATAAACTCGTCCTCGTCAAAGTCTGTCTCGCCAAAGCTGAGCCCCTCAGCCATATACATGTGAATGACCTCGTCGATCAGCGCGGGCGTAGTATAAAGCGGGCCTAAGTAGGTCAGCTTATCACACGTAGCCCCCGTCTCCTCGCGCAGCTCGCGCAGAGCCGCCTCGGTAGGGTCTTCATCGGGACTGTCCAGCTTGCCTGCGGGGATCTCCAGCACCGTTTTGCGGTGCGCGTAACGGTATTGCTTGACGCAAATGACCTCGTCCTCATCTGTCAGCGGCACGATGCATACAGCACCCACGTGCTTACAATACTCGCGAAAGCCCACCTTGCCGTCGGGCAACAGAATGTCATCCCTGTATAAATGCAGTACGTGGCCGTCAAAGATCAGTTCGCTGTGAAGTTGCTTTTCGGTGTAATCCATATTCATCTCCTGTGAAAAGTTCTCTTTTTATTATACATGAAATCGCAATGTTTGTAAAGGGCTTGCGCCAAAGAAAAAAATGTGGTACAATAATCGTATCAGACAGTTCTCGGAGGTATTTGTATGGATCGCACTCAGCACGTCCGTTCCCTGCCCCTTTTGGGCGAGAATGGACTTGAAGCATTGCAAAACGCGCGCGTTGCCGTTTTTGGCGTTGGCGGCGTGGGCGGACATTTGTGCGAGGCTCTTGCACGCGCCGGCGTGGGGGAGCTGCATCTGTTTGACAAGGACACCGTTTCCCTTTCCAATATCAACCGCCAGGCAGTTGCGCTGCACTCCACCGTGGGACAGCCCAAGGTCGAGGTCATGAAGGCGAGAATTGCGGACATCAATCCCGATTGCCGCGTATTTGCGCACCAAGTTTTCTACCTGCCCGAAAATGCAGACGAGTACGATCTTTCGGAATTTGACTATATTGCAGATGCCATTGACACGGTCAGTGCCAAGATCGAGCTGATCTGCCGCGCCAAGGCAGCAGACGTTCCTATCATTTCAGCCATGGGCGCGGGCAATAAGCTTGACCCCTCCGCCTTCCGCGTGGCTGATCTTGCCAAAACGCAAGCCTGCCCCTTGGCGCGCATCATGCGCCGCGAGCTGGGTGCGCGCGGCATCAAGCACCTGTGCGTGGTGTATTCCGAGGAAAAGCCCCACCCCTCGCTCTTGCCAAGCGAGCACGGTAAGCACACGCCCGCATCGGTCTCCTTCGTACCGCCCGCTATGGGTCTTGTGATGGCGGGCAAGATCGTGCGCGACCTTTGCGGCCTTGCGCTGGATTGAGAGGTGCGCATGAAGCAAGTCAGATTATTCGATCTCTCGCTTGGCAGTGCTATTCTGATCATCACAGCCAATCTGGTGCTGCTTTGCGCATGCGCGGGCATTGCCGCTTTTTCGCAAAATCCCATTCCTGCACTGATTGTGCTGGTGGTTTTGGTGGTGGCTTGCATTGCTCAGGCGTGGTATTTTCTGTGGCGATCCCCCGTGCTGGACGAGACCTGCATCCGCCAAGGCAAGCACAGCATTGACAAAGCAAGCGTTTGCTGCGAGATCTTTTACAGCACAAGATACCGTGAGAAAACGTTACGCTTTTATGACAAAAGACGCCCCCAAGCCAAGGGCAAAAAGGACTGCATCACGGTACAGGCAACAAAGCGCAATCAAAAAAAGGTGCTTGCATGGATGGGGATTTCCGAGATCGTGCAAGCCGAGTAAAAAAGAGGTTGACATGAAGCAAACAAGTAATCAGATCCAATGTCCGCGTTGCGGCAAGCTCCTCGAGGACAGACACGGCGCATGCCCCTACTGCGGCTACGACGGCTATATCCCCATGAGCGAGGCACAGATCAAAAAGATCAAGCTGATTCTCTACCCCATCGCCATCGTGCTTGCCATCCTTGCCATTTTTCTGATCCCCAAGCTGATATAAGCAAAACCGCCCCGAGCAATCAAAAGGGCGGTTTTTTTCATAGAAATACAAGTGAGCCGTCGGGTTGCCCCGACGGCTCTTTGTTTGATTTACTTAAGCTTGGGAACGTTGGGATCCAGGTTCCAAACCGCGTCGTCCCAGTTGGATCTGTAGAACTCGCGGAGCTCAAGAACGGTTGCAACCGTTCCGATCTCGTTGGAAGCCTCGCCTACGGTCTCATACTTGGTGATCTGCTGCGTATCCACGCGATAGCAGTTCTCCACAGTACCCAGGTTCTCTGCTACGATACCGCCGACCAAGGTGTACTTGTTCTTCTGCGTACCGTGAGAGGTCACGTTGCCGTATGCAACACAGCCGCTGATCATAGCGTCAGCACTGTTCTGTGCTGCGATACCGCCTGCGTACGCATAGTGGTGAGTACTTCTTGCAACAACGGTGACGTTGGTGTAGCAGTCGCTGATCGTGCCCTCGTTGCAGCCAACCAGGCCGCCTGCGATCACGATGTAGCCGCAGCTTGCATTCAGGCTCGAGGATCTGACGTAGCAGTTCGAGATCGTGCCCTTATTGTAAGCCGCCAGAACGCCTGCGTAAACGTCGTTGTTGGTGGTTCTGTTCGCGGTGACGGTTGCATCCACGATGCCCAGGTTCTCGATCGTGCCCTCTACGTAGCCAAACAGACCGACTGCGGTGCCGCCGCTGGTCAGCGTGAAATCACGAATAACGTATCCGTTACCGTTCAGGTGACCCTTGAAGGGCGTGGTGCTCGAATCGCCGATCACGGTGATCGCATAATCACCAAGCAGGATATCGGCACCCAGGATGAAGTATACGTCCTCAAAGTCCTCACCGTCGTTGACCATTTCTGCCAGGTAAGCCAGCTGTGCACCCGTGAAGATGACGTAAGGATCATCCTCAGCACCCGTACCGCTCTGGAAGCCCTCGGCAACGTCCTCACCGTTCCATACGGGAGCGATGACGGGATCCAGCGTGTAATTGACGGTTGCTTCGCAGTTTTCAAACGTGGTCTCATCAGTCTGGGCCGCATCTGTCAGCAGATTGATGGTCTGGAGCATGGTGCAATTCTTGAATGCATATGCGGGAATGGTGTACTGGTTGGTTACGTTGACCGTGGTAATGCTCGTGGGAACGTAGAATCTGTAGTAGTTATCCATAGAGACGGTTCCCGCTACCGTGCTGTACGAGGTGGTGTAGCCAAAGATGTAGCCGAACGCCATTTCGTACGCGTAGGTCGGGTTCATAGACTTTCCTGTGAACGGAACAGTCACGTCGGTCAGAGCCGAGCAGCCCTTGAACGCGCCGTTACCGATCGAGGTGACCGATTCGGGAACGATCAGTACGGTAACCGTCTGGTTATCCTGGAATGCATATTCACCGATGGTCAGCAAGCCGTTCGGGAGCACGTAGGTGTTATCCTCGTCACTGTTGATCTTGGAAAGCTTGTTGCAGCCTTGGAATGCATACGCACCGATCGTAGTCAGCTCAGAGCCGAACGTGATCTCGGTAAGCTCGGTGCAGCCCTTGAATGCGTAATTGCTGACGGTAGTCAGGTTCTGGCCGCCCTTGATCGCTGTGATATTCGCACAGTTCTCAAATGCGTTTGCACCGATCGTCGTCACCTGCGTGGGAATGACGATGGCATCCTCGTCCGCGCTGTTCAAGCGCTTGAGGTTGGTGCAGCCCTGGAATGCGTAATTGCCGATCGAGGTGGTCGTATCGGGCAGAACGATCTCCTCAATGGAAGCGCAATTCTGGAATGCATACGCGGGCAGTGCGGTCTGATCGGTGACGGTCACCTTGGTGATCATACCGGAGATGTAATAGTAGTAGCTATTGCCGCCCTGTCTTACTGTACCGTCCACGCCGGACTGGGTCGTATATCCGAAGATATAGCCGAAGGTTGCGTAGTTTCCGGTAGAGGTTCTGGTGTTACCAACAAAGGGCAAGGTCCAATCGTAGATCTCAATGCAGCCCTTGAATGCGCCAAGGCCGATGGTGGTGACCGACTCGGGGATCACGGCCGTATTGTCGGACTCGGAGTTGATCTTGTGCAGTGCTACACATCCGCTGAACGCATATTCATTGATGGTGGTCATGCTCTCACCGAAGGTCAGCTGCTCAAGCTCAATGCAGTTTTCAAATGCGTGAGAGCCGATCGAGGTCGTGCTTTCGGGCAGATGTACTGCTGTGAGAGACTTACACTCGGCAAATGCGTAGTTCTGAATGGTGGTCACGTCACCGCAAGTAAACTCGGTCATGGACGAGCATCCGTAGAATGCATAAGTATTGATCGCAGTCACACCCACGGGGATATTGAATACGCCCTCGGTGGTGCTGTTGAGTGTCTTAAGCGCGGTGCAGTTGTAGAATGCATACTGACCGATCGAGGTGGTTGCCTCGGGAATGGTCACGTTCTCGATGAAGTAGCAGCCGTAGAATGCATAACCGGGAATCTCGGTCTGTCTGGTAATGGTCACGTTCTTAATCGTGGTGGGAATGCTGTAGGAACCCTGGTACTGATTGATCGTGTTTCCGTTGTTACCAAAGATATAACCGAATACGTAGTAGCTGGAACCGGTCGAGCCTGCAGCATCCTTGCCTACGAAAGGCAGGGTGATGTCGGTCAGAGCCGTGCAGCCCTGGAATGCACCCGCGCCGATCGAGGTCACGCTATCGGGAACCACGATCACGGTGGCATTCTGCAAATTCTGGAATGCATAATCACCGATGCTGGTCAAGCCTGCGGGCAGGTTGATCACGGGAATCACGGGAGCTTCGGGAGCGGGCTCTTCCTGCTCGGGCTCCTCAGTGGTCTCTTCCTCGGTGGTCTCTTCCTCGGTGGTCTCCTCTTCGGTAGTCTCTTCCTCGGTGGACTCTTCCTCACCAGAGGTGGTTTCCTCGTCGATGGACTCTTCCTCACCGGAGGTGGTTTCCTCATCGGTGGACTCTTCCTCACCGGAGGTGGTTTCCTCGTTGGTGGTAGTATCCTCCTCGGTGGTAGTCTCTTCCTCGGTCGTGGTCTCTTCCTCGGTGGTATCCTCGGGAGTTTCCTCGGGAGTTTCCTCCTCAACGTCGGGAATGACGTCAAACATCACGAGGTTGGTGCAGCCTGCAAACGCATATCTGCCGATCGAGGTCAGCTTGCTTTGCTCGTGAACGTCAACCGTAGTAAGAGTGAAGTCGCCGTTGAACGCATAATCACCGATCGTAGCCAGCTCTTGTCCGAGCACCAGCGTATCAAACTCGATGCAGCCTGCAAACGCATATCTGCCGATCGAGGTCACGCTGTCGGGAATGATAAACGTGCCGTCAACGTCGCTGTTGAATCTGATCAACGAGCTGCATCCGTTGAATGCACTTTCGCCGATGGTGGTCGCGGTCTCGGGAATGGTCACGCTCTCAAGGAAGCTGCAATTCTGGAATGCATACGAAGGAATGGTGGTCTGTACCGTGATGGTGACGTTTCTGATACTCTGAGGAATGTAGAAATTCGTGTTGTACTGGTATACGTAATCATCACCCGTACCGGACGTTCCGAAGATATATCCGAATACGTAGTTGTTACCGTAATAGTTGGAATTGCTCTGTCCAACGAACGGCAACGTGATATCGGTCAACGCTTCACATCCGCCAAAGGCTGCAGAGTCGATCGAAGTAACGGTCGTAGGAACGGTCACGGTGGTAATACCGCCGGCGTTATAGAACGCACTCGAACCGATGGAGAGCAAGCCCTCGGGCAGATCGATCGTGCCGTCCTCCTGGCTGTTGATCGAATTCAAAGCGGTACAATTGTAGAACGCTTGGCTGCCAATCGAGGTCACGCTGTTACCGATGTCTACCGTTTGCAGCGCAGCGCAGCTATGGAATGCATAGTCGCTGATCGCGGTGGTATTGTCGGACAAGGTCACACTTGTAATGTTTTCACAGCCGCTGAACGCACCGAACGGAATGGTTTCCTGGTTGGTTACGGTAACGCTGGTCAGCGTTTCGGGGATGTAATAATACTGATAATAAGAGGTACTGGACTGATAATACTGCTTGAACGTGCCCTCTGCCTGCGTGGTGCCGTTGTGGCCGAAGATGTGGCCAAGCACTGCAGTGGTAGCGTAGTTCGAGGTCGGAGTCTGACCGACGAACGGAATGGTCAGCGATTCAAGCAAGTCGCAGCCCTTGAATGCGCCAAGGCCGATATAGGTCACGGTGTCTGCCACCACGATCTCGGTTGCGGGAACGACGTTTTCAAACGCGCCTGCGCCAATGGTGGTCGCGCCCTCGGGAATGAGGATCAAGCCCTCAACGTCGCTGTTGAACATGCTCAGCGAGTAGCAGTTCTTGAACGCGCCTGCGCCGATTTCCTCAACGTTGGGCGTGTAAACCTGCTCCAGGGTCTCGAAGTTTTCAAACGCGCCTGCACCGATCTCGGTACCCGTGAAGGTCACCTTGGTCAGCGAGGTGGGAACGTAATAGGTCTGTTCGCCCTGCTTGATCGCAGTCAGGCCGTCACCCTCGGTCGTTCCGAACAGTGCGCCGAACGCGACGGACGAGCCGCCCAGTCCGCGGATATACGCGCTATCCGAGCCGTTGTTGACACTACTGTCCTTTTGATAACGGAAGGTAAAGACGTCTCCTTCGACTACGCTGTTATCCGTGTAGGTCTGATAGCCGGTCATGTTCGTACCGGATACGGAGATAACCGTAGTACCGTTCTTGAAAACGATCAGGTTATCACAGTTGCTCTCGCTGGATACCATGTATTCAAACGAGAAGGTGCCGCCTTCCGTGATCGTGATCACGTAATCGGAGGTGGTGCTATGCTGATTCTGGTTTGTGGGAACCAGAACGCCGTCGGCATTGAACTGCCAAGGATAGGTGGAGTTGTTGCTCTGCAGTACGTAGTTCTGAACGTCGCTCGCAGTCGTGGGCAGCGTCAGCTCCTCAAGACTCATGCAGCCTGCAAACGCGCCTGCGCCGATCGATACGACGGTTTCGGGAAGCGTTACGGAAACAAGCTCGGTCTGATCCTTGAACGCATCGGATGCGATCATGGTAACGGGCTTGCCTGCGATTGCCGCGGGAATCTTGACCGTGGTCTCTTCACCTTCGTAGGAATCAATGGTCACGCCTGCATCCGACTCGGTGTAAGTGAAGTCTGCGGGCTTGCTGTCGCCTTCCCAGTATGCATATACCGCAAAGGACTCTGCAGCTGCCTCGGTCAGTTCAAATTCCTCGGTCAGTTCGATGTCGGTAAACCAACCGCCGAACTCATAGCCCTCTCTTACGGGCGTTTCCAGCTCAATGGCCTGGCCGTACTTGAGCTCAAGTTCTTCGGTGGGCTCACCGTTGCCGGGAGCAACCGTCATGGTCACGCGTACTCTTGTGTAATAGTAATCCACAACCAAAGTGCCGTCGGGCAGGATGGTCACGGTCTGAGCCTCGGGAGCGATGAAGCCTTCCAGCTCTCTGACGGCAGGCGTGATGGTTTCATCTGCCGTGCCGATCAGGTTCAGAATCTGGTCCAGCGTGAATTCATCGTCGTCCACGTTCTCAAGGTAATGGTTGACTACGTAAGTGACGTCCTCTCTTGCACTCCATCTTGCAGTCAGGCTGACGCCTGCCAGCTCGTTCCAGGTGCCCGAGACGTACTGTACGTCATCGGAGGTAAACCAGCCAAGGAAGGTGTAACCGACTCTTACGGGAGTGGGCAGCGTGAAGCTCTGATCGTATGCCACGGTCATGTCGGTATATCCGAGCTGATTCTCTTCCTCGTCCACAATGTAGCCCTGGTTTGCATCCAAGGATACGTTATACTCATTTGCTTGCCAGGAGGGTGTCAGGATCACGTCAGATGCGATGTTCCAGTAGCTGTTGTAGCTCAGCAGCTCGCCGTTATACAGCCAGCCAAGGAAGGTATAGCCTTCTCTGCTCAGCTGCGGCAGCGGATAGTAGCTACCAAAGTCAACCTCGTCGTAAGCCTCGGAGTCGGGATCGTCGTAGAACTGATCCACGATCTCAACCACTGCGGTTGCGGAGCTTGCAGCCATTGCGCCGTCCACGTGCAGCTCGGTCTGGCCGGTCACGTTTTCGTTCAGGCCTCTGACTGCGATGTAGTACAGCGTATCTGCGCTGACCTGATAGGTAATGCTGAAGTTGATGCCGTTACCGTCGTCGTTGCTTGCCAGCTCAGTCATATCCTGTGCGTAAAGCACACCGTAGGTATCCAGCATAGCGGTCGTGGTAAAGGTCACGTAGCCGTCAGACTCTGCGTAGAATACGTAAAGCATTTCGGTCATGCCCTCAAGCTCCACGGTCACGATCGAACGCAAGCCTACGATGCCCTGCGTAGCGGGAGCATCCTCAGCGGGAACGTACTCGATCCACTTTGCGTACAGCGTCATATCCGAGGTGATATCACCCGTGAAGGTGTACTTATTGATGCACTCTGCCTCGGTGTACCAGCCTGCAAAGAAGTAGCCCTCTCTGCTCGGATTTGCAGGACGCACCAGTCTGTCGCCGTTATAAAGCACCTGCTGCTCAGACTCGATCTCAGCACCGTTGTAATCAAAGGTCACCGTCTGATCCAGGTCGTTCTCGCCGGTGCCCTCGTACGTGATCTCGTAACGAATTGCGATCCAGTTTGCATACAGCGTCATATTCTGCGTGCCGATCCATGCTCCGCTTTCGTACTTATCCTCGCCGAAGTACCAGCCGTCGAAGGTGTAACCCTCTCTTGTGGGAGTGGGCAGCGTGTATTCCACGCCGTACGTGTATTCTGCCTCGGTCGTATCCACCTCGCCGCCGTTTGCGTTGAATGTGATCGAATAGGTGTTCACCTGCCAGTTTGCAATAAAGGTGCGCTCACCCTCACTGCCGTACGGGATGGTCACGCTCAGCACAGGCGTATCCTGTCCTGCGTAGGTCCAGCCAAGGAAGGTGTAACCTGTCTTGGTGGGCGCATACAGCGTGACGGATTTATTAATATTGTAGTTTTCGGGGTTTCTGTAATCGTTTTCACCGCCGTTCAGCTCATAAATGATGTTGTAGCCGGCGATATCCCAGGACGCGGTCAGGGTACGGTCTCTGGTGTCGGTCCAGGGCGCGTGTCCGTACTGCGTGCCACTGTAGAACCAGCCAGTAAAGATGTAACCTGCCTTGGTGGGAATGGGAAGCTCGTATTCAGCGTCGTAGGTAACGGTCATGGAGCTGATATCAAGCGATCCGCCTGCGGTATCAAGCCAAACAGTATAGGTGTTGGGCGTCCAGTGTGCCGTGAAGCTCAGATCGCCGATCGAGCCGTACTCGATAGTCACAGAGGTCACAGGCTCATCCTGTCCCTCATACGTCCAGCCGACAAAGGTGTAACCCGTACGGGTAGGAGTGCCGAGCGTGAAGGTAGAGGTATTTACCTGATATGTACTGGGATTGTTATAATAGTTAGTACCGCCGTTGAGCTCGTAATTAATATTATAGGTAATGATTTCCCAATGTGCATACAGGTTCAGGTTGTACAGATTGTTCCATACACCGTCGGTATACTGCGTGCTGCTGTAGCGTCCGTCGAACCAACCTGTAAAGGTATAACCTGTTCTCTCGGGCGTGGGCAGCGTGTATGCCACGTCATAGGTCACGTTGACCGAGGTGGGATCTACCGTGCCACCGTTGGGATCCAGGTAGATGATGTTTGTCAGAGGAACCCAACCGGGAACCAGAGTGACGTCGGACGCGATGGTCCAGGTACCGTTGATCACCTGCTCTTCGCCGTTGTACCAACCTGTGAACGTGTAGCCCGTTCTGTTGGGCGTGGGCAGCAGGAAGCTCTGATCGTATACCATGGAGACCACAGAGCTGCTGCCGGAAACGTATCCGTCCACGTCACCGCTCGGATATGCTACCGTGGAACTGCCCGGACGGTTACCCGTGATGACCAGCGAAACGTTTTCGTTGGTGGTATCCTCGTTTGCCTTGATTGCAATGTAGTACAGCTGACCTGCTTCGAGCCATGCTTCCATGTGGAAGTTGCTACCGTTTCCGCCGTCCTGACCGTAATACTGCTCGTTCAGATTTGCATCATAAACGTAACCTTCGGTATCTACGGCACCGGTCGAATAAATATTGGCCCAAGTGGAAACCTCGGAAACGATCGCGTAATACTTCACAGTCTGACCCGACAGGGCAACCGTGGTCGTAGAGCCGACCGTGATGATACCGTCATATGCTTGATCGGGTTCGATCCAACGGGCATACAGCGTCATATCGTCGTAAATGTGGGAATCAAAGTAATGACGGTACTGCAGCTCTTCATCGGTGTACCAGCCGCCAAATACGTAGCCCTCGCGCTCGGGAGCAATGGGATAAGGCAGTGTGCAGCCGGAGCCGAGATGGATAACCAGATCGTCGGTCTCGCCATCGTTATAACGAATGGTAATGTCTGCGATCGGCTTGGTATAATCCTGCAGCGTCACGTTGTAAACGTTGGGTACCCAACGGGCAACCAGCGTCAGATCCTCAACGTTATTCCATACGCCGTCCTCGTAGCGGATGTTTCCGCCGTACCACCAGCCGTCAAAGGTGTAACCTGTTCTTTCGGGAGTGGGCAGCACGTAGGTTGCGTCATATGTTACGTTGATCGATTCAAACTCCGTTTCGCCGCCGTTCGCATCCAGCGTCACAACGTGCGTCACGGGAGTCCAATGAGGTGTCAGCGTCATATCCGAGGAAGTGGTCCACGTACCCTCGGTGACCTGCGTTTCTCCGTTGAACCAACCGTTGAAGGTATATCCTCTTCTGGTCAGAATGGGAAGCGTAAACGCCTCGTCAAATGTGACGGTCATGCTCGCACTGCTGTCGGGGATGTAGTGCGTTGCGCTATCGGGAATCTTGACAACTGCCGAGCTGTCTGCAACCGTGCCGTAAAGGTTGACTGTGATATTACCAGTGGAGATGCTCGAGATAAATCTCACACCGATATAGTACAGTTGACCGGCTGTCACGTGATAGCTGATGCTATGATTGGTCAGGCCGGAATCGTAGGTCTGCATGTTCAGGTTGCTGTCATACAGATCGACGCGCAGAGCGCTCTTGCCGCTTGCGTTGATCGTAATGGTTTCATCCACCTGTGCGACGAACGCAAGATAGCCGATATTGGTTCCGCTTACGTACAGGAATCTTCTCTGTTCGGGAGAAATGGTGCTTTCATAGCTGTACCAGGGGCTGATCCACTTTGCATACAGCGTAATGCTCTCATTCAGCTCACCGTCAAAGCTGTAGCGGTTGTACAGCGAAGAATCGGTATACCAGCCGGCGAAGAGATAGCCGGACTGGGCGGGAACGGCGGGATAAGGAACCGTTTGGTCATGCTGGAGCGTGATCACGGTGTTCTCGGTGATTCCGTCGTTATATACGTAAGTCACGGTAATGGGATCTTTCTTGGTATCCTCAAAGGTAACAGTGTACTGATTTGCCTTCCACTGAGCAGTCAGTGCAACGTCGAAGGCGGTATTCCAAATGCCGCTTTCATACTTGACTTCACCGCTGTACCAGCCAATGAAGGTATAACCCTCTCTGGTGGGATCGGGCAGCGTGACCTCCTGATCGAACGTGACGGTCACAGTGCTTTCGGAAACCGTGCCGCCTGCGGCGTCCATGGTCACCTCGTAGGTGTTTGCAGTCCAATTTGCCGTATAAGTACGGTCACCGATGCTGCCGGCCTCTACGATCACCTCAAGCACGGGAGTCTCCTGACCTTCGAACGTCCAGCCTGCAAAGGTATATCCCACGCGTGTAGGAGGCTGAAGGACGATCTTATCCTCAATGGTATAGGTCTTGGGATTGACAAACGAATTGGTGCCGCCGTTGAGCTCGTATGTAATATTGTATACGATCGGGCTCCACATCGCCTTCAGCGTCACGTCGGAAAGATCCTTCCACGTGCCGCCCTTATACTGCTTTCCGTTTGCATACCAGCCCATGAAATCGTAGCCGGTTAGCTCGGGGGTGGGCAAGGTATAAGACTTATCGTATGTCACATTCACAGTCAGGTCACTGACTGTGCCGCCATCGGGATTGAGCGTGATGACGTGAGTCATGGGAGCCCAACGCACCTCAACGCGGAGATCCTCGGTATACTTCCAGATCCACGTGCCGTCATCAATGCGTTTTCCGTTGCGGTACGTGCCCTGATAGGAGTAACCCGTTCTGCCGGGTACGGGCATGGAGAAGGAATCGTCATACGTGACGTCGAAGGTCAGCGTATAACCCGGAGCATACTTTCCGGAGCTATTCAGATCCAGGAAGGTAATGGTGTATACGTCTGCCTGCCATTTTGCAGTCAGGGTCACGTCACAAGCGTCACTCCAGTATCCGTCTGTGTACTGCGCATCCTGCAGGTACCAGCCCACAAAGGAATAGCCGGTTCTGTAGGGAGCTTCCAGGGTAAAGGGCTGATCATAGGTCACGGTGATCGGAGCAAGATCGTAATTACCACCGTTGACGTCAAAGCTCAGCGTATAAGAATTTGCCTGCCAGTTGGCAGTAAAGCTTCTGTCACCGACACTTCCCTCCTCGATTGTAACCTCCGTGGAGAGTTCATCCGTATCCGTACCGGTCCAGCCAAGGAAGGTATAGCCCTCTCTGGTCGGATTAGCCAGCGTAAAGGTCGGAGTCTCAACGTTGTAGCCGCCGGGATTCTCGGTCTCGAACAGCACGTTATCAAGGCCCAGATCATACGTGATCGAATAAGCATTTGGGTCAGACCAACGTGCGCCGATCGTCAGAGTAAATACGGGATTTTTCTCGGAAATATCGTAAGAATGGGAAACATACGCCCAGTCAACGAAATTGTAACCGACTCTTGCGGTCATCGCAAGCGCAGTAAAGCTGCCCTTATCGGTATACGAAACAGTCGCATCGGTCTGCATGCCCTTGGGGCTGACGCTATCCGAAAGGCCGGTCAGGCTTGCACCGGGAAGCGAGAGCACATCACCGATCATTGCAGTCTGCTCTGCATCGACGATGTAGCCGCCGTTAGACTGATACTCCACCGTAACGGGCACATCAGCCTTGAGCAGCATATTGATGACGTCCGTGAATTCCTCTTTGTTGCTGACGTCATTGTTATCGCTCTTCTGAATCTGCTGAATTGCGCGGATAGCCGCAAGTCTCTGTTCACTGCCCTCATAGTCTGCAAGATCGGCATAAATAGCCGCTGCATCCTTGTAGTGGCCGCTCTTATACAGATCGTCCGCACTCTGATATCTTGCATCCGGGATGAAATGCACGAACAACGCTCCGCTGACACCCAGATATGCAATGATCAGAAACAGCAGAACAATGGTAGAGACACCGAAGAATCGCTTCGTTCTTCTGCGCTTGGCATACTGTCTCTCGGTCTTGTTGATCTGCGCCAGCTTGATCTGCTCAGCCTTGATCCTTGCCTTTTCCTCAGCTTCCTGCTTGGCCTGCTTCCATTTATCCACACGCAGCTGCAGTGCACGAGCCTGATCGTCTGCGTCCTTATATCCGCTGATAGACTGGAACGAGGCAATACACTTGATCCAGACCTCGGGACCCGCATCTCTGGCGGTCGCGGTCGCAATGGTCTTGTTATAAATCGCCTCCTTGGGCGCATTCAGCTTGATCTCCTCACAACGGGCCAGCAGCTCTGCCGCATCCTTGAAATCCTTGATGCCCGAAAGGATCGCGATTGCCTGATCGTACTTACGTGTCTTGATCAAGGGGAGCGCAAGATCATACTGACGCTGCTTCTCGGCAAGAGCCAGTCGTTCTGCGATGACCTTCTGACAATTCTCAAGCTCCTGTCTTTGCTGCAGGTTTGCAAGCTCCAGGGCTTTGACAAAGTTCGGGCTCTTTTCCAACGAAACAGAGGAGCTGGAAAGCTCACCGACTGTCTTGATCTTCAAGGACGCCAACAGCTTGACAATATATGCGCCGTAGCACTGCTGGTCGATGCGCAGCGCCTTATCGGCGACCTCGGTTGCATTTGCCCATTTGGCATCGCTGAGCAGCTTGTTTGCCTGTCTGAGCAGAGGTGCGGTCTCAATATTGATTCCTGCCTCGGGAGACTGCTTTGCCATCTGCATATCAATGATCTTGTTTACGCCACGAACCACGACAGGAAGCATTTCCTTTTTGGTCAGGTCCAGCGCGCGCAGATTGGCAAATTCCTTGGGCAGCTTATCCGCAGTAATTCCCTTATACAGGGGGACCAGACTCTTGGATTCACCGTTGCGAACCGCATACATGACGCGGATCCAGGTGTTTCTGATCTCGGGAAGATTGAAGTACTCCTCCTTGGTTCCCAGAACCAGCATGACCTGCATCGATGACAATGCGGAATAAATGTACGCCTCGTGCGCCTTCTTGGGCTTATCCTTGAGCACGCGGCTTGCAAAGAACACGCGCAGACCGCTCTGCACCAATGCCTCGTACAGCTCGCTTGCAAGCACGTTATCCTCTGCCTTGGAAAGCAGGAACACCTCCACAGGTGTCTGATTCTGTGCAAAGGTATGGATCTGCGTGCAGGACAGATTGATCTGTGCTGCCTGCGTTTCAAAAATTCTGCTTTGGTCAGCCGACGCTCTGTCAGTTGCCATCTTATAATCCGGATCTTCCAAAAAGGGCTTTGTCTGAACGCGGTTGGGCTCTAAGACAAACTTCCCCGTAGACTCATCTCTGCGACCGACAACGCCGTATCTGCACAGTGCGGAAGCCCAATAGATCTCAGGGTCAGTGGGATCCATCTCTCTGAGTTGCTTGAAAAGCACGATAGCCTTATCAAATTCTTGATTTTGAAGGCATTGGTATGCACGATCGTACCGATTGGCTCGATCTGCATCGATCAATCTGGGTACAGTCTGAAAAAACCCACAGGATCTGCAGGAAATCACACCGCCTCGGCTATCCACCTCCAGCGTGCCTCTGCACGCCTTACATTTGAATAGTGCCATTTCGTTTACTCCTCCATAGTTTCATACGGGCACGCCGCTTCGACCCCGCGGAAACGTACCCTATTATAATATAAATAAGTATATAATATTATAACACAACACGCCGTCCTTGACAATGTTCATATTCCATATAATTCGTCTTCTTATTTTATGCAACTTTGCAACAAATTCCGAGCTTTCCTACAAAAAAGCAACAGTATCACAAAAAAAACGCTCCGATGCGACGCATCGGAGCGTTATAGCCGAAGAGAGCCGAACTCACACGGTTTTGAGTGGCAAATATCTGCACCTGCGGCAGGGAAAATGCTTGCAATATCTTATATTGCTTCGCATTTTCTCTTTGCATCTGCGAAATATTTGCTCGCGCAAAACTGCGCAGCACCCTCCGGCGTTGAATT
>JAZNZB010000068.1:0-5211 GCA_045594705.1 Eubacteriales bacterium
GGCCAATCTCCGCACGCTCCATCGAGATGGGTGCGATCTGCACGGGATAAGATTCCATGATCTCACCGCCATAGGTGATGCGGATCACGTCACCGATGGCAAAGCCCCCCTCCTCCAACGTTCCCGACGCGGCACTGATGCGGATCCCCGCGTCGCCGGCTGCCTTTGCTTCAAAGCAATCCGTTCCAAGCGGCATCACCGTGTACTTATCGGTCACCTTGGCAATAAACCAACGGTCTCCGCCTCTCAGATCTCCGCAGTACGCGCATTCTCCCTTGGAAGAATCGGGCGTGTCCTCCATGAGTCCGTTCGCACATCCGCACAGCGTCAGTACAAGCATCAAAAGTAACGTCAGACCAAAGATTTTTTTCATGCGTACAACCTCCTTATAGGTCTCCTACGTAAACGTAACCGTGATTGCGCACGGTTTTGATCAAGCGCAATCCAAATGCATTTTCCAGCTTCTGGCGCAGGCGGCAGATATAGACCTGTCCCTCGTTTGTTTCGTTTGCGTCCAGCAGCTCGGCAAGCTCCTGCTTGGATATTCCCTGCCCGCCCTTTTGCACAAGCAGCGAGAGTACGGCAAATTCCTTTTCGGTCAAGGAGATCTGCCTGTTGCCCATCAGCACGCAGCGGCTCTCCCCTTGCAGCGTCAGCGTAGCTACCGAATAGCGCACAGTCGCTCTCTCACTATCTCCTTCGCCATCCTTGAGCAGCAAAGTCAGCTCACGGCGCAGATCCTCCATCAAAAAGGGTCTGTGGAAGATCATATGCGACATACGGCGCGCGCGCAGCGGTAAGGCTTCAAGGTCGCGGCAAATGCCCAGCACGCGCACGTGCTCGGGGATCACGCCGCTCATTTTTCCGTCCAGATCCACGATCGCCACGCGAATCTGCGTCCAATCCACGCCTTGCAGCTCCTCTGCGGTCTCGGCACGTGCACCGCACAATGCGGCCTCCACGGCAAGCACCTGCGCAAAACGCGGGTCGGCGGAAACGATGATCACTCGATTATGCATGCGCACCTCCGAACAAACGCTTGATTCGGTCAAAGACAGACTCAAAGAATTCGACGACAGCATTCCACACGCGCGCAAGCCAACTGTCGTTCGCCGAATTTTCGGGCACGGGCGCGTCCTGCGTTCCGAGCGCGGAATCCTTCTCGGGTGCTTGGGTCGGTGCTTCCTCGGGTGCTTGGGTCGGTGCTTCCTCGGTCTCGGGTACGGCAGTCTCGGGAGCATCGGTCTCGGGAATGGTCTCTACAGGCAGACCCGCTGTGACAGACGTAGTCACCTCAGCGCTGTCCGCAGGTATGTCGTCCTTTTCGTCCGTACCCTCGGGGTAGATTCCCTCGGACGGTGAGCTCTCGGGCTGCGTTCCCTCGGGCTCTGCATTTTCCCAATCGGTATCCCCAACCGTTTCCTCGGCAGTATCCTCGGGTATGGCCGATTCGAGCTGCTCGTATTCGGTCTCGGGCTCGCCTACGGTCTCGGCCTCTGTCATCTCGTCACCGTATCCGTCCTCCGGATGCTGCTGGGTTGCAAGCTCCTGTGTGGGCGCTTCGGGTGTTTGCACAAGATCCGATCCGTCCAGGTTTTCGATGACGTATCTGACAAGCGCAGTACCTGCAACGCTGATACAGATGACTGCCGCTGCGGCTACGCCCATAAAAGGCGCGATCCTGCCAAGACGCACGCCGCGCCCCACCGATCTCGGGGCTGCGGTCTTTTGCTTTTCCACGGCATCCATCACGCGATCCGCAAATCCCTCGGGGGCTTGCACGGTGCAGGACGCAAGTGCCTCGTTGAGTGCGAGATACTCACCAAGCAACGCTTTGCAGTGCGGGCAAGTTGCCACGTGCTGCTCAACGAGTGCTTTTTGCTCTTCATTCAGTTCCCCGTCCGCATATGCGGCCAGTAATTGCTCGATTTTGCTGCAATCCTGCAAGTATCTCACCTCCTTCTACGTTGTTATACGAAAATAATCAAAAAATGTTCCCGTTTTTCAAAATATTTTTCAGAGCCTGCTTGGCGCGCCATAGCTTGGATTTGACAGTGCCCATGCCAATTGAGAGCACCTCGCAGATCTGCTCATACGAAAGCCCTTGCACGTACTTCAAGGTCAAAATCTCGCGCTGCTCGGGCGGCAGGAGCATAAGGGCTTTGGCCACCTCGTCGCGTGTCTCTGCCGCTACGGCAGCCTCGGGCGGGTTACTGTCGGGATCGGGATCGGCCAGCGGCCGCTCCACCACCTCACCGTCAATCTCACGCTCCAACGGCTCCACCCGTCGCTGCGATTTGAGAAAATCGTAGCAGGCATTCTTGGCGATCTTCATGATCCATGCATCCGGCTCATGCTCTCCGCGGTAGCTTGGCAAGGCGCGCCAGATCTTGAGAAAGACCTCTTGCGCCACGTCCTCGGCGTCGTGGTGGTTTTTGGTCATATAGTAGGCCAAGGAATACACCCTGTCCTGATAAGCGCGAACAAGCGAGGCGAACGCATGCTCATCCCCTGCCTTGGCCGCCATGAGTAGCTTGCCGTTTTGCTTTTCGGGCATGTGCGTTCACCTCGCTTTCCTGTATATTTTGATTGTGTGTTACTGCTCCTGCTTTTGCATGGACAATAGCTCATCGTAGACTGCACGGATCTGCTCGGGGCTCTCTGCCTGCATGATGCGGTCACGCGTTAAGGCCGCATAGCGCACGTCGCGCACGTACCATGCCGCGTGCTTTTTGGCCTCAGCCATGCCCACGCGCATGCCCTTTTGCTCCACCATTTCGAGAATCTGCTTCATGGCGGTGTCAAAACGCTGCTCAATGGTTGGCGTGGTGTATGCTCTGCCCTCAAGCAGTGCGGCGGTCTGGGAAAAGATCCAGGGATTACCCAGCGCACCGCGACCGATCATAATGCCGTCGCAGCCGGTCTCTTTCAGCATGCGCACGCCGTCCTCGGGCGTGGCAATATCACCGTTCCCGATCACGGGAATGCTCACGCTCTCTTTGACCAAGCGCACGTACGCGGGATCAGCCCCGGGCATGTACATCTGCTGGCGCGTGCGACAATGCACAAAGATGGCACTCGCTCCCGCGGCCTCTGCCACGCGCGCAAGCTCGGGCGCGTTGATGCTGTCCTTATCCCAGCCCGCACGCATCTTGACCGTCACGGGCAGCTTGACCGCCCCTACGACCGCCTCTATGATCTTACCCGCCAAGGAAATATCCTTCATCAAGGCACTTCCCTCACCGTTGGCCACCACCTTGTTGACCGGGCAGCCCATGTTGATATCGATGGCCACGGGCGGCATTTCGCTTTGGCAACCGAGATAATCGCAGGCCTCGATCATACGCGCGGCCTCGGCCATCAGCTCGGGCTCGTGGCCGAACAGCTGCACCGCCATGGGATATTCCTCTCCAAGCACACAGGCCAGTGGTGCGCTCTTGGAGCGGCTTGCAAACTTGGGGCTTTTTTGCTCATAGCAAAGCGCCTTGGCCGACACCATTTCGCTGACGGTAAATTCCGCACCGTTCTGCCTGCAGGCACGGCGAAAAGCCCTGTCCGTCGCCCCCGCCATGGGTGCTAAAAACAGGCCGTGTGCAAGTTGTGCCTCTCCGATCTTCATGTGCCGTCCGTCCTTGTGTATGATATTAAAAATCATACCACATTTGCGCGCGTTTGTCAAGTTTGTCGGACGGGCACGATTGCCGTCGCACGATTTTTTTGCGCGAATGCACTCGCATGCGGGAAAAGCGGCACAAATGCGGTCAAAGTCCCCCAAAGCGGGGCGAAGTGCGTCGTGCGAATTGCTTTGACATCATGCATAACGGTTGGTATAATCAAGTCACAAATCAAAAAAGGAGGTACGTTCATGAAACACACATGGACAAAAACGCTGGCGTTTGGATTGATCGGGCTGATGCTGCTCTCTGCCACCGCCTGCAAGGACAAAAAAGAGGATGAGCTGCCCGAGGACGGCAGTGAGCAGACCACAAACATGCTTGATGGCAACTTTGATCAGAATCCGGGCAATCAGTACAACGACCCGAACAATCAGGGAGGCAACCAGAACAATCAGAACAACCCGGGCAATCCGGACAACAACCAAGGCGGCTACGAGCAGCAAACGCAGCCCGTGGTCAACGTGCCCGACAATCAAAATCCCGGCAACACAGGAAACACGGGTAATACGGGCAATACCGGCAATACCGGCAACAACGGCAGCTCGACCGACAGCACGGGGCTGACCTTTACATCCAACGGCAACGGCACCTGCACGCTGACAGGCCTTGGCGCATGCAGAGATATCTGCGTGGTCATTCCCACCACCAGCCCCACGGGAGACAGAGTCACCGCCATCGGCTCGCAGGCGTTTTATAACTGCACCTCGATCACGGTGGTACAGATTCCCGCAAGCGTGACCGACATCGGTCATTTGGCATTCGGAGGCTGCACAAGCCTTGTTTACGTCACGGTCAGTGCGCAGAGCTCTGCCTATAAGGATATCGGCGGCGTGCTTTACACGGCTGACGGCAAGACGCTTGTGCACTACCCTGCCGCATCCGGCTCTTCTTCGGTCAATATTCCCGCAAGCGTGACAAAGATCGAGGATATGGCCTTCTACGGCTGCAAGTCGCTCAAATCCATCCGCTACGGCGGCACGCAGGACGCGTGGTCTCGCATTGCGGTAGGATCGATGAACTACAGCCTCAATGCGGCCTCGGTCTCCTGCTCCGACTCGGGCAAATAATGCTTGACAAGGCGGGCGGCGTGTGATATACTGAACCTATCAATCTTTGATACATAAGGAGAATATCACATGTACGGAAAGAACGTTTGGATCATCCCCGACGGATATATGAGCGACACAACCAAGGGCGAATTCGTCAGCCACGAGGCTGTTTGCGTGCTCAATCTTTCGGGGAAAACGGCACATATCGACCTGACCATTTATTTTGAGGATCAGGATCCCCTTTGCGGTCTGCATGCAGTTTGCGAGCATAACCGCACCAACCACATCAGACTTGACAAAATGGTTGCCGACAACGGCCAGCCCATCCCGCGCAACAAGCCCTACGCAATCCTGGTTGAGAGTGACCAGCCCATCGTGGCACAGGTTTCCAGACTCGACGTCTCCCAGCCCGAATACGCGCTGATGACTACGATTGCATATTGATCCGAAACAAAAAAACCGAGCGCCATGCGCTCAGTTTTTTT
>JAZNZB010000069.1:0-6587 GCA_045594705.1 Eubacteriales bacterium
GGTCCCATGATGAATTGTAGGGACCGGCGTCCCCGACGGTCCGATTATCACATACAGAAAGGAGAGCACCAATATGCAAATGAGCACCGACGGACTTGTCACGCGCGTGCAGAACACGGGCGACCACGACAAGCTTTTGCAGATCCTGACCGCAGAGCACGGCAGAATTTCGGTCATGGTCAAGGGCGGAAAATCGCTCAAAAACCCTGCTATGGCGTGCTCTCAGCTGTTTACGTACGGCAATTTTGAGCTTTACCGCAAGGGCGACTTTTACTGGCTGCGGCAGGGAAGCGTGCTCAACGCCTTTTACGAGCTTTCCGCAGACATTGTGCGCATGAGCCTTGGCGTGTACCTTTGCGACGTGGCAAACGAGCTCTCCGACCGCGACGAGCCCGCCCCCGAGCTTTTGCGCATGCTGCTCAATTCGCTTTATCTGATCGGCCGTGGCAAAAAACCGCAGGCGATGGTCAAGGGCGTGTTTGAGCTGCGTGCCGCTGCTATTTCGGGCTATTTGCCCGAGCTGGACGCCTGCTGTCGCTGTGGCAGCATTGACGAGCGGCTCAATTATCTGGACGTCATGAACGGCCGTCTGCTTTGTGCCGATTGCCTGTCGCGTCAGTCCAAGCTGATCCGTACGCCCATGGTGGGCGCGGACGCGGACGGAGACCGCGAAAAGAGCGTGCTTTGTGCCATGACCCCCGCGGTCACGGCTGCCGTGAGATACGTGCTGCACGCTTCTCCCGAGAAGGTTTTCTCGTTTGAGCTTTCGGACGAGGAGGACGTGGTCGAATTCTCTCGCACCGCGCAGACCTATCTGCTCAATCATCTTGGCCGTGGCTTTGATTCGCTGGATTTTTACGAATCGGTCAAGCCGAAGGGAGGCAGCCATGGATAAAAACAGAATATCCGAGATGCTGGACGGCGTGGACAAGTATCCCTTCCACATGCCGGGGCACAAGCGAAACACGGCTCTTGTCGGGCAGATATTCCCTTATGACCGCGACATTACCGAGATTGCGGGCAGCGACAACCTGCACGATATGAGCGGTGTGATCAAGGAGGAATGTGACCGCGCCGCTACGCTTTGGGGTGCGCAAAAGGCGCATATTCTGGTCAATGGCTCAACCTCCGGCATCTTAGCCGCCATACGCGCCTATGCGGGGCATGACCGCTCTGTGGTCGTGGCGCGTAATTGCCATAAATCTGTCTATCACGGCATCGAGCTTTGCCGCTTGAAGCCGACTTATATTTATCCCCAAACCGATCCCGAAAGCGGGATCTGCGCAAGCGTGACACCTTCACAGGTGGATCGCGCACTGGCCGATGCGCCAGACGCAAGACTGGTCATACTGACAAGCCCGACCTACGAGGGCGTGATCAGCGATATTGCGGGCATCGCCCGCGTCGCACATGCACGCGGTGCGCTTTTGCTGGTGGACGCAGCACATGGCGCGCATCTGGGAGTTGGCGATTTTGCCGCGCATCCCATCACACTTGGCGCGGATATTGCCATTTGCTCCTTGCATAAAACCTTGCCCGCACCCACGCAAACGGCGATTGCCTTGATTGGTAAGAGCTGTCCCGATCCTGCGGCCATGGCCGCGCAGCTTGCGGTGTTCCAGACCTCGAGCCCTTCCTATATTCTCATGGAAGAATCCGCGCGCTGCATCCACCTTTTGGAAAAGAGCGGGGAAGAGCTGATGCGCACATGGCATCAAAGATTGGCAGCATTTGAAGCATCGACAGCTGCCTTGCGACATCTGAAGCTGCTTTATCGCAGGAATTTGCCCGATTGCGTGTTTGCATACGATCCCGGCAAGCTGGTGACCAGCACGCGCGGCACAAGCATCAGCGGGCACACACTGGCTGATATGCTGCGCGATGACTATCACATTGAAATTGAAATGGCGGCGAGTGACTATATCATTGCCATGACCTCGCCTGCCGACACAGACGAGGGCTTTGCGCGCCTTGCGCACGCGCTTTGCGAGATTGATGCGCAGATAAAGGCGAACGCATTCGCGGCTTCCCCTGCCTGTCCGCAGCTACACAGCGTATATGCACCATGGCAGGTGGCGGATCTTGATTGTATCAATGTTGCCGTTGAGCACGCCGACGGCTTTGTTTCTGCCGAGTACGTGTGGGCATATCCTCCGGGAATTCCGTTGGTCGTACCGGGCGAATACGTGGATGATACGCTGCTTGCATGCTTTGCCGACCTGCAAGAGCGCGGTACTGAGCTGCACAGCACAAGCGGGCAAATGCCACATGCCTTACACGTTGTCAGTGAGGAGTAAATATGAAAAACAAGCTGTATTTTCACTATGATTTTGAGCCCCGCGCCATCCTGCAAGCCCCGAATGCCGCACAGCGCATTGCGTGGATGAAAAAAGCAGGCGTGGAAACGGTGTGGCTGGACGCTTACGCTTACGGTACGTGGCTTGCCACGCCGGACGAGATCGCACAGGCCAAGAGCCTCTTGGAGCAGCATGGATTTGCCGTACAGGCGCTGACCGTTCCTGTCGGGCATGGCTCAAATGCGCTGCTGGGCGACGGGGGAGACCCCGGCATTCCGCCCGCATGGCAAAGCCGCATGAATCAACAAGGAAATCCCGTTGCACTTGCAAGCTGTATGCGAAGCGAGATCATGCTCAACGACAGCAGAGAAGCGGCAGAGCAGCTGCATGATCTTGGCTTTACCAAAATCTTTTTTGACGACGACCTGCGCGTCGGCCCTTGGGGTCCTGCGCTGCAGGGCTGCTGCTGTCCTGCTTGCATGCAAGCTTTTCATCAGAAATACCCGCAGTACGCGCACATGACCGCTCCCGAGATCTTTGCCGCGGCGACCGAGGGGGACAACCTGTGGTGTGCCTGGAGCGACGTCCAATGCGATGCGGTGCTGAACTTTTTGGAGCAGACGGTGCCCGAGGGCATGACGCCCGGCATCATGGTCATGCACAACGGAGACCGCAGACACGGAGTGGATATCGCGCGTATCAAGGAACGCTATCCCAACGCCCTGTTCCGCGTAGGAGAAGGGCATTTTGAGGATGCAAGCTTTACCCATCCCTTGGGAAAGGATGCGCTTGCGCATTCGATCCGTTCGCATCTTTGCGCCATCGGCAGCACGGAAAAAGCATTCAGCGAGTCCACGGTGTATCCCGAAAATGCGCTCTCACCCGAGAATTTAGTGCAAAAGCTGCGCCTGGAGATTTCTCTGGGCTTGCGCAATCTGTTTTTGATGAGCGGCTTGTTCTTTTTGGACGAGCCCTACTGGCGGGCCATCGCCGCCGCGCGCCCCGAGCTGGAGGACCTGGCCGAGCGTATGCCTTCCAACATTACAAGCATTCCCGACGACGTTATCTGGCAACTGTAAACTTTATGGAGGACCGATATGAAACCGATCCGAAACAAAATCAGCATTCTGTGTGCGTTGCTCGCACTTTGCCTGCTGCTTGGCGCATGCTCGGGGCAAACGCTGCCCGGTGAGCAACCGAGTACGACTGAGACTGAGGCCGAGCAGACCACCGAGAAGATTGAACTGCCCGACGAGGAATATCCGACGGCTGACGACCTGGACGCTTCAGCTGATTTTACCAAATTGATCATCTCGTCCGTATATACGGGCGGCACGTCCAAGAGCGCACCCGTGGCACACAGCTACGTGTGTCTGTACAATACGGGCAAGGTGGAAATATCCTTGCAAGGGCTTGCCGTGCACGTTTGCGGAGGCGACTACGTGTGGCGTGAATATGCGCTGCCGTATGGCGCAAGCATTCCCGCGGGCGGCTACTATCTGCTCTTGGGTCACAAGACAGGCACGCAGCTGACGCCCGTGCTCGAAACCTCCGAATCCGATGCTGTGCGTCCCGATATGCTGTTGGTGGGCAACGATATGCGCCTTGCCATCGCGCCCGTTGGCACACAGCTCAAAAATAACGAGCCCATGCAGGGGCAGAGCGGCGTGGTGGATTACCTTTCCGCGCATACGCTGGACGCATCCGATGCACGACACTATGTGGGCGGTGCATCTAAGAATGAGCTGATCCGCCGCGACGCGGACTCACCCTACGCGCCCTTTGATACGGTCGATCTGACGCAGGCTTCCTTTACGCTGCTTGGGCAGATCCGCCCGCAGACGAGCAAGGGTGACGTCAACGTAGCCGTGCACTCCATGGCAAACGAGGTGGTATTTTCACATATCAGTGGCTTTTATGACGAGGAGTTTTCCCTGGAAATGACCGCGCCCGAGGGGTACACCGTGTTTTACACGATCAACGGAGCAGATCCGCGCACGACCGTGGCCAACACCTATGAGCACCCCATTCTCATGACCGACACGAGCGATCTTGCCTGGGGCGAGCTGACGCAAAACGCCATTCTTGCCATGGGCAATACCTATTCGCCCAACGTGCTCTCTCAGATGGGGGCATGGACGGTGCGCGCCTACGCCACCAATGGCAAACATACGACTCCCGTGACCACGCAGACCTATTTTGTGGGCAAGGATATCCGTGCGGACGAGCTGGACGTGTTTTGTCTGGCCGTGCAGCCCGACGACTTTATCAGCACGAATCCCGACGGAAAGAATATATACATGAACTTTCACGAGGGACACGAGCGCATACAGGCATATCTTGAATACTTCAGTGACGACAGCTGCGAGTTTTCCTCTTGGGTGGAGATCGCGCTCAATGGCAAGGGCTCTCTTGGTATGACCGAGAAATCCTTCCGTATTCTGTTCCGCGAGAATGCCAATCCCGAGGTTTCGGAGAACCTCAACGCCTTCAATCATAATATTTTCGGCGAATATGCCACACCGTCCGCGTCGGGCGACGACACCGTGTATTACCGCAGACTGCTGCTGCGCAACGGCGGCGGTGACAACTCGGGCTGTACCATTTCGCGCTCGCATATCGGTGACGCTTACATCGCGCGTCTGGACTCTCTGCTTCATGCCGAAACCATGGCGTATAAGCCGGTGTTCGTGTTTATCAACGGGGAATTCTGGGGCATTTACAACGCACGCGAACGCTTTGACGAAAAGTACTTTGAGACCGTGTACGGCGTGCCCGAGGAGGATCTTGCCGTGCTGGAGTGTCCGTATCCGTTGCCTTATATCAAATATGAGTATCTATTGACACACGGCACCGAGCAGGACGTCAACGAATTCAACGCGCTGTTCCGTTACGCACAAGCAAACGACCTTTCCGATCCCGTGCACTACAAATACGTGTGCGATCGCGTGGATACCGACAATCTGATCGACTATTTCTGCGCACAGATCTATCTTTGCTGCAGTGACTGGCCCAACAATAACGTCAAGGTATGGCGAAACAGCAATCCGAACAGCATTTCGGGGCAGGATACCAAGTGGCGTTTTTGCGTGGTGGATACCGATCACGGCGTAGGCCTCAACTCGGATATCCATACCGATCTGTTCCATGCCGTTGGGGATAGCTCCTGCATCGGCATGCTGATCAACGGTCTGATGGGCAATCCCGAATTCCGCGAACGCTTTTTGATGCGCTTTATCTGGGCAACCGAGGTGTATTACGCACCCGAGGCGGTCTCGCCCATCCTTGAGGAGATCGTGGACACCGTGTCTCCCGTCATGCAGATGCAGCTGGATCGCTGGAAGTGCACCGACGGCACAGCCACCCCGTTCGACGGTGACCGCCCCTCCTGGATGTACTATATCAACGTCATCCGCGACTTTAACCAAAACCGCCCCGCCGCCGCAAAGGCGCAGCTGAAGCATCGCTTTGGCGTATCCGAGGCCGAGTATCAAAGACTGTTGGAGGCTGCCATTGCCGAATGGGGAGCAGAGAGCCCGCTGATAAAATAACAAATGTCCCGTGGATCGCACAAGCGATCCACGGGAGTTTTTGATGAGGTATGATTTCGTGTAACACCCTGAGAGTCACCCCGAGTGTCATCCTGAGCGGAGCAAAAAACAATCTGTCATTCTCGAGCGAAGCGAAGAATCTTGATTGTTTTTTGCGTAGTCGAAGTTTTGCGAAATGGAGTTGCGAGCAACGGAATGAAGCAAACCCGCCGCAGGCGGGATCTGTACTCGGTCTTCTCAATGTCTGCACAGCCTTGGTTACATTTATCACGTATCCCATACTTGAGCACAGGGGACGTGAGCACAGGGGACGGTTCTCTGTGCAGTTTGATTTTGCTTAAAAATTGTTGTTTCGCGCATCACAGGGGACGGTTCTCTGTGCAGTTTGATTTTGCTTAATAAATTGTTGTTTCGCGCATCACAGGGGACAGTTCTCGGCAACACCGCAGGTGTCACGGAGAACCGTCCCCTGTAACACTTGCTTTGCGCGAATCGTTTGCTAAATTGGTGTTTTGTTCTTGGTTTGCCGGTTGAAACTAAAAGAGAGCGTGTGGTTTTGGGTTACCGAGTGTTACCGGGGACGGTTCTCTGTGATGCGCAGCGTTACTGAGAACTGTCCACTGTGACACGCGCGCGAATGCGCAGGGAACAGCATCAGCTTGTCCGCCCCGCCCCGCCGCAAAGCGGCCGGGCAGAATTAAAACAAAATGTTAATTAAAACTCCAATCACAATTCTTTT
>JAZNZB010000070.1:0-52323 GCA_045594705.1 Eubacteriales bacterium
CGAAATCCTTCCAACCGTCGATCAAGCAGTCGGCAGGCTTACCGTTTGCAAGCGTACCGGAGCAGCTGTGCAGCTGGAGGTCACACGTGTCGCAGTTGGAATCATCGTCTTCGCCATCACTATGGGCGCCTTGCTCGGATGTCAGTCCGCAGACGCATTCCTTCCAGTGCTGCTCATCGTTGGTCTTCCAAGCACCAAAGGAGTGCACGGGAGCCTCATCGGTCAGAGCATCCTTCGTGGTTGCATTTTTGTTAACATCGAAATAAGTATCACATTCGGTACAATGATAGTGAGCCTCAACAGCGGGCTTCAATTCGGTAGAGGTATGAACCTCCGGCTGAGCAGAAATAAGCTCACCGTAGTTGTGCCCTGTTACGTCAGCCTTGTTACAAATATCACATTTGTGATCGCCGTCGCCAGCTGCGTCGGAGCAGTCTTCAAGAACTTCACCACAGCCATAGTCACAGACGTGGTCGTTGTCCTCTGCACTATCTGCGTGAGTGCCGATTGTTTCGGAACAGCCATAATCACAATTGTGGTCGGTATTTCCATCAGCATGAGTTCCCTGATATACACCACAACCGTTATCACAAGTGTGATCCTTGTTTCCATCTTTATGGCCAAGGGCGGGGCTCGTTACCTTGCCCTCGGTGTAATCGCAGCGAGAGCAATCCTTATGTGCGGTATATCCGTCTTCGGTACAGGTTGCTGCCTGACCGGCAACATCCTTCATATCGTGACCAAGGGCGGGTACGTGCGTATCAACTTTACTATATTCACAAGGGCAAGTATGCGTTGTATAGCCCTGTTCCGTGCAAGTCGGAGGGGTTACCGTGGCAATTTCCTCATGGGTGCCATTATACCATCTGCCGTGCTCTGCACTATAATTATAGGTGCCGGTTTTATCTGTGCTGATAACAGAGCCATCACCGTTTTTCAACTTGGAGGGGGCAATGTTTATCTTTGCAAAGCCCTGAACATCTGTTTTTACGTTTACCGTCGAATTGGAAACAGCTTTGCCAATAGTAATGGTACCGGTTTTTGCAGAGCTTGTAATTGGCATGCTGTTGGTCGATGAGTAGAATCCACTATTCAGAATCAGCGATCCGTTTACATCAAGGATCGCATCCTGTTCAACACGAGTAAGATTCTGTCCATGTACGTCTTTGTACCTATTAGTCGCACCCGGATCATCAGCAGCACCTAAAACATACACGTTTTTGTTAGCTATTACAGTGCTACCATGGTCAATCGTAATTTTGGAGCCTTCTACTGCAATAACATTATCGTTCAGTGTAAGTGTTGCACCGTTTTGAACATTAATATCGAATCCACTCGGAATCGGCAATCCTGATACCGATTCGGATTTAACATCAAATGTTATTTTCATTGAAATTGAAACGGTAAGTGAATTTAACGAAATCTTTCCTTTGTTATGAATGATTCGCAAACGTCCGTTTTCATAGGAAACAGTCATTTCTGCATTTTCCGTCATTTGGAATACAGAAGAACTACCAGTTCCAATGAACGAGAGAAATCCGCCATGATCACCTGCTGTGTCACCATGCAGATGATAAAAGCCTTGTATACTACCACCATGTTGGACTTTCGCCGGTACTTCTACGTTTTTGACCCAATACGACCTCATGGGGAAAATATAACTCTTTCGATCAGTCACTACTCCTGTCCAAGAAATCAACTCCAAGTCTCGACCATATAATCCTAATGCAACTCCTGCATCGTCAGTATAGTCAGCAACTGACATCGGTTCATAAAGTGTACCGCCGGACTGAACGATTACTGTTCCATGGCCAGATCCTGCCTTTTCCAATTCACCCGAGAATATGTAACCCCAGGAATACAAAGAACCACCATTTGCAACTGTAATATTTGAACCATTTTGCATATAAATGGCTCCAAAAGCTCCGGTTTGCCCCAGCATCTGCCAGGAAATGCGGGAGCCAATGTTGACAGAGCCATATACCGACAGTTTTGTATTGGGAGCAAGTGTTAACTGACGATACTGATTTGCCATATCTGGAGACTCTTGATTCTTTATCACATTTTCTTTCATATTGTTTGTGATAACGGTATTGCCATCATCAAAAGGAATAAGGAATGTAACACCCTTAGGTACTATGTAATTTACATTACCGTCTATACCGGTCACATATGCACTGCCAGAAGGAGATACACCGTTCGCCTTCAGAGTATCGGGCATAGTGTAATCCCGATTTAAGATTATCGTGCCATTCGTTCCGGCAGCAAGCACTGCATCGGTCCAAAAGCTATATGCTTGGTCACCTACCGTAAAGGGTTGAACCTGACCATCTGCAATAATTACCGGATATATACTAGTATCTGCAACAATTGTTATTGTGTCACCAGCAGCATGTACAGTACCATCATGTCCCAATCGCCAACCTATAAAACTACCGCTATTTACCACCGGGGCATTGGGCAGAACAAGGTTAGTCTCTACATCAAATTCCTTTTTTACTGAAACCGATGCGCTATCCAAAACCATCTCCTCTAAACTATAGGATGCTCCATCTGCTCCATAATATATCACTTCGGTTTTTTCGATAATAGTGTAAGTAATTTCAACAGAACCGCTGTTCTTCACTGAAGCTGAGTTTTGCGTAGGCGCTATTGCCGTAATAGTTACCTCAAACTCTTTACCGGCTAATAATAAATCGCCAACAGCCAGCGAACAAGTAGCATCACCATTCGTCTTCACTCCTGTGATTTTTATAGTCTGACCGTTATTATTTGTCACTGTTACCGTATTTTTAGTATCTGCAGCAGGAGTGTCATCACCACAAGTGCTGTTCTGATATTTTGAAGATGTAGCACTCACCTCCAAAACTAAAGTTCCATCTTCTATACTACCCTTGACTGAACCTTCAGCTCCACTACTAGTATTATCGCATTCCCACTTCCAAGTAAATTCTCCGTTCGCAGTTTGACTTTCTCCGTCAGTTGCTGCAAAAGTCAGCAGTGACAATACCATAAGAAACGTCCATATAAAAATTGCAATAAAAGCTAATTTTGAAAATTTAAACTTGCTATTTCTCAATTCTCTTTTTCTCCTTTCTCAAAAGCAACATGTAGTAGATATCTAAGATTAGACAAAGTCCGCCCAACCAAAGTATCAACATGTTTCTGTAGATAAGCCCATTCAAGACCGTGGCTGAGAATGTACCTAATAATTTCGTTACAGCTATGATATTCGATGTCCAATGCGTTTGATCTCTTTTCATCCTGACTATGAAATTTACAGACATAATCAAATTAATAACAAAAACTGATGATTTCCAGCCCTGTCCGATATACGCCCAGAAAAAAACAATTAGAAATATTCCAGCAAAAAGAACAAGATCTTTTGAAACCCTAATTAATCTCTTTGGACTATATAACTGCCAGGTTAATATGATGAAAAAATCCAACAACAACCAAACAAGTTGAAAAAATGAAATCGTACCACTACCCAAGCGATGCAATATCATTAACAATTCCCACGAAAAGTTCATACATATAGACAAAGCGGGAATGCAATAAGTTCGATTTCGGAATCCAATAATAATTGCAGCTATATATGCTATGCTCCAGCACAGTCCGCAACAAGCATCAAGCACAACAATCATTTTGAGCCTTTCTTGTTCTAGCTATCCACAGCCAAGCAACACCAATTACAATAGCCAACAATGCAAACCACTGACCATGGCTTAAACGTAACCAATCTTTAGGTGTATCACGAAGAAATTCCAAAAAGAAACGCATTACACTGTACAGCAACATAAAAGTCGGGTAGAGAATGCCACTGAGTGGCTTTCGCTTTTCCATGGATAGCAGAACGGAAAGTATAGCAAAATCTCCCATGCTATCCATTGCTTGTGTAGGCCAATCGAAGCATAAATCACCTATACACATTTCCCAACCGCCACAGCAACCACTTAAAAAGCAGTTAAAACGCATACATGCAATCATGATTGCCACACAAGGACCGCAAATGTCCATAGTCTGTCCCGGTTTCAAGTGGAACAAGAGCCCTAAGAGGGGCATGATCAACGGAATCAGAAAAACTGAACCATAAAAAGACACACCGCCCCAAGAGCCATTTTCTAAAAAGTATAGAAGCATTGTTCCGGCAACCCCCACAATTGTGAGCGACACCGTAAAGCCTGCACTTTTCCATATATTTAGACCATATACTTTTTTGCGCAGATATGTACATAAAAACATACCAACTACCCCAGCAACAAGCATGAGGTAGAAAGTAGAAATGAACACATTTCCGATTCTCATAAATTACTGCTCATCAGAGCTGGTGGTAATCTTTAAACCATTATCTTCAACCTTCACGTAAACAAATACGCCGCCCTCAGCGTAAGAACCAATGAGATTCTGCATATAGTCAGTGGTAAAATAGTCATCCGTGCCCAGAGCCCCATTGTTCTGCAAAATATCATTTCTCGATTCTGAAACTTGTCCCATAGCATCCGCAAATGCATTCATATCCTGAGCCATGGGAGACTCTCCATTTGTGGTTGCCATGTATGCTTGCATTGCTGTGGGGTTAACCTGACCCATTTCACTGAAAGCAGCCAAAAGTGCGCCAAACGCCTCTACGGTATCACTGTAGGAGCCGGACTCCTTCTCGATATTCTCAGTAGCCTTTGTTAGAATCTGTCTAGGAGTTTCAGTCCCCGTCTCAACTGTATAATTATTTTTTTCAAAGAAAGTTGCGTAGCCTTCAGCCAATGCATACATGGTTGCAGCAGAAGCAAGCGTAGAATCCAACTCTTGATTCATCCCATTCAAAACAGCGAGGGGACCTCCTTCAAGATTTTGGGGGATAGAATTTGCTGCATTTTGCAAAGCTTCAGGTTTAAGACCAGCAGTAATGTCAGCTACGTAGAAAACTGCAGCATCCGCCATTTCGCTAGAAGAGTTCGCGCCTATACCGGTCACATAATCACCAAATCCACTCCCCAATACACCGGACATCTCGGGTTTCTCCAAGAACCCTCCCAATGCCTCTGTCAGCGTCTCAACCGTACCAAGCAGACTCGACAAGCCATGCTCATCGCCATAGTAGTTAGAACCTTTGAAGGTTGAGTTCCATTCGCCATACTTGAGTGACAATTCAGTCTTCCAATCATCGCCAAAAGTCGCCTTCATGGCGTCAATAATGAATTCGTCATTAGACTGCGCTTCTCCCTCTACGTTAAGCACCAAAACACCGTCGGTCGCAGCATCAGGATTGCTGTAGTAATACAGAGTCAACGCCTGTTCGATATCCGCAATCATCTGCTCATCCGCAGCCTTCTGCGCCTTAGGGATATAAACGCTGACGCCGATGACGGCGACGGTTGCGAGGATCGCCATGATAGCGATCACCACGATCAATTCAACGAGGGAAAACCCTTTGTTGTTTTTCATAAAAATTTCTCCTTTATAAATAAAAATATTTTTTTGCGAAAACATAATGAGAGTTATGTGACATTCTCTCCCACCATATTTACATATACGCATGAATTATATCATCTTCGGTTTCGTTTATCAATATGTGTTCCACAAAAAACACGCTTTTGTGCACGAAAAGACAAAAAAACAGCGCAACAAAAAGCCTTTCGTTCTTGCCTTGTTTTTGAGAAGATGCGAAAGGTGTTTTGTCATGCTTTTTTATGATAAAAAGCCACTCGAAATGTCGTCAAGATCGCGCAGTGGCAGTCGTGTTGCGCCGTAGCAGAGCGTGCGTATGGGGCTGTCACTCCCGAACGAAGCCGGGAATCTTGCCGCAAAGGTGTCGCCATGAACTCATGGCGGCCTTTTTTTATGCAGCTCGGGGCGCATTTGTCACATAACTCTCATTATGTATCACGGCCGATGCTTTGCATCGGTTTTTTTATAGGATCAGGTGCATTTGCTGCATCTTGCGCAGGTGCTCCTGCCCTGTTGTGACGATATAGATGCGCGTGGTGTTGATGCTTGCGTGACCTAAAATGTCCGCGAGCTTTGCTAAGTCCTTTTCGATCTTGTAAAAGGTGCGCGCGAACAGGTGTCGCAGATTGTGCGGAAAAACCTTGCTCGGCAGCACGCCCGCCGCCTTGCAAAGGCCCTTCATCTGCCGCCAGACGGTATGCCTTGTGATGGGCTTGCCGCTTTTTGTGACAAAGATGCTGCCCTTGCAGATGCCCTGCTCCTTTGCGTAGCGTATCAGCTTTTTGCGCAGTGCGGGAACTAAGAAAATGCGGCGGTTTTTGCCCTTGCATCTGACCGCGGGCTGGCCTGTATGCAGCGATTCGACCGTGATATACGGCAGCTCGCTGACGCGTATGCCTGTGCCGCATATGGTTTGCAAAATCAGGCAGAGCCGTTGGTTATTCCCTGTTCTTGCTGCCTCGAGCAGCTTGAAATATTCCCCTCTGCTCAGCTCCTTTTGCTGCGCGCAAAAGACCTCTCTTTGCACCTTGAAGCGTTTGACGCACAGCTCTGTGCGCTCGCAAAAGCGCAGGTAGGTATTGAGCGCGGCAAGCATGGAATTTGCACTGGTCGCGGCATAGTGCGCGCCAAGGTGGGCCTTGTAATCCAGCACGGCTTGCTTGTCGATCTCGCGCCCCTCGGTGAATGCGTAAAAGGCGCGCACGTCGCGCAGGTATTTGTCCACGGTGGCGGCGCTTTTTTCGCTTTCCTTCAGGTGCCTTGCGAAGGCGTTGAGTTGCCTGCTTGTCAGCTTATTATTCATAAAGCTCCTCCTTTTGTTTGGTATTGATGTATGTATCGCGGATTGCGGTAATAAACAAAGGGCTGAGTCAAGGGGATAGACTCAGCCCTGTATCGGGGGTAGGATTTATGCGTTGAACACGTATTTGTTCAGCCTGTCAAAGGCCTCTGCCACGCGGCTTTGCGGCAACGCGAGATTGAGGCGGATGTGCGTTGTGCCGCCGTGCACGCGGCCATCCTGCCATGTCACGCCCACGCGGCAGCCCATGGCCACCAGCTCGTCCAGCGTTTTGCCGTGCGCCTCCAGCCACTCTGCGCAATCGATAAAGAGCATGTACGTGCCCTCGGGGTGGAACACCTTGACGCCCTCAAAATGCTCTGCGATATACTTGCAGGCATAGTCCACGTTGGCGGAGAGCACCTCGCACAGCTCGTTCACCCATTCGTGCCCCTCGTCCTTATATGCGCCGATCAGCGCGTACATGGAAAGCACGTTCATGGAATTGTAATGCGAGAGCGAGGATTCCTTGTTCACGCGGTCGCGGATGCGGTCGTTGTAAATGATGTGGTACGCGCCGATCAGACCCGCCAAGTTGAAGGTCTTGGAGGGAGCGTACATGGCGACGGTTCTCTGTCTTGCATCAGAGCTGACCGACTGTGTGGGAATATGCTGATGGCCGTCTAAGATAATGTCCGACCAGATCTCGTCCGAGACCACGTAGACGTCGTATTTTTGGTAAAGCGCCATGATGCGCTCGATCTCCCAACGCTCCCAGACGCGCCCCGTGGGGTTATGGGGCGAGCAGAAAATGGCGGCGTGGATGTGATTTTGCACGAGCTTTTGCTCGACGTCCTCAAAGTCAATGCGCCAGACGCCTGCATCGTCCTGCACCAAGCGGCTTTCCACGATGTTGTAGCCGTTATTATGCAGCGAGCCGCGGAAGCCCACGTACAAGGGGCTGAGCACCAGCACGCTGTCGCCGCGCGAGCAGAAGGTGTTCAGCGCGGAAAGCACGCCACCCAGCACGCCGTTTTCATAGCCGATGTGCTCGGGGCGCAGGCCTTGGACACCGTTGCGTGTCTCTTGCCAGCGAATGATTGAGGAAAAATATTCCTCGCGGGGATCGAAATAGCCGAATGCGGGATGCTGCACGCGCTCTGCCATGGCAGAGATAACCGTGGGGGCTGTTGGGAAGTTCATATCCGCGACCCACATGGGGATAGCATCAAAGCCCTCCTCTGGTGCGGCAGGCGCCCAGCCATGCCCCAGTGCGTCCACTGCGATGGCGTCCTTGCCATGTCTGTCCATAATGCTTGTAAAATCGTATTTCATAGGTTTCTCTCCCCTTTTTTGTCATTGCTTACATTGTAGCACAAACTTTTGCAAAATGCAAGACATCTTACGAGGCGAGATGTGGCATAAGACGCGAAAAATTCTCGCCGCAGGGCGTATGAGTTCGGCTCTCTTCGGCTATACAAAAAGCAGGTGCGCCAAAGCGCACCTGCTATATTTTTTGAAAATTACTTCTCTTCCTTCTTATCGAACTTGGAGAGCACTGCGTTGGTGATGATACCAAGGATGAGCGCGGTTGCAATGGAGGTGACCTGGATGGTCTTTGCAACGGCGCCGTTCTCTGCCAGTGCGTAAGGGATCTGAATGCTCAGACCGCCGATGCCTGCGATCAGAATAGAGGAAACGACGAACAGGTTCTTATTGTCGTTCAGATCAAGATCCTTGAACATCTTCAAGCCGGATACAGCGATAAAGCCGTACAGGGTCAGACAAACACCGCCCATGACGCAGGAAGGAATGGTCTGCAGAAGTGCCATCAGAGGACTGATGAAGGACAGGATGATGCACATGAATGCGGTAACCGTGATGGTGATCACAGATGCATTACCGGTAATTGCCACACAACCAACAGACTCACCGTAGGTGGTGTTGGGGCAGATACCGAAAGCAGTACCCATAATAGAGCCAACGCCGTCGCCAAGCAGCGTGTTGGACAGGCCGGGATCCTTGATCAGGTCGCGGTCGATGATGGAGGAAAGGTTCTTGTGGTCTGCAATGTGCTCTGCAAATACGACCAGAGCCACGGGCAGGAATGCTACGACAACCTCGACTGCACCGCCAAGGTCAATCAGCTTAGCGCCGGGATTGGCAGCCAGAATATCGGAGGTCAAGGTGCCGTTTACAAGCTCCTTGATCGCAGCGACCAGGGAGATATTGGGAAGGCTGAAGAACGCCTGGACGCCCTTGAATGCGCCGTCTGCGTCAACGAAATTATTCACAACGGGATCCCAGTTGATGATCTGGAGATACTCAATATTGGCAACAAGACCGATCGCGGTGAATACGGATGCTGCAACGTAGCCTGCCAAGATACCCAGAATGAACGGGATCAGCTTGGGCATGGTGTACTTCTTCTGCGTGGAGCAGATGACGACGGTCAGGAAGGTAATAAGACCGCAAAGCAGACCGATCAGGTTGTAGCCGCCATTGACAGCGTCGGAGTTTGCCTTGACGATGTCACCCATGGCAGCACCTGCCAGGGACAGACCGATGATGGTAACGGTAGGACCAATGATAACGGGAGGCATGAGCTTGTTTACCCAGCTTGTACCAACCAGCTTGATGATCAGTGCAATCACGACGTACACAAGGCCTGCAACGACGGAACCGAGCAGAATGCCGCAATAACCGTATGCAAGGGCGACGCCCAGAGAGCTCAGGAAAGCAAACGAGCTGCCAAGGAATACGGGACTCTTGAACTTGGTGAACAGCTGATAGACCAACGTGCCGACACCTGCGCCGAGAATGGCAGCGGGAATCTGCGTAGGAAGGCCGATGATGGTGGGAACTGCAATGGTCGCTGCCAGAATTGCCAGCACCTGCTGCAGGGCGAAAATGAGTAAGTTGCCGAATTTCGGCTTGTCATGGATGTCGTAAACTAATTTTTTAGCCATGGTTACTCCCCTTTTATGAAATTTTCCGAGCGCGGACAGCATATTGTGCCTGTCCGACCCTTATCATCCATTTTATCACAAGATATAGCAATTGTCAACGAAATATTACAAAAAAAACAGCACAAGAACAGCATGCGATTTTTGGGCAAAAAGACAACGTTTTTGTTTTTACAGCTTTAGTTTTGCTATGCGGTTTCGTACACCGCGGATGATCAACACCGCAATCAGGATCAAATTGGGTAAAATGAATGCAAGCAGCGCAACCGGCAGCGGCACGTCGATCCAGCTTTCCTCGGGGATTTCCGACGTTTCGGGTGTAGGCTCGGGTGCGGGCTCGGGCAGCGGTGCAACGGCTTCGGTCTGCAGCGCCTCTCCGCAAACGGTGCACGAGCGACTCATGCTGCCTGCCGTGCCGATCTGCGGAGCGACGTCCAAAATCCATTCGCCGGGTACGTGCCCGGGGCGCGTGACTACAATGCTCTCCCGGTATCCGCAGGCGGTACAAGTGCGCACAGCCTCACCCTTTTGCGTGCAATCAGGCGCGATGGTCAGCTCGTATTCTCCGAAGGTGTGGGCGCATTCCGCTTCGCTATCGCTTGCCTGTACCGCAACGCAACACATCGCAAGCACACAAAGCAGGATTGCCGCCGTGTAGAATCTCAATAAAGTCTGTTTCATGGTGATCTCCGATACTCATGTTTCTCAGTTTAACGTATTATAGCATACTTCATGCCGCAATGCAAGACTTTTGCTCTCTTTGGCGAAAAATGGCGCGCAACAACTTGTATTTTTGCCTTGGATGTGATACAATGGTAGAAATGATTTATGAAAGGAGCACGCCCATGAAGAAAAAGCTGACCATTGGTATTCTTGCGCACGTGGACGCGGGAAAGACTACGCTTTCCGAGGCGATGCTCTATCTTTCCGGCAAGATCCGCACCTTAGGCCGCGTGGATCACAAGAACACCTATCTTGACACACACGCCATGGAGCGAGAGCGCGGCATTACCGTATTCTCCAAGCAGGCGCGCTTTTCGACCGAGGCCTGCGATTTCATTTTGCTGGACACACCCGGGCACGTGGATTTTTCGGCCGAGGCAGAGCGCGTGCTTTCACTTCTGGACTACGCCATTTTGGTAGTCAGCGGCACGGAGGGCGTGCAAAATCACACGCGCACGCTCTGGCAGCTGCTTGCTTATTACGGTGTTCCCACGTTGATCTTTGTCAACAAGACCGACGTTGCCATCAAGCTCAAGCAGGAACTGGCGGACGAGCTTGCAAGCACACTGGACAGCCGTATTTGCGCATTCTACGAGGACGAGGACAAGACCTTGCTTGATGAGCGGCTTGCACTTGTGCATGAGGATTTTCTGGACAGCTTTCTTGGCGGTGAGCCGATCGCGACCGAGGACATTGCCGCGCTGATTGCGGGACGAAGACTGTTCCCTTGCCTGTTTGGCTCGGCTTTGCGCATGCAAGGCGTGGATTTTTTATTGGAAATACTGGACACCTATACCCTCGCTCCCGCATACAGAGAGGGCGGATTTGGTGCAAAGGTCTACAAGATCGCGCGCACGGGAAACGTGCGCCTGACCTATATCAAACTGACAAGCGGCACGCTTTCGGCGCGCGACGAGATCGTGTATCTCTCCGAGGACGGCAAAAAATATGCCGAAAAGGTCAGTCAGTTACGGCTGTATTCCGCAGACAAATTCGAGCAGGCAGACAGCGTCTCCGCGGGCGAGATCTGTGCAATCCCGGGACTCTCGGCCACCTATATCGGTCAGGGGCTGGGGCTTGAGGCAGACACCTGCAAGCCACTGCTTGAGCCGGTGCTTTCCTATCGCATTGCTCTACCGCCCGAGTGCGATCTTGCCTTGTATTTTCCCAGGCTCAAGGAGCTGGAGGAGGAAGAGCCTTCCCTGCACCTGTTCTGGAACGAGGAGCTGAGGCAGATCGAGGCGCGACTGATGGGCGAGGTGCAGATCGATCTACTCAAGCGCTTGATCAAGGATCGCTTCTCGGTGGAATGCACGCTGGACGCGGGCAGAATTCTCTATAAAGAAAAGATCGCGGCAAAGACAATCGGAGTGGGGCATTTTGAGCCCTTGCGCCATTATGCCGAGGTGCAGCTGCTGCTTGAGCCGCAACCCAAGGGCACGGGATTGATTTTTGACAGCCGCATTTCGGAAAACGTGCTGGATCTCAACTGGCAGCGGTTGATCCTTTATAATCTCTATGAAAAAACGCATCGCGGCACGTGCATCGGTGCTGCGCTGACCGATACCAAGATCACGCTGGTGGCGGGTAAGGCGCACTTAAAGCATACCGAGGGCGGCGACTTCCGCCAAGCGACGCTGCGCGCTGTGCGACACGGACTGATGAAGGCGGGGTGTACCCTGCTTGAACCCTTTTACAAATTCCGATTGGAAGTGCCGAACGGCATGACAGGGCGTGCCATGAGCGACCTGCAAACAAGATTTGCCGAGTTTGAGGTGGAGGCAAGCACGAAGGAGCTGACCACCATCACAGGGCGCGGACCTGTTGCAACGCTGCACGACTATACGCGCGAGGTCATTGCCTACACGCGCGGCATGGGCAGACTGTTCTGCACCTCGGACGGCTACGAGCCCTGCCATAACGCGGATGAGATCATTGCAACGGCCGGGTACGATCCCGAGGCAGACCTTGAAAATACACCTCATTCGGTGTTTTGCTCGCACGGTGCGGGCGTGGTGATCCCCTGGCAGGAGGTGGATGCGCATAAGCATCTGGATGCAGGCATTTCGATCTCGCAAAGCGCAGTGGCCATCATTCCCAAGGTCAAATCGCTTTCCAAAAAATACGAGCTGAGCGACGAGGATCTTGAACAGATTATGCTGCGCGAGTTTGGCCCCATCCGCAGAAAGAAATATACCGAACCCAAGATCACGATCGCAAACGGAAAAGCTCCGAGAAAGCAAAAGGCTCTCAAGATCCCCAAAAATCTTTTGATCGTGGACGGATATAACGTGATCTATTCCACGGACCCGCTCAAGGAGGTAGCCGATTACAGCTTGGAAAAGGCACGTGAGGAGCTGATGGATATCATGAGCAACTATCATGCGTTTACCAAAACAGACGTGCTGCTGGTATTTGACGCATATCTGGTCAAGGACGGTGCAGGCTCACAGATCGCGCACGACGGATATCGCGTGGTGTACACAAAACAGGATCAGACGGCGGACGCGTATATCGAGCAGATCATGCACGACCTGGGCCCCGATTACAGCATCCGCGTGGTCACGGGAGACAGATTGCTCCAGTTCTCTGCAGTCAGCTACGGCATCTCGCGTATGACGGCCAAGGAATTCTGGGGCGAGGTCACACAGGTGGGCAACGAGATCAACGATTTCGTGCGCAAATTGGCAGCCAAATCAAACTAAACCGAGAGCGCAGGAGAGATCTCGGCTTTCAAGATTGAACAAAAATGAATCAAACTCCCAAGAGCTGATATCGAATTACCAAAATAAAGGATGCCTGATATGTATTACAAACACAATCTGGATTACAAATACCCCGAGAGATGTGACGAGCACATGATCGAGGTCAAGGAGCTGCGGCACATTGACTTCACGCCCGACTACCCTTACCTGCAAAAGAGCTTTGGATTTAAGTGTTTGCGCTCGATCTACTGGTTAGGGCTGCAGACGGTGGGCTTTTTGCTGGTCAGGATCACGCATGGGCTGCGTATCTATGGGCGCGAAAATCTTAAGCGGCACAAGGATGCGTTTCAGGGCGGCGTGATCACGATCTCTAACCACGTGTTTTATTTTGATCTGATCTGCGTGCTTGCCGGCATTCGTCCGCATCTTGTCTATTTCCCCGCCTGGAAAACCAATCTCAACGGCTCCAACCGTCTATGGATCCGCATGTCGGGCGGCATTCCCATCCCCGACGGAAACATCCGCTCCATGATCTCCTTCAAAAAAGCGATGGAGGAGGTGCTGGAGAGCGAGCGTTGGATGCATTTTTACCCCGAAGGCTCGATGTGGCTGTTCTACCCGGACATCCGTCCCTTCAAGCCCGCGGTTTTCAAGTATGCAGTCAAGTATGATCGCCCCATTCTTCCCATCACCATGTCCTTCCGCCCGCGCAAGGGGCTGACCAAGCTCTTTACCAAAAAACCGCAGGTAGACTTGCACGTGGGCGAGCCGCTGTTTGCAGACAAGTCACTCTCCCCTGCCGAAGCGGCAAGAGATTTGCAGGCGCGCGCCTACCATATCATGCAGGAAATGAACGGCATCCACCCCGGTGACCCCAATTACCGCGTGGATCAAAACCCGGATAATTATCAGAAAACGATGTGAATATGAAAGAAATCCTTTACGACGTGGCCATCATCGGCGCGGGCCCTGCGGGCTCAACCTTTGCCTGCGAGCTTGCCGCGCGCAGGTCGAATGCGCACATTTTGCTGATCGACGGCCAGAACGAATCAAATGCCAAGCCCTGCGGCGGCCTTCTCTCCCCCGATGCACAAAAGGTGCTGGCGGAATTTGAGCTGACGCTGCCAAACGCGGTGCTTGCCGATCCGCAGATCTTTTCGGTGCACACCATTGATCTGACCGCGAACGTCACGCGACTGTATCAGCGACACTATCTCAACATGGACCGCCTTGCCTTTGACCGCTGGCTGCTCTCGCGCTTACCCGAGCACGTGCAGGTGCTCAACGGCAGATGCACGGCCATCCAAAGAAACGACGCTTTTGAGCTGACCGTGCAAACAACACACGGCACGCAGCGCGTCAGTGCCCGCGCCCTGGTAGGTGCAGATGGAGCATCCTCGATCGTGCGGCGCATGTTCTTTACAAGGCAGCCCTACAAATACGTATCCATTCAGCAATGGTTTGAGGGCAGCGACCCGAGCATTCCCGCCTACGCATGCATTTTTGACAAACAAACCAGCGACTCCTGCTCTTGGCTGATCCGCAAGGACGATTGCACCATTTTCGGCGGTGCGTTTGCAAAATCGGGCAGCCGCGAGGCATTCGAAGCGCAAAAGGCGCGCCTTGAGCAGCATTTGGGCATCTCTTTTGGGCAACCGCTCAAAACCGAGGCCTGCCAGGTCTGCTCGCCACGGCGCATGCGTGACTTTATCACGGGCAAGGATAGCGTATACCTTGTGGGAGAGGCGGCGGGGCTGATCAGCGCAAGCTCGTTTGAGGGCATCAGCTCGGCTATGCTGTCGGGACGCATGCTGGCAAAGGCCTTTGAAAAAGAGACCGCGCAAGGCATTACCAAGGCATACCGGCGCGCAAGCAAGCGTTTGCGCTTCAAGCTTTATACCAAAACAGTCAAGAGAAAAATTCTGTGCTCCCCTGCGCTGCGTTATCTGATTATGAAAAGCGGCGTGCAGAGCGTCAAAATCTACAGGAGGGATCGGTCATGATCATTGAGACAAACGTTACCAAGCTGCGCGACCCCTATATTGTGGTTGCGGACGGCATCTATTACGCATACGGCACGAACTGGCAATGCTACGTCAACAAAAGCGGAAAGCTTGACGGCAAATGGGTCAAGTCCTCCGTCTCTCCCACCGTAGTCGTACCGGAGGATTTCGAGAAGCAGAACTGGGCCCCCGAGGTACACGCGGTAGACGGAAAATACTATATGTTCACGACCTATTTTTCCTCCAAAACGCAGCACCGCGGCTGCAGCGTACTTTGCTCCGAGCACCCCGAAGGGCCTTTCGTACAGATCTCGGACGGTCACTTCACGCCAAATGATTGGGACTGTATTGACGCGACACTGTACATCGACGAGGACGGTCAGCCCTGGAGCATTTTCGTGCATGAATGGACCTGCCGCCCCGACCACGTGGGTCTGATGTCGGTAGCCAAAATGTCGGACGATCTGACGCACCTTGTCAGCGAGCCCGTGGATCTGTTCCGCGCGGACGACGCACCCTGGGCGGCTGCAGGCGTGACCGACGGCTGCTTTCTTTGGCGCACCAAGGGCGGCAAGCTGCTCATGATCTGGTCAAATTTCGCCAAGGACGGATACTGCGTGGGCATTGCAGAAAGCGAAAACGGCAGACCCGACGGCCGCTGGATTCAGCGCGACAAGCGTCTTTACGGCAAGACCGATGCAGGCTACCCCTATGATGGCGGACACGGCATGATCTTTGCCGACACAGACGGTCAGCTCTACCTGTCCATGCACTCCCCCAACGATCCCGTGGGCGAGAGAGACACCACCATGGTGTTTTTGACGGTCAAGGAAGAAAACGACGATCTGATCGCAGTATATTAAGTAAGAAAACCGAGCCTTGCGGCTCGGTTTTCTGTTGCTTTTAATTCAATTATTCGAATACGATTCCTGTCACAGACAGCAGATAACCCAGCGCTCCAAATTCGTTTTCGGAGTTGCGGAAATCAAAGGACAGGTAAAGCTGACCGTTATAGTCGATCGCGCTGAGGTCAATTTCTACCGTTGCGATGGCCATAAAGCTCTCAGACAAATCATAATGTGCAGTTGCAACGATTGCATCCTCCGCGGGAAGCAGTTCAAATGTAGTGCCTGTCTCTATGTCAGAGGGAGCATTCAGCAGCAGAACTCTCTGTCCGGTAGCGCCGTATTCACCGGTAAAGTTCGAATCAGGCATCAGTCCGTCAGCTGCAGTTGCATAGGTGACGGTAACCTTGCTGTACTTGGAAAGATCGATCTCGCCAAGGTCAATCGAGCCGTAGTGCAGTGTGACCAGATACTCATCCGCACCAACGGCAGGAGTGGTAGGAAAGAGAGCGTTCGCGCCGGTATAGACGGTCGGATAACTGCCGGTAACCGTTACGCCGCTCAGATCAACTCTGTAAGAATTGTCGGTCTTAACCAGCTTGAACTCTGCAAAGGACTCCTCGTTGCCGTCAGCATCCTTGGCCATCAGTACTACGGTGTGCTCACCTGCTGTCAGCTCCTTTACGGGAATGTCGGAGAACATTCTTGCTGCGCTCTTTGCACCGGGAACGTTGCCTGCTGCAATGTGATCCAGGACATCCTGTCCTGCGGGCGTAGAGAAGCCTTCGGGATAAATAGCCCCTGCACCGTCAATGGCATAACCAAGCACGCCCTCGGTCTCGGTAAAGAATGCAACCCATCCCGCTACCTTCAGGCTGTCAACAAGGTGATCGATCTCAGCAATTTTACCCCATGCATGATATTCCGCTGCGCTTGCAAAATACAGGTTTTCCATGTCGATATCAGCGCCGTAAACGTTGCCCATAGCGTCAAAGGAAATGCCGGCAATGACATCCACGGGATCGGCAGGCTGCTCTTCGGTCGTAGTTTGCTCGGTAGTTGTCTCCTCGGTGGTAGAAGCGTCGGTCGTGGTCTGCTCGGTGGTAGCCTCCTCTGTGGCAGCAGCGTCTGTCGTGATCTGCTCGGTAGTAGGCGTTTGGGTCGTGCCGGCGGTAGTCTGCTCTTCGGACTGGCCATCCTTGTCACACGCGACCAAAGCCACCGAGATCACCATGCAAAGTGCCAGGATAACAAGTAACTTTTTCATCATCATAAATTCCTTTTCTTAAAAATTAACAATGCAGCGAAAAGCTTGCATTTGTTTTACATTTTATCACCCGATGGTATCGATGTCAAGTATCCCTCTTGAGATCTTGCACCATACCGCGCTGTCGCAGTCGGGGAAGGTGACGTGCAAGGTGCTTTCCTGCAGCTTGACCGTGTTCTTGGCGCGTGCGGGGTACATTGTTTCAATCTTGGCCTTCTTGCCTACGTACTTGGCAAGATCGATCTTGGCCTTTGTCTGCTCACCGTTCTTCCATACGGCCAGGAGCAGCGTACCGCTCTCGGGCTCGTGCATGCCAAGCGAGAGAATGCCCTTATCTGCCATTCGACAAAGCCCCGTGGGATATACGGGATTACACTTGACCAAGAGGTCGCGGTTTTGCTTGTAAAGCTCGATCGCCTCGGCCATCAGCGCAAGATTCTGCTCATCCGCGCAATCAATATGCCCCGACAGATAGATCGCACCAAGCATGACCTGCACCATATTGAATACGGTGTTATGACCGTCTGCAAACTTTGCGGTAAATTCAGCACTCGGAGCAAAGCTGATCCTGTGATCGATCGGCACGGGATAAGGATAGCCCCAAATCCCCACGCGCTCGGGAGGCATGCAAGCTACAAGACCCTGCACCACGCTGGGCATGCGCTCGTAATATTCCTGATCGCTGACGCTTTGCATATAGAAATGCTTTTCGCTTGCGTGGTCGGCCCTCATGCAGCCGGAGGAGCAGTTTTCAATCACCAGATCCGGTAAGGCCGCGCAAACTCGGTCAATCAGCGCAAGGAACGCTGTCTGGTTGCGCTTCAGCTCCTCGGGAGAGGCCATACCAAGCGCACCGTCAATGCCGATACCCACGTTCTGATTATAGTCGTTCTTGATAAAGCGAATGCCCTTTTTGTACAGTCGCTCAAAAATACCGAACACATACTCCTGCACCTCGGGGTTGCGGAAATCAAAGAAGCAGCGCGTTTTGCCGATGGCCTTGCCATGGCGCGTCAGTCGTGCATTCTCGATCTTGTCAAGCACCTTTGTGCCGGGCATGACGCTCTCGACCTCCAGCCAGCAGCCCGGCTTCATGCCCTTGCTCTGAATGTACGCAAGAATGCCGTCAAAGCCGCCCTCTCCGAACAATGCGTCGTTCTGCTCGTAGTCGCCAAGACCTCCGCTCCAGTCCTCGTCCTTGCCAAACCAGCCCGCATCGATCACAAAGTACTCACAGCCCACCTTGGCAGCCGCATCGATCAGGGGCACAAGCTTTTGGCGCGTGGGCAGTGCCCACAGGCAGTTCATGTAGTCGTTGAAGCAGACCGGCACGTGTCCGTTCGGGAATGCCCGCAGCATGCGGGCACGCTTGTATGCGGTCAGTGCTGCAACGGCCTCTTCAAAGCCGCCCCTGACCTTGCCGTAAATGCCCAGCGGTGCTGTGTAGCTCTCTCCCGGCTGCAGCTCGTAAAACCATCCGTCGTGACGGTCGTGGCAGGCAGAAAGCAGCACGTCCAGCCAAAGATCGTTACGATATCCGCCCACGCTGACCTCAATATACCAGGAAGCCGAGGTGGCGATCTCAAAATACCAGATCTCGCCCTTTTCGGTGTCCTCCAGCATGATCATGGGATAGTGGCGGCAGGTGGTCCATGATCCTATACTGCCGATGCGGTAAGCTCGTTGCGTATTATGGTTATAGGTCGGATATACGCCAAAGTCCTCAATATATCCGTGTCTCCATTGGCCCTCACCCTGCCAGGAGGAGTCACACATATGCAATACAAAGCGTTTTTGATGCCATTCTCCGCCTTCTCTGCCAATGCCCGTCACGTAGCCCGAGGAAAGTCTGTCCAGCACAATGCTCTCGCTGCCTGTGTTCTGTACGGAAGTGACGCATTCATAAGTACTTTGATCAAAGGGCGTGCAGTCCACCTTCACTTCTGCGTCGTAGCCCGCAAGGCGGTATGTATAGGTATTTCCTTCGATTTTGATCGGTTCGGAGGTCATGGCCTCGGTCTGTCGGCTGTGATAATCGTCGTTGTGCGCCGCATTGACGCTCAGATAATAAAGAGGGTGGTTGCAAAGCATGATCGTACTCCTTCCACAGTAGTACCATAATCATACTCTACAACCACCCCTTTGTCAAGACTCAGGGCCAAAAATATCCGACCAATGCACTCCCGATCGCGCCCAAGATCGCCGAGGCGGCATAGCCCAGCACATGCTCGATCAAAAGCCCGGGTCTTGACTCAAGCGCGCTGATGCGATCCTCCTGACGCTGAGCAAGCTGATCGTACCTGTCCACCATCTCTGTCAGCTTGATGGTACACTTTTCCAGGGCGTCGATCTGATCCCCATGCTTGCCAAGTCTTGTCTCAATGCGATCGTGCCTCTCGCGGCAAAGCTCCTGTCTGTAATCCGTCTGATTGCTCTGCATCTTACTTGTACTCCTTGATCAGGCTAAGCACGCGGTATTCTCCATCACCGTCGATACGAATGCCGAGCGTATGGCATGCACGCGGCTGCAGCGGCACGTACCAGAGTCGCGAGCCCTCGCATTCCAAGGTCGCGCGCTTCTCCCATTCCCCTCCATCGTAGCTGACCGAAAGCGTCAGAGAGCTGCCAAGCTCACAAAGCACGCGCACACCAAGGCGCACGGGCACGATCTCTCCGCGTGCGTCGTCGGTCAGCGGATGAAATTCTATATAAGACGAGGCAGGTCCTTGCACGATGCCATGCCCCGTTTTGTCTTGTCCTATGATGTATACGACGTTGTCCGAACCGCAGGCATACACGTCACCCGCCAGATATCCGAGATATTGGATATTGGCACCGTCCTCCCGGTGCCACGCCTCTGTGACCGTGTCATATACGTAAAGCGCGCGCACGCCCTGCTCGTCCTTGGCACTCAGATAGTATTTTCTGCCGTCCGTCGTCGCAATCCCCTCGCTAAGGCTTTTGCCATGGCTCTCGGAGATCACCCGTGCACTGCTGCCGCTGCAGCAGACCACACCGTTGGCAGAAAGATAAATCATATCTCCGCCAACCGAGCAAAGCGATGCACCGCTTCCCTCCATTACACCCGAGAGTGCCGTTTCCATAATGGAAAAGTTGGCGGGACTGTCGCCGTATACCTCCACCATACTGTTGCTTCTGAAAAAGACCGGTCTGCCCGCATGCATCACGCAAGCGGTAAAGGGCTCACTGCCCGGAACGCGCAAGCAAAAGCTGCTCTGCTCGTCACCGTCGTAGCGAAACCAGTTGGTCACGTCTCCCGGAGCTGTTGCGTAAATGGTATCCTTGCTGTATCCCCAGAGTCTGCCGGAGCAGGAAAACAGTCCACCCATGGGGTACGGGGCATCTATGATCAAGGTGCAGCTTGCAATATCCTCCGCAACAAAGGAATTTTCGTCAAATCGCAGGTAGTATTCCTCCACCTTTCGAATGGTATACGCACCGTCATTGTGCTCTGAGCCGCTGAGCAGGATCGAATCTCCCGGGGAGAAATAATCAAGGAAATTGAAATCCGTGCAATACAGCGTATTAAACTTGACAGCGCGTGCAACGCCGTCCTCGTCCACGTAGTCCTGATTTTGTACGATTACGTTTGCAAGCTTGAGATTGACGTATCTTGACCGGAGCAGATCGGTCTTTTTGTCGTACACGCGGAAATCGGGCAGGATCAGCAGCTGATCTCCCAGCATACCCAGCACCTTTGGGTATTTATTGACGTTGCCAAGCACGCGCACTTTATTCTGGGAAAGTGCCTTGTACATCTCACCGTTACAGGCAAGATACAAATCTCCCGCGCAGGTCATTCCCTGCACGCTCCCTGCAAGCCTTTGCCAGATCCGCCTGGGCGGGCGGGAGAGCAGCGCAGGATGCTCATCCCCGCTAATATTCTCTCCCGCAAAGTAAGTGCGATCGTTCCCTTTGTGTCTGTGCCAAAGCCCTTTGGTAAAATCATGATCGATTTGTCTGTAGGTTTTGGATTTTTCAAGAGTCGGCAGCATCACGCATCCTCCTCGATGCTGCCGTTTTTCACGGAGCGCACGTTTTCCTTGGAAATCTGCAATAGCGTGTATTCCAGATCCCGCACCAGCTTATCGTAGCTGCGAGCCAGCAAAAGCACAGCTTCACCGACAGGCTTTGCCCGTACGGCACTCTCCAGCCCCTTATTTCCAAGCACCGCTTTTGCCATATCAGCCAATCCCCCTGCTCTTTGCAATAAAGCGGCTCTGCTCAGCCTCCATCAGCCTTGCCGCTTTGGTGTCCTGGATCTCGGACTGATCCAGGACAAGCGCGAATTTGCGCTTGATCTTTACCCATTCTCCCCTTTTGATGACGCAGTTTTTTCCGTTGATCGCCACGTACACATCATCCTTGTATCGGTCGTTGTCGCGAAACAGCTTGATGGCGATATATTCTTCCAAGTATGCCTGTTCGGCGGTCTGTGCTTTCATACCGTCTCCTTTCTACTTATAGGTCAGTCCTGATTGTCAAAGGTAGAGGCGGTCTCGATTCTGACCATAAATGCCTCCACCAGACGCACTGTGACCTTGGTTGCCTTCCAGCCCACGGTAGCGCGCTGATTGAGCGGGTCTGCCGTGCCTGCGCTGCCAAGCTGCTTGACGATCAGCTCAAGGCCGCCGCCTGTGATCTCGGTCGTGCCGTACGCATTCTCACCAAAGACCATGGTTGCATAAACGTCACGTCCCCAAGCACCTGCCTCACCGGGATAGATCGCTTCATCATCTCTGCAGGTCACGTTTGCAGCGGTGCTCTTGGTACTGTCGGTATACAGCGTCAGCGTATCTGCCGTATTTGCACCAACGTATGCACGGGTAGAGCCGACCAGCACGTATCTGCCAACCAGTTCGCCATCGGCAACGCTGCCACCGTCGAAGGTGATCACGCTCGCACCGTCATAGCCATCCGCACAGTTGACAGTCAGTACGCGTGCGTCGGATGCCAGATCCTCTGCATGAAACACCTTTGCCTCGCTGGATTCGATAAAGCGGACGCCCTCGATCTTGCCGATCTCGCCCTCCATAATATTGGAAGGATCAGCGTACTGATTGGGAGTCTTCCAGTTGGGATCGCTCATCAGATCGTACGCGCAGTCGGGATGCACGATGGCAATGTACGAGCCCTTGATCTTTTCCGCATTCTGATTCTTGAGGAATCTGACCGCGCGGCGCACTGCATTCACAGTCAGATAGTGGTTGTTCTCCGCAAGACCGCCCACAAGCATATATCTGGCAGGAACGGCATTCTCTCCGTACTGCACGTTGGTACCGCCGGCCAGCACCTCACGGGTGATGGTATCCAGCGTTCTGCCGGCCTGAGAGCCAAGCAGCTTGGTCGCCATGCACAGGTTGTTGTCAATGGCGGTCAGGATGAGCAGGTCGGTCAGCTCCACGTAACCGCCGTACTGCGCAACGGTCGCCTCCAGCACCTCCATGCTGATGCTCTGCCCTTCGGGCGTCACGCCCTCCTTGATGGGATCGGTCAGCTTGGGCAGCGGGTTATAGCGGCGGAACTGCACGGTCTTGCCGCCGCCCTGAGGGATCTGATGCTTTTGCGCAAACATATCGTGAACCAGCGCGGGCTCAGCGTTGTCGATCAGATAATCGGAATAGTAGGTCTTCATCTCTTCGGAAAGACCCATGCCTGCGGTATATGCAACAGTCGTGCCCGCAGCGGCATTGACGGTACCCTCTGTACCCATCACGTTCGTACTTGCAGCAAAGCGCTGCAGATCAAAAATTCTTTCTCTCATAATAGTTCCTTTCTAAAATGTAATGTGTTCCCCCTTTGCAGCACGCTCGGCAAGCACGGCTCGCTGAGCGCGCGTCAGATGGGTGGCTCGCCCTGCGCCGCTTGCCAACGCTCCGTCAAGACCGTTTTCATGCGGTCTTGCCCGGCGAAGCTGAACGGCTCCCAGCAGCTGCGAGGCGGTGTTTTCTGCCGCTTGTCTTGCGGCATTCTCCTTTAAGCTGTCCAGATGGAACAGCTCGTAAAGGCTGGTCAGCGAGATCTCGGGATGGGCGGAAAAGCCCTCCAGAAGACGTGCAAAGGCAGGCTCTGCAGCTTCACTCTCAAGGTCAAATTCCGGATATTTTTCCTTGACGGCGGCAGCCTCCTTCTGCCAATCACGTGCAGCAGGCGTCAGCAGCTCTGCCAGTCGCTCGGGCAGCTGCCCGGGACTTTCCAGCCCCAGCATCTCGGCAGCACTTTGCAAGATTCTGCTGCTTTCCCGCTCCGATTTGAGTCTCTTTCTGACAATGTCGGAGATCTGCTTGGTATACAACGCATGAAATTTCGGGGAGTTGATCAGCTCCTCCCATTCCCTGCGCGTATCCGTGCGGCCCTCGGCGTCAGAGCCATTTTGAATTTCTTCGCCCGCTTGACCACTCTCCTTTGGTACCACGATCCCGTCGTCGGCCATGGAATTTACGTTTTGTTCGACCGTTTGCATCATACTTGTCCTTTCTTGCAGCTCTGTTGCAGCCGCATGCGTCTTATATATAAGAATTCCTCATAATCACGTGTTGGGGGTATTTGTCCGCGATGGCAGCAAGGCCGCATGCAGCCATATCAAAAGCCGCGTTACGCTCGGACAGACTGATCAGTGCATACCCATCCGCAAGGTCAGCCTCGGCACAGCATTCGGTGTCGTATTCCTCAAGATAAGCTGCCAGGGACTCTACCAGCGCAGACACAGCGGCGCATACGATATCGTCGCCCGTGGCATAATTTGCATGGCCGATCACCTCCAGACAATACCCTTCATTGCATTGGTAAGCGTTTGCCTCGATCATGCTGCACCTCCGCCATCTCTGATCAGCTGCTTGATCTTGCCGATCCCGTCAAAGTCCATCATCTCCAACATGATCAGCGTCTGCTCCCGCTGCTCGGGACGAAACGCTCCCTTTTCGTAAAGCGACATGGCAAACTCGTTGGCTGCCTCCTGCGAGAGCGGATTTGCCACACGCGCCTTGACCTTGATATCAAAAACAGGCTTTTTCATATACTCCGCCCCATCTTGGCTGTACACCGTACTCTCCAGTATTCCGCGGTTGGCATACTTGAGGTACTCGTGACCGTTTTCATGCGTGATGCGGAAGGTGCGCTCACGATCATAAAACTGTCGGATCAGCTCGATGATCAGCTGCACGATGCCGATATACGCACGGTTGGATGCAGCAATGACATCGCGGGCGTTCTTGTTGCCCGCCTCCTGCAGTGCCTTGATGGCCGTGGCTGCGGTAATACCGCCCGAAAGCGAGCCCTGCGAGACGTCACGGTTGCCTGTGGTCTCCTTGAGCTCATCGATCTTGAGCTTTTTGAGCGTCAGAAGGCCTTGGTCAAACGTACCGATACGGATCTGCTGCAGCTTTTCCTCTTCAATGTCGCCCTCAACCTCCACGATGCGCTGATCCAGATCCATAAAGTCCTCTTGGTTGACACCCAGACTCTTTTTGGCCCAAAAGCGCACCTTGCTTGCCCAGTCGGCATATTCCATAAAGTTGGCATCCAGGCGGTCAATGTAGATCTGCGGCTGCTTTGCCACGGCGATCATACCAAAGCCGTAGCACGTGCCCTCCTCGGGATACATCACGTCCAGCACCACGGGATACGTGCCGTGATCGTACCAGCCTCTTTCCCGATAAACAGGATCATTTTCGGATGCGTACAGCACAACGCCGTCCGCAAACTTGCAATAATGCAGCACGTCCTTGCTGCCAACGCGCTTTTTGTAATACCAGTCCACGACCAGCGTTTTGCCGTCCTCGCTGCCAAAGAAAATGCCTTCCGGGTCACCGGCGCGCATGTTGCGCTCAAGGAATGCGGGATAGGTCTGCTCCAGCTGCTCGGTATCCATTTCTGCAAGCAAAAACAAATGCTTGCTGTCCTGAATGCTTCTGATACCGGGCTCCCAAAACAGATTCTGAATATCAATGCGGCACACGTCGATATCGCCAAAGCCGTTTTCCAAGGCGTTGTTCCAGAAAACGCCGTACGCACTGACGCCGTGCTTGAGCTTGTACCACATGTTATCCGAGTACACCGCGTCAAAGTCGCAGCGGTCCAGAATAACCGGAACGATCCGAGAGAGTGCATTTGCCTCGCCCTCGTCGCCCGGCTCTCTGGGCAAGCAGATGCAGGTGGGCATATTGTCCATCATATCCGCGTGTCGGTTGGCAATGCTGTTGAACATCCAGGCTGAACATCCGAGATCGCGCACTGCGGCGGGGGCCCCGCTACCGTATCTGCCCTGCCAGTACGTCTCGTCACTCTGAATTCTCGAATCCAAGGGACGCTTGGCGGCACGCCAGTCGCGCAAGATCCTTGCAGCCTTGGCGATCTCCTCCATTCCAATGGCGGGACGCTCTTGCTCCTTCTTTTTGAAAATGTCTTTTATGGTCATATTTTCTCCTTATGTTTATTTGAGTGGGTCGTACACGTACGGCACCACGTTTTTTGCTTTGCTTGCCTTAACGATCGGGTGCGCCATGGCCACGTAGCGGCATTCGTCGTAGATGTGATCCTCACCGTCGGTATTGATATCCTCCACGTCGGCCGAATCGTATACCAGCTCGGGAAATGTACGGATAAAGTGCGTGCAGGTGGAAAACACGTAAAACATGGGAATGCCTTTCTCGTCAAAAGCAAGCCGCGCATGCATCTGTGCCTTGCCTGCAATGCGGGAGTTATCCGCCTTATCCCAATAAACGCCCTCGCGTTCCATCAGCTCCGCAATGCTCTCGCCGCCGCTCTTTTGTCTGATAGCGGGGTCTGCCACGCCGACAATATATCTGCCGCGCAGATTGGGGTCATCCGCCTCGATCTCACGAATGCGCCGCGCCAGCTGTGAAGCACTCCAGCGCACCCCTTCGTTGGGTGTGCCGCTGCATCCGTACAGCTCGCGGATACGGTACATGCGCCCGTCCCCGTCAAATGCGTACCATCCCACCGAAAAGGGTCTGGTATACCCCCAGTCAAAGCCGCGAAACACCTTCCACGACGCGGGGATCGCGAACGGCTCTATGACGTGCGTGCCCACGTGATCCGCATAATGCTCGGGATCGTTGCGCCACTCGGTAAACACCTGCCCCGCAAAGCAATCCCAGTCGCCGTACAACAGCGCGCGCCGCTCCTTTTCGGGCAGGGCGGCAAGGCGCGTCAAGTATCCGGGATCGTTGGCAAGCAGGATCTTGTTATCAAACACGGTGGACGGCACGAAAATGCGCGACCGCCACCGCACCTGCTCCTCTCCGCTCGGCAAGCGGATGCTGTGCTTTTCCCAAATGGTGGTCATGGGCTTGGCGGGCGTGATAAACCGCGCCTTGACCCAGCCATGCCCGATGCCGCCCGGATTTGCCTGTGCACGCATATAGCAGCGCGTACCGGGTCCATTGGGACGGTTGCGCGAGAACAGATAGGAATATTCATCCCAGGTAAACTGCGTCAGCTCGTCAAAGTCGATAAAGTCGTACCGCTTTCCCTGGTAGTTGAGTCTGTCGTCGGTATGCTGCAGCGATCCAAAGTAGATCTTTGCACCCGACGGAAATACCCAAACGTGCTTGGAATCGTTGTAGCGTGCGCTCGGATAGGCTGCGCGGAACAGCTCGGAGGACCGATCGGTCAGCTCCGAGAGCTGGGGGTAAGTCTTGCGCAGGATCAGGCCTCTGTAATATGGGATATGTACCTGCCGCAAGGATTCTGCCAGGGCGCAATCGGATTTTCCTCCACCTGCCGCACCGCCGTATAAGGCCTCATCCTCAAATCTTGCCATAAAAGCAGCCTGGCGCGGTTGTGGCGTCCATACTACGCGCTCACTCATCTCTCTCGGGCGGCCGGTCCGCCTGCATCACGGGCGGCAGCTCGATCACGCCGCCACCTTCCTGCAGTGCCTCGGTCTTGTCCTCCACCCAGTCCTCGGGGCATCGGTTTTGCAGCCAGAAGATCTCTGCACGCGTATCTGCAGGCACGTGCGTCTCGTCAATCCCGGTCTGCAGCTCCTCGTATTCCAGCACCTTCTTGCCCGATTCGGGATCAAATTCGGTGTGCTTGAGCTTGTAGGTCTTTTTGAGTGGCGTGGTGTATCCCACCGCTTTGCGGTGTAAGGCCTCCATAACCGCATAGTCCGCATTCTCCTTGCCAAAAGCCAGAGCTGACGCAATCTCGGGATACTGCTTTTGCCAATTTCGCAAGGTGGACGGTGAAATGCCCATGCAGGCTGCGATCTGCTCTTGACTTTTGCCCATGCAAGCCATGCCTCGGATCAGCGTCAGACTCTCAGGCGTCAGCCACTTGGCTACTTTGCGCGTCATGTTCCTCTCCCCGATATTTGAGTACAATGCGAAAATCCTCGCCCGCATCCTCGGCCTCCACGGCATACGTCCCGCATACGCGTCGGATCTCCTGCTTGGAAACGGTCAGTACACGTTCCTTGTCCACGCGTTCACCGCATCTTTCCAACAGGTAAGCAATATAGGCGGCATAGATCTTGCCTGCTTGCTCCTCTGCAGCTACCAGCTCCTCAAGAGCCTTGATCCGGCGGTCTCTCCACGCAATCATATAGGCCAGCTTGCCTTCATCCTGCAATTTTTGTTCTTTTTGGTTCTGCACAACTGTATTTCCTTTCATAAAACTGATCCATGGTCTGCTTGATCACGCACTTCTCGTATCCATCCGGGTGCGCACAATATTTGTAAACGATATCTCTGCGTGCCTGCTTGTCCGGAAAACGGAAGCGTGCGCATTCGCAATAGGTGTAACCGTCACCCTTCTCTCTTTGAAAATAGGGGCAAGTCCCCGCAATCGGCATAAAATCTCCTCCTTTGCACGTATAGGTTGCTTAACTTCTTGCTTCAAAATAAAAACCGACGCCAAGTCATCGGTTATCCGAGTGGTTTACTTTGCTTAACTGCCATGAGTATATCACACGTAATTACAAAAGTCAACCCCCAATAAATAAATTTTCCTTAACTATTTTCTCAAAATCACTTGACATTTGCTAAACTCTCATTTATAATGAAAGTACAACATGAAAAGGAGTCTCTCATATGGAGCTTATCTATCCCTTTACCGACCGACTTCGCACCGCCATGGACGCGCGCGGCATGCGCGCCGTCGAGCTTGCACGCATAACAGGCCTTTCCAAGGCAAGGATCAGCCAATATACCAACGGTATCTACGTCCCCAAGGCCGACGCCATGCATAAGCTGGCGCGCGCATTGGACGTTTCCGACTTGTGGCTGGAGGGCTACGACGTGCCCATGGAGCGCACGTCCTCTGCCATTCCCAATTATCCCGATATCTTCCCCATCGAACGCCGCCGCATCCCCGTGCTTGGTGAGATCGCTTGCGGCAATCCCATCTTAACCGACGAGGAGCACGACAGCTTTGTCATGTCGGGCACCAATCTGGATGCTGACTTTTGCCTGCGCGCCAAGGGTGACAGCATGATCGGTGCACGCATCCAGGACGGTGACATCGTATTTATCAAAAAAAGCGACATGGTGGCAAACGGCGAGATCGCGGCTGTGGTCATCGAGGACGAGGCCACGCTCAAGCGCGTGTACTACTACCCCGAGAAATCCAAGCTGATCCTGACCCCCGAAAATCCCAAGTACGAACCGCTGGTCTTTATGGGACCTGAGCTGGACGAGATCCATATCCTTGGCAAAGCGGTGGCGTTTCAGTCGGAAATCAAATAAGCAAAAATTCACATATAAAGCGGGCGACCGCAGGTCGTCCCTACAAATCACCATCAAATGATTGGTAACACCGTAGGGGCGAACTGTGTTCGCCCGCTTTTACATTTGCTTTCGTATTTTCTCCAAAGCTCCCTTTTCAAGACGCGACACCTGCGCCTGTGAGATGCCGATCTCCTCAGCGATCTCCATCTGGGTCTTATTTTTATAAAAGCGCATGGCAATGATGTTGCGCTCGCGCTCCGAAAGCGTGCGCATGGCCTCCTTGAGCGCGATATTTTCCAGCCATGCGTCGTCTCCCGAGGAACGGTCGCTGAGCTGGTCGATCACGTACAAGGTGTCGCCGTTTTCATTGTAGACAGGCTCGTAAAGCGAGATCGGCTCCACCACGGCCTCCATGGCGCGCAGCACCGCCTCCTTTTTCTCGCCGATCTTGTCCGCAATCTCCTGCGCGCTGGGCTCGCGCTGATGCTCGCGCAGCAGCTCTTCCCTTGCCTGCAGCGATCTGTACGCAAGATCTCTGATCGAACGGCTGATGCGGATGGTGTTGTTGTCACGCAGATAGCGGCGGATCTCTCCTATGATCATGGGCACGGCGTAGGTGGAAAACTTGACGTCCAGCTCAATGTTGAAGTTGTCCACCGCCTTGACAAGTCCAATGCAGCCCACCTGAAACAGGTCGTCCATATTCTCCTTGCGCCCCGCAAACCGCTGAATGATGGACAGCACCAAGCGCAGATTGCCGTAGATCAGCTCCTGCCGCGCCGCCGCATCACCCGCCTTGGTGCGCCGCAAAAGATCGGTCTTTTGCTCGTCGGTCAAAACCGCTAACTTAGAGGTGTTGACCCCGCATATTTCCACTTTGTTATAATACATAAAAACTCCCCTTGACGCGTATTTCGTCAAAGGGAGTTTTGCCCTTTCGGGCATTGTGTATGCAAAATTCCGCCAAGGGGATTTTTTCCTGCGTCCAAGTCAGCTCCACTCCACGCGCAATGCAAGCGCCGGCACGGATTGATCCTTACTGCCAAACACCCGATCGGCAAAATCCTTGGTAATCGTGACGGTGTTCCCCTGTATGCCCTCTGTCAGTTCAAAGGCGCGATCGGAAATCAGACCTTGCACGTACACCCTTGAGGGCACGCGCGGCAGATGCAGGATCACGTCACAGCCAACGCCCAGCACGCCGATCGTGTCCACACTATCGGGAATCTCGCAATGCACGCATGCCCCGGGATACGAACGAACGCCGTCAAGTGTGCGGGGCTGCACGCTGACACTGTACGCACCGTTCGGATGCACCGACGCCACCACGTACGGCTTTTCCTTGCCCTCGACCCATATAGAGTCAAGCGGCAGATTACGCGTGATCACGGCAGGTGCGCCTTGGCGCACCGCTTTCCCCCACACGCTGCCGTACCAGGTCGAGCCGGGCGCAAAATACTGCTCGTCAAACAAGATCTCCTCGCTGCACACGGTGGAAGTGCCCATAAAGGGCGGTGCAATACGCTGCCAGTGCAACGCAGCCATGACCTCGCACAGGCGGTAGGCAAAGTCATCCCCCACCTCTTGAATGTTTTCGGTATCATAGTGGCTGCGCATCACCCCCAAAGAGCACCCTAACGCAGCATTGATATAGCATTCGTCCTCTCCGTTGATCAAACCCTTGGCAAGCGGAAGCAGCACTGACAAACGATCCAACGTGGTGGACACGGACAAGGCACCGATCACGTCGTAGCTGCGAAGCACCTGCGAAAAGCCAACCTCATCCTTGGCAAGCGCACATACCTTGCCCTCACCCGCAAATCGTCCGCACAAAGCAGCATCGGGATGCTCGGGCGCGTTGAGCGGCAGCATGCAGGCCGCGTGCTCAATGATCAACGCGGGATAAAGCTCCTTGGCAAGGCTTGAGAGGGCTTTGCGAAAGGCAATGTCGTCAGCATGTGTGCCCCAATCCACCTTCCAGTATTCCACTCCTGCCTCGCGGCACCACAAAACGCGCTCCTTCCAGTAGGCAAGCTCACTTTCTTGAAAGGGCTTTTCATAATCCTTGGCTCTCCTTTGCGCTGCCACCCAAAGCCCGATGCCCTTCCAACCGTAAGACTTGACGCGCTGATTGATGACCAAAAGACGCTCGGCGGGCGGCAAGCCCTTGACAGTCGGGAATTTTTGCTCGCTCATTTCAAGCGAGCCAAAGCAAGCAGCCCCTGTATCGGGACTGACACCATAATCCACGTCCCAGCCGTCGTCCAAAACAAGATACATGTCACCTCGCACGTCTGCGTACTCATGCACAAAGCCGTCAGGTCCAAGCAGCCGTTGCTCGTCCATCATATCACGCGCACTGGCCCGACCGTCCATAGCCGCCAGAATATTCTGCGTCCGCCAGGTACAAAAGTAGGACATGCCGTATTCACTTTTACTCGGAATCAGATTCATGGCGTCTCCTTTCTGTCTGTGATTACAATGATATATTATAGCAAAACAAGTGCTCCGTGTCAATCCTTCTGCCGGCATACACAAATTCACAATATATGCTTGATTTCAGAGCGATCGTATGCTAAAATAAGATAATTACTATTTTGAATTGCGAGAGAGGTGTTCCCGTGAAAAAGCCAATCAAAATCCTGTTGATCGCAGTTTGCTGCGTTCTGATTTTGGCCATCCTTGGTAGCAGTGCCGTGCTGATCGCCAATGCATTCGTCAAGGGCAGCACTGCGCCCGGGATTCTCTCCCCCATAGAGGCGGCAGAGCTTGAGGACGTGGACTGTATCATCGTGCTCGGTTGCTTGGTCAAGGCCGACGGCACGCCCAGCGACATGCTGGCTGACCGTATCAGCGTTGGCGTCTCGCTTTACCAAAACGGCACCTCCCCCAAGCTGCTCATGAGCGGCGACCACGGTCAAAAAGAATACGACGAGGTCAACACCATGAAATCCTGCGCTATGGCGGCAGGCGTGCCGAGCGAGGACATTTTCATGGATCACGCGGGTTTTTCCACCTATGAGTCGATCTATCGCGCAAAGGAGATCTTCGGAGCGGACAAAATCGTGATTGTCACCCAGGAATATCACCTGCACCGCGCGCTTTACGTAGCAGACGCGCTGGGGATCGAGGCTTATGGCGTCAGTGCCGACCTGCGCTCCTACGCGGGGCAAACCAAGCGTGACGTGCGCGAGGTGCTTGCCCGCATCAAGGACATGGCCTATGCCCTGTTCAAGCCACTGCCCACTTACCTCGGGGATCCCATTTCGCTGGATGGCAGCGGTGATGTGACCAATGATCAATAAAGTGAAGAGTCGACGCGATGCGTCGGCTCTTTTTTCTCATCATTTATTCAACCGTCAAAAGCACCGCGCTTTGCGCAGGAACGGTGACGAGCACACTGCTCTGCCCTTCGAGCTGCTGTTCGACCTGTGCACAATCGGGCATGGTAAGGTGCAGCGTAGCCTTTCCTGCAAGGCCTGTCCAAGACAGCGTGATCTGCTGCTCTTGTGCTGCAGGATTGGAAAGCAGCACCGCGCCGCAACTGCCGTCGGTCGCAGCCAGTGCATCGGCACAGTCACCCTCCATTGCCACGCAACTGCCAAGGCGATACAGCCTGTTATAGTACACAAACGCATAATATGCCGGTGCGACGCCGCGCTTGTTGGCATCGTAAACACCCGCATAGGTTGACCAGGGCTGCGCGTCGTAGTAGTTCATGACCTGCAGGGCGGTCGGGTGCATACGGCAAAGCATCTGCGATATATTGGCAAGATCCTGCGTTGTGCCGCGCACGTCACGCCCGGGATTCCACTCGTTGAGGTGCATTTCGGTATGCGTATATCCGTATTCGTCCAGCGTTTTGCGCGCATACGCGGCAAAGGCCACGTTGCTCTGCGCATCCGCATAGGAATGCCAGGAAAAAAAGTCCAGAGGACATCCCTTCTCCTTGATATGCTGCAAAAATCCATGGAAAAAGTCCACGAAATGCTCGGTTCTCTCCGAGCTGTTGGCTGCCTTGACGTAACCGCCCAGGATCGCATAAAAGCCGCAGCTGCCGTATCCTCCGATCATCAGATCGGGAAAACGCTGCTTTAAGTAGATCGATGCGGTCTCATATAGCGCATAAAACTGCTCAGGCGTGCCGCGCCACATGGGGCTGTCCATAGGATCGGGCGTATTGTCAGGCTCGTTCCAGATCTCCCAATAGCGGATGCCGAAATGAAAACCGTTCGCCCATCCCTCATTATAGTGGCGGATGATGCCCTCGCAAATGCGCGCCCATTTGAGATTATCGGTGGGCGGGATGATATTGCGCGGCTTGACAAAATACTCGGGCTCGATGCTGCAGCCAAGACGGTACACCACCTCGCAGCCCTGTCTGTAAAGATCGGCGATCAGCCAATCGGTAAACGCAAAATCATAGCTTGCGGGATCTGCGGGATCCTTGCTAAAATCGGGAAACACGTTGGCGATATCCACGTATCTGGCAGCAGCATAATGCCCACCCATATCGTGCAGACGCACAAAAGGAATACCCGCCTTTGCCAGCACGTCACGGTAGCCCTCTTCGCAATCGGGCTCGGGCGCATTATTGACGCCATGCAACGGCTTGATCTTGCCCTGAATACTTGAAAAATCGATCTTGATGTGCTTCATATACAGTACCGCCCTTCATGAGATAACTGAATTCATTATATCTCATTTGGTATTCTGTGTCAAGCCTTCCCGTAAATTCTGATCGTTGTACCGTTGAACATCGCAAAGTACATGTAAAACTTGATTTGTGTAAAGCTGTCCGTATTCATGGGACGGTGCAAATAGGTACGGTTGTGGAATGCTTGTCCCACGTTGTCCTCTCCAAAGCACAGCGTATCCTCGGTCTTTGTCTGCAAAAGATGTCTTTCTCCTATATACTTGAATTCAATGGTGGAATACACGCTCCCCCAGCCGCAGTTATAGCCGATCCAGGTATCGCCCATGTTGGTAGCCGTATTGGTAAAGTCATCATAATTCGCAAAGCCGTAATAGCCGCCGTTGCTGATAAAGCCACTTGGCTCAACGTAGCGGCATGCACCTGCCGTTCTGCCCTCGATGACCGCTAAAGCCTCGGTCAGATTGGGCAGGCCGTCCAGCGTAATGGTCGAGGTTTTGTATTCCTCAAAATGGAATTTGGTCAGATCCATTGTGCTGCTTGCGGTATAGGTCAGAACTGTACCGTCTCTTGCCGTGGATATGCCAAATGTGTTTTCGTCAATGACCTGCACGTAGTATCTCGAGATAATACGGGACGGAATCACGCCGATCTGCAAGCCCTTGGGAAGAAGCTGATAAGGCTTAGAGAGATGATACGGTGCATTTACCGCCACAAACACCATCTGATTTTGAACCAGTCCGTGGGCTGTTGCCGTAAAGTATCCCGTATCAACGTCCACCGCCTCGGGATGTACCTCCTTGTTGGAGGTATGCGTATAGGATTTAAGCAGCGTGCCGTATCCGGGCGCGGTATTGTGTAATATCCCCTCCCCGTCAATCGTCAGCCCTTGTCCTGCAAAGCTTTTGTTGAGCACCTTACTCATGTGCTCGTCAAGCTGTTGTCCTGTAAAATGATTTGCCTGATATGTTTTCGCCATAAAGCCTCCTTGCTGTATTGGTAAACGTATCATAGCACAAATTCATTAAAAAAGCGTCCCCAAACAGTCCTCCACCACATCAGAAAGCGTGCACAAGCTTACTCCTCCCCACACCACACGCAAAAATATTTCGCGCGCTGCGTTGAGCTCTCCCCCAAGGTCGCAGATGCGACCTTGCTGCTCCTGCTCCATAACTAACCTGTATCTCATGCCAATCCCCTCGCGAGCCGCCACCAGCGCAGCCTTAACCTGACTTCCTCCAACGTAATATTCCGCGTAACAGAGCTGCATGTCCGATTCCATTTGCACCATTCCGTCTTCCTCCAATGCTGTTTTGCAAGTAACGTTTCCATTATAGCACACTTGATTTGTCGAATCTTAAGATTTTCGGGCATTGTTTCAGATCGATTTTGGGGATCAATTCGCTTTGATTGGCGTGTAATTCTGTCTTTTTTTCGTATTTGGGGGTGATTTGCTGTGAATTTTGCACGGCGAGTTCACGGATAATTCATATACTTTATTATTGAATACCGTTCGAATAAAAAAAACAGAAGCCTTAATCATCAAAGACTTCTGCTTTTTTTGCTCAATCTTCAGCCCAATTGGTCTATGATATCACGGATCAATCGCCCGAAACGACCTGATCGACCTTGCCGTCACCGTCGGTATCCACACCCAGTACGTCGACCGTACCGTCTCCGTCCAGATCCATACCAACTGCGTCAGCCTTGCCGTCTCCATCCACGTCGGCAACCACTGTATCGGCAAAACCGTCACCGTCAGCATCCATCACAACTGCAACGGAAGGATTCTTATCAGCCTTCTTCAATCCGATCAAGCCTACGATCAGGTTGACGATGGCCAGAATGACGGTCAGAGCACCGACCACGATCAGAGAAATACCGATCAGATCATTGAGCACGTTGACCAAGAGTCCGCAAACAAGCAGCACCACGATCAGCACGCCAAGGATCAGCTTGACCAGCTCAGCCTTGAATTGCAGCATTTTGCTCTCTGCCTTGACAATGCGGATAATGGGCAGCACGATCAGATACAGTGCAACCAGACCGCAAACGACCCAACGAATAATGGTCATGATCAAACCTACAAATCCGGGAACACCAACACCGGCAACACCGATATTGATCAGCGCGGTAATGATACCGTAAATAGCCAGTACGACACCGATAACAATAGTCACGATCGAGAAGATCAGGTCAAACTTGCCCTTCTTCTGCTTGATCGAAACGATGCCGCCGATCAGGTTGGGAATGGTGGTCAGCGTCAAGGAAATGCCGATCAGCGCAAACGCTACGCTGAGCACAACCTGGAAGATCTGCGGGAAAGCAAGCACGAGTGCACCCGCACCGATCAGCAGACCGCCAAACAGTAAATTGATGATCACGGAAACAATAATGTTTGTAATCACAGCTTTTTTGTTCATAACAAAGCTCCTTTATGTAAATATTTTTATGACAAATCAAAGGTCGTTCGGATCAACGCCCGCAGGCAGATCGAACGGCAGCTCGTAGGGTTGCGCGGGTTCGGTTGGCTTTTCTATCCCCTGTTTTGCCTCAGCTTGCTTCTGACGTGCCGCCTTGACGGCTCTTGAAAGCCCTGCAAGCGCGGCGATCAGATACAGGATGGCAAGCGCAGCAAGTGCAAACGCCATTCCCTTGATCACAGTTCCCGTAGGTCTTTGCAGCAAACTGACCACCGACGCAAGAACGGTCAGCGCAAGCAAGGACACACCAAGCATCGGCTGATGCAAAAGGACTCTGTATTGCAGCCCCCTTTGCTTGGTAAAGATCATACGGATCATGGGTACGGCGATCAGATACAGCGCCGTGGGAGCTGCGACCAGCCAGTTTACCGCGCGCAAAGTCTCTGTGAGCATCTGCTCAACCTCCCACGATACACCCAAGGCATTTTGGATCCCGTAAAGCAATTGCGCGCCGAGAAGCAAAACCAACAAGGCAAGAATGCCATAAAAGGTCAAAAGGATGCCAACCAAGACAAGCCCCAGCGAAAAGATCAGATCTCTCTTTCCCTTCTTGCTTTTGCGGAGTCCGACAAAATCCGAAATCACGAGCGGTAAGGCGGTCAGAGCAACGGTCGTGCCCACAGCAGTTGCCAACACGGCATAGACGATATCCATCACTCCGTCGGTATAGTAATACACTGTGCTTCCGCCGACGTACAGCAAAAAGCCGAAATTCAGCATCAGAATCATCGCAAGGATCGCGGTAATGATCACGGTTGCTTTATTCATGGCATGCCTTCCTATCAGTTCCACATATCTTGTGCAGAGACTCCCGCAGGAGGCGCAAACCCATCGTCAAGCTCGGGATCATAAAGCTCAGGCTGCTCGGGGAGCGCGACGGGCTGCTTTTTCAGGATCAAGCCAAAGAGGGTCACCGCTAAGGTCACGGCAAGAGCCAGCACGATTTCAACGGCAACGCAGCCGAATGAAAAGATCTGCACGAACGTGCTGTATTCATCCAGATTCATGACCCCCACGTTGAGATTGTTCAGCATGATCCTTGTGATGATCATTTGCACAAGAGAAAGCAGGTTGGGTACGAGAATCAGCACGGAAATTGCCGGCTTGTGCAGCTCTGCCTTGATCTGCAGCCACTTTTGCTTGGCACGCAGAACGCTGATCAGATACGTGATCAGCAAATAGATTGCCACTACCGTGGTAAACAGCATAAATGCAATGTCTAAATAAGAAAGTATTGTGAGCAGATCGCTCAGTACAGCAAGCAGTTTGAAAAAAAGCTCATAAATCAGATTTCTTGCAAAAACGGTTGCCCAATTCAACACGACAACGATGATCCATACAAGGCTGACAAGCAGCGTCAATACAGAAAGGATCAAATCAAAGATCCCCTGCTTGCGCTTGGCTTGCCCGATTCCGTAAATCAGCAGGACAACAGTGGGGAAAAAGACTGCAAGGCACAGGAACATCCCCGCCGGTAACGATATCGTCGTATTCCTCGTAAGCAAAGTAAGCAAAAGATTGAGTATGATGCATCCAATGTAGACAAGTAACATAGCTGACGTAAAAATCGTATTGATCCTGACGGTTCTGGCCTTCATTCAGTTTCCTCCTTATCATCCATATCATCATAAGTAACGTCAACCACGGAATCCATTTCCTCATACCCGCCGGGTAGCGGTACGCGCTCCTTTTTTGCACGCAATCCTAAGAGAAACAGCAGCACAATAAAGAAAACTGCAATCAGGACATGAATCCAGTCTTTTAGCAGCAGAGACAGGTCATACATCCAATGCAGGTATTGCTCATCCGTAATATTCAAAACACCATTTATATACAGCGTCATCAGAAATGTATTGATCAGACCAAATGCTAAATACTCCAACGACAACGCTGCCACTGCAGGGCGGATCAGGGTCACGCGTGACTGAATCCTGTCATTTCGATTGCGCACCATGCAGACAAAATACGAAACGATCAAAAATATAGCCATCACGACCATCACAGCAAACATCGTCCAATAAAGGACGGTTGACATTTGCTCAAAGGGCCTTGTTTTGATCAGATAAAGCTCATACCTTTTTGCATAATCGGCCATGCTTTCGGTCGAGCTAAACATATGGATTTCATATTGTTGTGCGATACAATCTGAATAAACCGAATAAAAGATTTCATATCCCCATTGCACGAATGAGAATGCGAGCCCGATGATTGCCATTACAAGCGTCGTAACGGTTACACGGCGGTCTTTTGTTCCCTGCTCTCCTTTTCCCGCACTCAAAAGCATCAGCGTAGGAATAGCCAGGACAAGGCACAGCAACGGATACATGGGAATATAGCTATTTAATAAAACCGTGCGCCTTGGTAAATCCAACAGTTCATAAAGCCAGTCGAATCTGATATAAAAGCCACCGACATAAACCGTTATGAGATACAAAATTAGTAAGACTGCCGCCCAAACCGAACATTTTCTTAAGGTTTTCCGAGTCATATTTTCTCTCCTGAATCTGAAATAGGATCGTTGTCAATGTCGTCATCCGTCAAATCAACCACGGAATCCATTTCCTCATACCCGCCGGGCAGCGGTACGCGCTCATGCTGCTTTTTGCCGATCAAGCCGATGATCAGGATCAGCAAAGCAAAAACAAGAGGAAGAAGATCATTGATCATATTATCCAGATAGATCCGAGTGTGTGAAAATGACAGTACCATAAATTTGGAAGACGCTTCGAAATCATTCTGATATATCATATCGGAGATCGTATTCAGAAGGGTAAATACAAGCGTCATAACGCCCACGGCGGGCTGAATCATGGTCGCTTTGGCAAGCAATCTGCCATCCTTGCCTCCAAACAGCTTTACGATAAACGAGATCAGGAAATAGATCGCAATCGCCATCAGAATCACGGAAACCGCCTTACCTAACAGGAATTGTATTTGCATGTATGCGGGAAGGCTCGAATAATCAAATTGTACAACGTACTCCTCGCCCATTTGCAGAGTCTCATCATACGGTATCACAGTAATCGTAGGAGGGCCACTCTCGATCATCTGCTTGAATTCATTAATGCTGATCACTGTGTTGACGCCCCATTGCAGCAAGGATACTCCAAGCCAAACACTGCTGAGAACCACCGCTGCAACCGTAGAGCGTTTGCCGATACGACTCTGCTCATGCTTGGACATAGCCAACAGCACAATCGAAGGGATCAGCAAGACAAGCCCCAGCATGATGTCTCTTGAAAAGAATCCGACGCTGAAGCCGTAGAACATTGCATAGACATTGAATTCGCCGCCAAATATCAAATTCTCCAGCAAGTCGCTAAGCCATGAATTAAGCTCTGCATTGAATAATATGTAAACAAAGTATACAAGCAGCAACACGCTTGAAAGCACCGCACAGGTTCTGATCGTTTTTCTGCTCATTTTCCTTCTCCTTTTCGGGACTTATCGATCCACGCAATCGCACTCGGGGCAAGCACGCCCTCAAGGCTCTCCCCTTTTTGCAGATTCTCGCGCGCGAGCGTAGAACTCACGTGTGCATACGCGGGATCGGACGGCAAATATACGGTTTTGGCACGCGGGTTGTGCGCCAAATTCCACGCCGCGTGGATCTGCTCGTAAGAAAAATCCGCCTCATTGCGCACGCCCTTGACGATCACGTCTGCACAAAGCTCGTCAAATGCGTCGATCAAAAGTCCGCCGCGCGTTTCCACACGCACGCCCGGGATATCCACACAGGTCAAGCGTGCGATCTCGACGCGCGCACTTGTATCAAACAAATACTCCTTGACCTTGGCGTCCTTGACGTACTTGGTCATGTCGTTGTTCATGACCAGCACGATCACCTCGTCAAAGATCTCGGCAGCAGCCTTGATCACCTGCAAGTGCCCCAGCGTCATGGGGTCAAAGCTACCCGGAATGATGGCGCGGCTCATGCGTCCTCCTCCGTCACGGGTTCGAGAATGGTGATAAACGACGAAGCATGATGCGTTTTTCCCACTACGCGGTAGCGGTCGCAAAGTGCAAAGTGCTTGCCCCAGATGTTCTCCTCGCCCGACTCACAGATCACGCGCGCACCGGGCTTCAAGAGATCGTAGCGCAACAGCAGCAAAAGCGACTCGGAAAGCGCATCGGATGCATAGGGCGGGTCCAGAAAGACGATATCGTATTGCTCTCTGCCCTGTCTGCTCTTGAGAAAATCGGCATAGTCCGACTTGACCACAAAGCAATCGGGCGCGAGCTTGGTCTTGAGCATATTCTTGTAGATGACGTCCACAGCCGCCTTATTTTTGTCCACGATGATAGCGTGGCGCGCGCCGCGGGAAACTGCCTCCAGCCCCATCTGACCCGAGCCGCCGAACAGATCCAGCACATCTCTGCCCTCAATATCAAACTGTATCATGGAAAAACCCGCCTGCTTGACTCTCTCGGTCGTGGGACGCGTGTCCATGCCTTCCAGCGTATAAAGCTTGCAGCCTCTGGCTTTTCCCGTAATAATTCTCATCATAATCGATTATCTCTTTCCTTTGAAATGTTCAATGATCGCATCGGCATCCTTTTCTCCGATGCCCTTGACAGAAAGCAGCTCCTCGCGGCTTGCGCGTTTGACTGCCTGTAAACCTCCGGGCATTTTGAGCAAAGCCGCTGCCTTGGCAGGCCCGATCCCGGGGATCTGCGTCAAGGACGAGGTGACCAGCGTTTTTCCCTTGGCCTTTTTCATGGTGCCGACGGTGTATCGGTGCACCTCCTCCTGAATGCCGTAAATAAACTGAAATACGGCGGTCTCCTTGGCAATGCTGATCTCTTCTTTATCTGTGCAAAGTGCACGCGTTTTGTGAAAATCGTCCTTGACCATGCCAAAGATTGGCACGTCAATGCCCATCTCTGCCGCCAGCTCTCGCACCACGGCCACATGGCCCTTGCCGCCGTCCAGCAAAATCAGATCGGGATACTCGGCAAAGCTGCCCTCGGGATCGCTCAGGTGCGCAAATCTGCGTGAGAGGGCTTCTCTCATGCTGGCATAGTCATCCGTCGTGCCCTGCACGCTCTTGATCTTAAACGAGCGATAATCGCGCTTGGAGAAGCTTCCCTCGCGCGTTACGATCATGCCCGCGGTCAGATGCTCCTTGCCAAGGTTGGATATATCGTAGGACTCGATACGCGCGGGGTAGGTCTCCAGCTCCAAAAGGTGCGCAAGCCTGAGCAATACGCCCTCTTGCTTACGCTCTCTGGTTGCACTCTTTTCTGCAACCTCCTTGGCATTGGCCGTCACAGTTTCGCAAAGTGCACGCAATACACCTCTCTCGGGCGTGCGGATCTCAACCTTGCGCCCCGCCAGCTTGCCAAGATACTCAGCGGCCATGCTTCTGTCTTCTTCCTCGGGAGAGAACGAGATCAGGATCAGGCGCGGAATATCCGATCTGCCGCGATACAAGTCGCAAATAAACGACAGAAGTGACTCTCTGTCGGTAATATTCTCTTTGTCAAACAAATAGTCCTGCTTGTCGGTACAAACGCCGCCGCGCACGAAAAACACCGAAAGCGCGGATAAAACGCCATCGTCGTAAAGCCCGAACACGTCATATTCGTCATCGGGCGCACCCACCACGCTTTGCTTTTGCGAAAGACGGTCAAGTGCTGATATGGTATCTCTGCAAACGGCCGCAGCCTCGTATCTCTCCTGCTCGGCAAGTGCGTACATGCGCTCGGTCAGTCGCTTTTTCTCTGCCGCCGTATTGCCGCGCAACAGCTCAACGGCTGTATGGATCTTTTCGGCATATTCCTCGGGGCTGATCTTACCTGTACAAACGCCGCAGCACTGCCTGATCTGATAGTACAGGCAAGGCCGCTCCTTGCCGATCTGCTCGGGAAATTTGCGCTTACAGCTTGGCAGCTGCAAGGCCTTTTGCAACGACCCGATGACCGAATACACGGTCGCTGTACCCGAATAAGGGCCGAAATACTTTCCTTTGTCCGCCTCTCGTTTTCGTGTCATGACCAGGCGCGGATAGGTCTCGTCCGTGATCTTGATATACGGGTAGGACTTGGCGTCCTTGAGTCGGATGTTATACTTGGGCGTATATTGCTTGATCAGCGTGTTCTCAAGGGACAAGGCCTCGATCTCAGTCTCACACAGAATATAGTCGAAATCCTGTACGCGATCCACCATACGAGCCGTCTTGGTATTCTTTTCGCTGTTTTGAAAATACTGCGACACACGGTTTTTGAGCTTGCGGGATTTTCCCACGTAGATCACCTTGCCCGCGGCATCCTTCATCATATACACGCCGGGACACAGGGGCAGCGAGTTTGCCTTGTCCAGCAAACGCTGCAATCTTGCGCCATGATCGGACATAGCAATCCCTCCCCTTTCAAAATGAAAAAACGGTGTGCGGACATTTGTACACCACGTCCATCACACCGTTTTCTTACAAGCCTGCATTCTTATTCGGAAAAGCCGGAATTAATCAAAGCCTGCAAGCCCTGCAACGCAAGCTCTTCATCCTGTCCATCCGCACTCAGAGTTACGGACATGCCCTTAGCAATTCCCAAAGACAAAACGCCCAAAAGGCTCTTTGCATTGACCTTGCGCTCGTCCTTCTCAATCCAGATAGAGCATCTGTAGCTGTTTGCCTTCTGAATAAAGAACGTAGCGGGTCTGGCATGCAAACCGCTTGCATTGGTAATAACAACTTGACAAGACTTCATATATTTCTCCCTGTTTCTTAAATAGTAGATGACAGTTTTAACTATTATAAGTATAACAAAAGGCGGCATCAAAATCAAGCGTCATTCTATAGGAAAATATGACAAGTGGACAAATAAATTTTCGTCATTTTGCACAACTGCACAAAATTGTTTCGCTCTTTACTCGGTTTCCACCGATTCTGTCTCGGGTACTGTTTCGGATTCAGCTTCGGAATCCGTTTCGGTTTGCTCAACCTCGGTGGACTGCTCCTCGGGGATCGTCAGATGTGCCTGATCGGTAATCTTCAAAATGCGTACGGTCACCGCCACGGTATCCGTATAGAGCTCCAGCACCTGACCGGGCGTCAGTCTGTACGTGCCATCCAGCACCAGGCTTCCCTCTTCCATCTCACCTGCGCGGGATCTGAACACACCCGTCACAGTTAAGCCATCACTTATCTCACCCGAGGTCAGCACAGCCGCGCCATCGGGGCTGCCGCTGTAAACGGCAAGTGCACCTACGCGAAGTCCGCTCGCTCCATCGTATACCGAATCTCCATCCTCTAAGTAATCGGCATAGCCGGGTTGGGCATTCTGAATTTCGAAATACACCATATAGGATTCCCCCGCCTTTTCATTGGCATGCGGGTCATAAATAAAGCAACGGTAGACCACACCTGCAATGCAGGCTGCGATCAGAAAGCCGATAAAAATATCTACGAAAACGCCACCGGATGAAAACAGCGTTTTATTCTTCTCTTCTTTGTTCATTTTAACCTCCGTGTCATGTAGAGTGAACAGTGCCGTCAGGACGCTTTTTCGTTTATCTGGAGCTCCACGATCACAGCATCATTCATAAGACCTTCAAAGCGCAGGATGTAGCTCTTGCCAACTGCGATCTTGGTCTGGCCTACAAAATATCCCAGCGTATAGTTATAGTCCGCTACCGTATGTACAGTCACGTATATATCCACTGTTTCACTGCTCTCTTGCTGACTGTCCGCAACGCATTCCACATCCAGCACCTGTCCGAGAGAATGCCCTTGTTCATTCTCTGTCATATAAACATAGCTGTCAGACGTAATCACGCATTCGCCATCGTCATCATATGCAAGCACGGCATCTACATCATCCAAAAGCAAGGTATAAGTGATCTCCACCTGTGCGTATCTGGTCGAGAAGTATTTGCCCGTGGAATAAATCCCGAAAACCGCACCCGCAATCGCCGCAAGCAGGACGATCACGATCAGAATATCCAGCACAATAGGCAATTCCTTTTTCTTTTTCTTCTTGACCTTGGGGGCTTTACGGATTCTTTTCTTTGTCTCACTCACAGGCGGCGTCAAGGAAGCATCCGGTGCTATGCTGGAGGCCTTCTGATCGTCTGCTGAGATCTGATTCTTTTTATGATCAGGCATGATAATTCCCCTCTCTTTATTTTGATTGGAACGCGATATCCGAGCGCTCCCTGGTGGCACCGTGCGTTTGAACCGCACGTGCCAGCAACTCATATTGCGTGCGCTGACTTGCACTGCTGAGTGCAATGATCAGCCAGAACAGCATAAACACGCTTGCGCTTCCCAAAATGTTACAGGTCAGCCCAAACACGAGCACACCGCCAATGCCTGCAAGTCCTGCTGCGACACGCGCCTTGGTAATCTGATTGTTTCCGCGGCGCAAATAGGTCAGCATGCTCATACCAAACAGCAAGAGCATGGCAAAGAACAGGATCAAGGCAAGATATCCGCATTCGGTCAGCAGCTGCAAATATGCATTCTGCATATCGGTCATGCTCTCCATGCCCGGAGCTGCATATTGCGGGAACACCGCCCGTACGGCGTGCTCTCCAAGGCCGACACCCAGCGCGTGATCACGGGACAGCTGAAATACACTGTCGGCAATGGCTTTTCTTTGAGGCGTTGCGTTGCAGAACGTGACGACCACATCCAGGATCGCCTGTACGATCTCAAGCTGACTCAAATTGAGCAATCTATTGATATCCCCATACCAGGCAACGGCACAGGTCACGGGAAACGTCATCAGCATAGCGGTACTCAGTGCTCTGTAGCTATACATAAAGAAGAACAGTAACAGCATGACGCCAAGCCCCAGCCAAGCACCCATGTGCATGGTCGCAAGCACAGATAAGCAGCCCGTCACGACCCACAGCATGTTCCAGAAAAAGCCTGTAATGGTTCGTTTACCGACAATTCCCGTCAGCATCACGGGCAACAGCATCATAAGCATGCCGCCAATCAAAGAGATTTCCCCGAAATAGACCTCATAGTCGGCAAACAGCTCGGTCATCATGGAAAAATCCACACGGATGAACAGCATATCCAAAAAATCAAGAATATATGCAAATGGGAGCACGCTGATCACGGAAAGCACCGCTCCCGAGATTGTCAGCAATCTGTAGCATCTGTTCAGCCACTCGGGAGATCGCATCAGACTGACCACAGGAAAATACATGGCGATCAGCAGCGTATACCCCACACCGTAAAGCAGTGAGGTCAGATCTCCTTGCGTAAACACGCCGTGTGTGGCAAACAGCAGGCAAATCAGCAGCACAACGAAGTCAAGCAGGCGGATATGCAGAACGCGCTTTCCGCGCACCAGCTTATTGATAAAGCTGATCAGTGTAACTCCGGAAATTGCGACGGCACAGAGTGCCGAATGTCCCGTGGCCCACCAATAAGGAAAGGTTGCCAGTGCAAGCAGCACGCCTGCCTCGGGAATATATAGCACAAGGGCTGCCATAACCAACGTAAGTAAAACTACCGGAACAGTAAACGGATGAACAAAATATGTTGTAGCACCTGCGACTACGCCCAACAGCAATGCACCGTAGACCCACAGCGTATTGCCTCGCTCCTTTTTCTCATGTCCTTTTTTCGAGGGCTCCAGCCCAAGATATGACCGTAGGATCTTACTGATAATACGACTGCCAAATACGGCACGGTACAAGGGCTTGCTGCTACTTAAAAGCGGCAGTGAGCAAACTGCGATCGCAATTCCCGCAATGCCCCATCCGATGTTCCCGGCATAGGTAACGTCCATACGGTTGGAAACAAAGTATACCGCCGCGCCCAGAGCACCGTGGATCAAAAAGAAGATACCAAATACGTTGAGCGGACAATGCAGGAAAAACCGCGCGATCCTGTCCGGGATGACCAACAGCTTACTGGTTTCCATCAGCCTTGCTACCGTCAGACGGATCTCGTGAAGTCTCCTTCGCAGCTTACGGTCAGGTGTTCCAATCACATAAGTGTAAAGACGGCTCCAACGCAGCTCCAGCGTCTCGTAAGAGGTCAGCAGTCTTGCCGGCAGGCAGTTGCACAGAATGGTATATAACCAGACCGAAAATCGGTCGAACAAGTGGTAAAACAGCGAGCCAACTCGCTCTTTTTTCGGTGAACTATTTTGCTCAATCAAGACGTCCCCTCCCTTCAATCGTTCTTTTGCAGTAAATCGGGTCTGACCCGTTCGGTTTTTTCGGTGGCCTTCTGCACTCGCCACGCTTCAATATTGGCATGATGTCCCGAAATCAGCACGTCGGGAACCGTCACGCCATGCCATTCATAAGGTCTTGTGTATTGAGGATACTCCAAAAGCCCCGAGGAAATGCTTTCCTTTTCGTAGCATTCGGGATCCGCCAGAACGCCGTCACAAAGACGCGCCACGGCATCCACCAGAATGCATGCGGGGATCTCACCGCCCGTCAGTACGTAGTCGCCTATCGAAAGCTCCTCATCCACGATCTCGTCGATCACGCGGCAGTCAATGCCCTCGTAATGGCCGCAAAGCAGCACGAGATTGTCGTAGCCTGCCAGCTCTTCTGCTTTCTTCTGCGTCAGCACCTTGCCTGCGGGAGACAGAAAAATGACGCGGCGCGTGCCTGTAAAGCCGTCCTCTGCCTGCTTGCGCAGCACACCCTGAAAGCAGTTATATACGGGCGGTGCTGCCATCAGCATGCCCTTTCCGCCGCCATAGGGCGTGTCGTCCACGCGGCGGTGCTTGTCCTCTGAATAATCGCGGATCTGATGCGTATGTACCTCGATCGCGCCGCTTTTTTGCGCGCGACCGATGATGCTCTCTCCAAGCACGGTATTCACAAGATCCGGAAACAGCGTCATTATATCAAATCGCATAAATGATCAATCCTCCAGCATGCCGCCGATGGGTGCGACCAGAATGCCGCGCTCGGGATCAATGCCCTTGACAAACTCGTCCACGGCAGGCATCATGCGCTCACCGTCCGGGGTCTTGACCACGTAAATATCGGCAGGTCCTTGATCCAGCACGTCGGAAAGCTGTCCGTAGATCTTGCCGGTCTGTACGTCCACCACGTCAAGCCCGATCAGCTCGGCGATCAGATATTCGCCCTTGGGAATATGCAAATCTTCCCTTGCTGCATGCAGCACCTTGCCGCGCAGCGCGTTTGCCGCGTCCACGGTAGTCACACCCTCCAGCTCAGCAATTACAAACTGCTTGAACACGGATGCGCGCTTAACGGCGATTTCCTTCATACCTTCTTTGGCAGGCAGATAGACGCGCTTGAGCTTTGCAAGCACCTGCGGGGTATTGCACCAGGATTCTATTTTGACAGCGCCCATAACGCCGTGTGTATTGACAATCTTTCCGCACTCGGGAAATGCAATCAGCTTCATAAAAAACATCCTTTGCCTATAGTTATTTATATTATATCACAATATATTTATAATTGCAACAGTTATTTTGCGTAAAAAACCGCCCACGCTGCGCGCGGGCGGTTGTTTTTTCAGATTTCCATCTTGATCTGGCCCTGGGCGGCAAGATCTGCTCTGTGCTTTTCCATAAGCGCATTGATCTTGGTCACAGGATCCAGCAGCTCGCTGATGGTGGTGTCATGGTTGAGCGTCTCAACAATGTAGGAAATATACTTGGACATATCCACCTCAACAAACCAATCCCTCTGTGCAAGCTCGGGACGGCGGTAGACCAGGTTGGTGGACAGCACTCTGTCGATCAAGCCCGTTTCATAGGCCTTATCAAACTTGTCGCAGCCATCTGTGAACAAGCCGAACGAAGCAGCGGCAAATACGCGCTTTGCTCCCCTGTTTTTCAGCTGAGAAGCAACGTCGAGCAAGGATTCGCCCGAGGAGATCATATCGTCCACAATCAGCACGTCCTTGCCGTGCAGATCCTGACCGAGATACTCGTGTGCCTCAATCGGGTTTTTGCCGTTGACTACGATCGAGTAGTTACGGCGCTTGTAGAACATACCGATATCCAGACCCAGCACCGAGGAATAGTACATGCATCTCTGCATAGCACCCTCGTCGGGAGAAATGATGACCATGTTGTCCTTATCAATCATCACGTCGGGAACGCTTCGTACCAGTGCCTTGATCATCTGGTAGGTGGGTCTGACGTCGTCAAAGCCGTGGAGCGGAATGGCGTTACAGATTCGGGGGTCGTGTGCGTCAAAGGTGATGAGGTTGGACACACCCATCGCTACCAGCTCCTGCAGCATCAGCGCACAGTCAAGTGATTCTCTTGCCTGTCTGCGGTGCTGTCTGCCCTCGTAAAGCATGGGCATGATCACGGTAATTCTTCTTGCCTTACCTGCTATCGCAGCAATCACGCGCTTAAGGTCGGCATAATGATCGTCCGGACTCATGGGAACGGTCATACCGTACATTTTATAAGTCACACTGTAATTGAATACGTCACAGATGATATAAACATCCTGGCCGCGCATGGACTGCTTGATCAAAGCCTTTGCCTCGCCCGTACCGAATCTGGGACAGGTCACGTTGACAAGATACGTATCGTCCTGCGAAAGACCGTGCCAATCCTTGAGATAATAGTCAACCTTCTTTGCGATCTCCTCGCATCCGCGCATACCAATCAGGCTAAGATCAGCAAACTGCTGTTCCTTCATGTTGTACCTCCGTAAATGATCACTTGGTTGTCAAAATTACTGCAGCTTGCAGAAGCGTGCGTATGCTTCATCCCATGCGCCTCTTTCGGTGCAGGGCTCGTAGTGCTTCATCTCAAAGGAGTTCGCAACTACCACTCTTGCCTCGGCAAGGTCCTTGATCTCGCCCTGTGCGATTGCCTGGGAGACCAGGTTACCGATTGCGGTTGCCTCTTCGGGACCTGCGCATACGGGAATGCCGCAAGCATCAGCGGTCATCTGGGACAGGAACTTATCCTTGGTGCCGCCGCCAACCACGTTGATCATGGTTGCGGGCTTACCCTGCAGCTTGCCAATGGTTTCTACGGTGTAACGGTACTTCAGAGCCAGCGATTCGTAAATGCAGCGAACGACCTCGCCAACCGTTTCGGGAACGGGCTGGCCTGTCATGCGGCAGTAATCGCGGATCTTTTCGGGCATATTGCCGGGAGTATTGAAGGTCTTGTAGTCCACGTTGATCAGAGAACGGAAGGGTGTGCATTCCTTAGCCCATGCTTCCATCTGAGCGAAGGAGTAATCCTTACCCTCTCTCTTCCACTGTCTTCTGGATTCCTGAATGATCCAAAGACCCATGATATTCTTGAGGAATCTGATAGTTCCCTGCGCGCCGCCCTCGTTGGTGAAGTTTGCCTCTCTTGTCGCATCGTTGATCAGCGGAGCATTCAGCTCTGCGCCCATGAGCGACCACGTACCGGAGGAGATGTAAATAAAGTCCTTCTTGGTTGCGGGAACAGCGATGACTGCGGATGCAGTATCGTGAGAAGCAGTGGTATATACCTGAATGCGGTTCTTGCCAACCTCGTCGGAGATGGAAGGCAGCAGACCGCCAAGGCAAGTACCGGGCTCAACCATGGGCGCGAACTTGCTTTCGGGAATGCCCAGCTTTGCGAGCAGATCGGTTGCAATCTTTCTGGAGCTTGCATCCAGGATCATACCGGTGGAGGCGATGGTATACTCGGTGGCCATCTTGCCGGTCAGGAAGTAGTTGAGCAGGTCGGGAATGAACAGGATCTTATCTGCTCTGTCAAAGCCCTCTGCGTTGTCTCTCTTTTCAACAGCCAGCTGATTGAGCGTGTTGAAGTCGATTGCCTGGATACCGGTCACGTTGTAAATCTCTTCGGGAGATACGAAGTTCTTGACGTAGTCGGTCACGTTTTCGGTTCTTGCATCACGGTAGTGGATGGGGTTAGCCATCAGTCTGCCGCTCTTGTCGATCATACCGTAGTCAACGCCCCAGGTGTCGATACCCATGCTTGCGATGTCGTCACCGTCGATGACGGTTTTGGTGATCGAGTTCTTGATCTCAAAGTAGATGCGCAGAATATCCCACGTAAATCTGCCGTTTACGTACATAGGATCGTTCGAGAAGCGGTGGTTCTCGCGCAAGGTCAGCTTCTCGCCGTCAAAAGAGCCAACGATACCTCTGCCGCTGGACGCGCCAAGGTCGATGGCAAGCATTTTCAAATCAGCCATAATACCCTCCCAAAAAGTGTTATGTTTTTTGACAAAAATAGTGATAGTACATTATACCACATATTTTGCAAAATAGTGTGAACTTTATGTGAACGATGCGGATTTTGTAATTTATTTCAAAGATAAAAAGAAAGCCCTTGCACTCGCAAAGGCTTTCTGCCGCAATTCTGCATTCTTACGGACCGTCGGGGACACCGGTCCCTACAAAATTTCACTTATTCTTTCTCTTCGCCGCTCTTGCTGCGCGTCGCTCCTCTTTGGTCGGTCTGTCCGACTCGGGTACGACAGGCGCAAGAATCCCTGTCAGGTGCCAGCCCTTACGGCCGATATTATAGGCAGCAAACGAGGTCAGCAGTGCGGGAATGGGCAGAAGGAAAAAGATCCACCACTGATTCATCAGCAAAAATCCACCGCCAAAATCATGCTGGATGATGCCCAGATACATACCGTGGATAAACTTTGTGATCAGATCCGCCACAAAGCCGATCGATGCGCAGATCTCATTGCCCTCAAAAAAGCGACCGATCGCAATCAGTACAGCCAGCAGGAAATTGGGCACGTTGGCACACAGTGCAATCAAAAGCCCTTTATAAATATTGGGCTTTGTCCCGCGCACCTGATGTGACATCTGATCCTTGCCGCCAATCTCCCAGATATGAACGTAGATCAAAAACAGATAAAACACAATTGCAAGCACGCTCGTGACAATCAAAAGGATCTCAGTGGTATCCCCCACCGTACCGCTCTCACTGTTCTGCGTCCCGATACCTGTTACGGCAATGGCAAGAGCAAAGCCGAAAAAGCCGCCGATGACGCTCTGCACAAGCAGCATGCGCACAAAATCATAGGAATGCTTGGAAAAAAAGTTCTTCATAGATGCTCCGTTTCACATTTATGTTGTCACCATTATACCGATTTTCGCAAAATAAAACAAGTACGGTCGACGAATGTTTACAGTTTATCCACTAAAAAATCACGGCTTGGTGTATAATAGTAATAGAATGTTAAAAAAGAAGGTAGTTTTATGGCATATACCGTCAACTTAGAGGAATTCCCCGACGTCGTCAGGGAGTTTGCTTCTTACAAGTCCGTCATCCAAGGCTGCTCGGAAAAGACCGTGAGCGAATACCTCTCGGATCTGCGCACCTTTTTCCGCTGGCTGCTGGCAAAGGACACGGGCACTTCGCTTGAAGGCGAGGATTTTGAACGCATTGATATCCGCGGAGTGGATCTTGATTATATCAAGAGGATCACCACCGATCGCATCTATGAATTTCTTGTCTATACCGGCAGCGTGCGCGGAAATGACGGCGCAGCTAAGGCGCGCAAGCTTTCCGCCATCAAGGCGTTTTATAAATATCTGACCGTCAAGCGTCATCTGCTTGATACCAACGTGGCCGCAGACATTGAAACGCCAAAAAAGAAAAAGGCACTCCCCAAGCACCTCTCTCTCGAGGAATGTCATGCCCTTTTGGATGCGATCAAGAATGATACCTCTTCCCCCAACCGCGTGCGCGACTGGTGCATGATCACGCTGTTTCTCAACTGCGGCATGCGTGTCTCCGAGCTGGCAGGCATTAACCTGCCCGACCTTGACCGCGAATACCGCTCGGTGCGCGTCATCGGTAAGGGCAACAAGGAGCGCATCATCTATCTCAACGAATCCTGCCGCACGGCGCTTTCACAGTACATGCAGGAAAGAATGCAGGAAAAATACAAAAAAAACACCGACAAGGCACTGTTTTTAAGCAACCGCAGCCAGCGCATCAGCGTCAAAACCATTCAGTTCGTGGTCTATAAATATCTCGATCTTGCAGGCCTTGGTGCCAAGCACTATTCGGTACATAAGCTGCGCCACACAGCAGCCACCCTGATGTATCAATCGGGCAACGTGGACGTGCGCGTGCTCAAGGAGATCCTCGGTCACGAGCAGCTCAATACCACACAGATCTATACCCACGTGGCAAACAAGAACATGGAAGAGGCCATGTCGGCAAATCCGCTTGCGGGAGAATCGGGACTTGAGGACAAGTGATATTGCGCCATTGGCGCAGTGATATTTTTGCATAGCAAAAGTGATATTCGCCCTTGGCGAGTGATATTTGCCCTGCGGG
>JAZNZB010000071.1:0-20844 GCA_045594705.1 Eubacteriales bacterium
CTTGCCGTCCCAGGAGCGCACACCCTCGGCAAACATGCAAACGCTTGCGCCCTTGCGCACCTTGCGCAGAATGTCAATGATGGTGGCTGCCGCCGTGGTGCCTTTTTTGCGCAGAATGGGGGCAAGAGCCCAGTTCAAGAGGCCAAAGCCGTGCTTCCAGCGCGCGATGTGCTCACTGGCAACGTAGTACATTTGCTTCTTGAATGAGCAGGCAACCAGCACGCAGTCGTAGTCGGTGGTGTGGTTGGAGAGCACGATATAGTGATCGGGCAGATTTTTTGCGGACTCGTAGGTGTAGCCAAACTTGAGCTTACAGAACAGGGCAACGGGGCCACGCAACAGTCGCCAGATGATGGAATGTCTTGTTTGTATCTTCACGGATGCTACCTCCATGCAGTGATGCTTTCATTATAGCACAATTTTCTGAACTTGGCCAGTATTTTTCGTGTTTTTTACGAAAAAATGTCTCTCTTTTTTGGTAAGAGAGACATTTTCACTATGCAATTACTGTGCCAAAAGGGCTCTTTCCAGCCAGATCAGACCCATGCTGAAGGCATCGTGCAAGCCGTCCTTCTGACCTTGCTTGATGATCTTGGTGGGATCCTTGGAATCCAGCACCTGGATCAGAATCTTGCCGGGAACCTCCTCGCCCTTTTCGTTTTTGACGTAGGACATGATCTCAAGGATCAGAATGCAGGGCTCGTTCATGTCGCCGTAGCAAATGGTGTTGCCCTCGCGAACCAAGGGCTTGTCTTTATAATAAAGGTATTCGCCGCCCACCTGAGCGCGTGTTTCTTTCGCCATAATGTGCCTCCTTCAATCTATGTTTACAGAAAATTATATACCATTTATTTATTATAGCATGAAAAACGCATGCAGTCAAGGATTTTTATAAAAATTTCATTTACTCTGCCATGATCGGGGCGTGACGCGTGAAAAATCCTGCACTTTGAGGATTTTGCATGCCCAAGGTGTACAGTGCGTCGGCGCGCTCGGCAAGCTCGCGCTGTCGGCACACAGGGGCGTCTGCGGGCTTGGTCACAAGCGGTACGGGGCAGGAGCGGCGCAGCTCGGACAAAATGGCGCGGCCGCGCGCGTTGGCCGCCAGGACGGACAGGTAAGCGGGGGTGTTACGCAGATCCTTCTCTGTAATGCCCAGAGCCGCATACAGTACGGCACGGCGTACGTGAGAGGCGGGCAGGGATTTGTGCGCGCAAAGCGTGTAAAGCTGCTCAAGGCTTGCAGCGTCGCGGGCAGCCTGCGCGATTCGCTCGCCAAGTCCGCCACCGCACAAAGCCGCCTTGCAGATCTGCTGTGCGGGTATGGTGCGCAAAATGCCGAGCAGGGCAGCGCCGTAAGCGGTGTTGTCGCCAAGCATTTCGCCGTTTTCGTAAGCCTTGGTAAAGACTTGCGCGCAAGCGTGCGGCAGACGTCCGATCATTTCGGCATATCCTTGCTCGCGTCCGAGCTTTCGCAAAGCCGTTGCGCTGGGAAAGCCTTCGGTCAAGGCGTCATCGTTGTAGGCAGCGCCCTCGCGCCTGATGCACACAGGCTCGATCTCATAGCCGCCCGCCAGGGTAGCCTTGCAGTAGGCAAGTCCCAAAAGATCGTTGGAGAGCAGGGAAAAGTCTTGTCCGCAAGTCTTCTCCAGGGCTTTGGCAAAGGCCGCGGCCGAGCCGATATTGGTCCTGCAAAGCTGCTCGTATTGCTGCTTGAAGGCAGGCGTCAGAGTCGCACCTGCAGCCTTTTTGAGTAGATCGATATCCGCGCTCTCACTGCCGAAAAGCAGTACGTCGGATGCAAGCGCATCGGCAGCGGCCACGCCGCCAGAGGCGAAAAACTCGGCACTTGCCAAGGCCTGCGGGAAGGGCAGCTCGACCACAAGATCCGCGCCCGCAGCCAAGGCGGCCTCGGCTCTTGTGTACTTGTGCGCCACGGCAGGCTCACCGCGCTGCACAAAATTGCCGCTCATGATGCAAACGATCTCGTCCGCTCCCAATTCCCGGGCGCGCTGCAGGGCATACGCATGACCTTTGTGCAGGGGATTAAATTCACAAATCATCGCAAAACGTGCCATACGTATCTCCTTTCTGCGCTCTTCTTTGGTCAGTATACCATCCTTTTGCCCGCATGTCAAGCAAAGGCTTGGAAGAATGTGAAAAAAATCGGTGAAATCGCAAAAAACACTTGACAAAATCAACTTTAGCAGTTATAATATTTACTGTCGCTTTTTATGTCGTTTGGAAATTACGGGAGGTGTGCATATGATTCTTGACATGGGCCCCATGCTTCGAGGAGAGGTTGACACACTTGACGTGGATTATACGATTCAGCCCGAGCCCTGCGCAGGCGTGGAATTCACGGCCGAGGCGCACGTGGTCGGCAAGGTGACCGACACGGGCGGATATATGCGCTTGGTGCTGGAGGCGGATATGCCTTATAAAACCATTTGCGCAAGATGCCTGGACGACGTGACCGGCACCTACACGGTTTGCTTTGAGCGTACCGTGGCAGAGGAGCGTTCGCTGACCCAGGAGCAGATCGACGACAACGTGGACGAGTACATCATCGTCAGGGACGGTAAGCTGGACATTGACGAGCAGCTGGTGGAGGAAATGATCCTTTCGTTCCCCACAAAGTTCCTTTGCGACCAGGATTGCCCCGGGCTTTGCCCCAAGTGCGGCAAGCAGCTCAAGCACGGTGCGTGCGGCTGCAACACGCGCGAGATCGATCCCAGACTGGCAGTGCTTGCAAAGCTGCTGGAAGAGAGCGACGATTGAATTTGAATGTGCCCCGGAAATCGGGAACAGATATAAGTTTATAAAAAAATTGATATAATGCGGTGTACGGTATAAGCCTGTACGCCAAAGAGGAGGTGTAATTATGGCAGTACCGAAGAGAAAGGTATCCAAGGCACGCAGAGACAAGAGAAGATCCAACAACTCCAAGCTCGCTATGCCCGGTATGGTAAAGTGCTCCAATCCCGAATGCAATGAAATGGTATTGGCACATCGTGTTTGCAAGGTTTGCGGTTTCTACGGCGGCAAGCAGGTAATCACTCTGAAGCAGAAGGAAGACTAATCCTATTTACCATCAAAACACACGTAAAGGATTCATCAGCGTTATGCGGGGTGAATCCTTTTGTGCCATTATAGCCGAAGAGAGCCGAACTTTCAGCCACACGGAAGCCGAGTCGAATAGCCTTACGGTGATGCATTTGTGCGTCTTGCGCAAAAGCTCACCTCGTAAGATGATTATCTTACTTTAGTTCGCTTTCACGCAATCCATCAAAAATGCCTTCACCGTAAGGTGCAAGCAGTTTTGACACAGCAGATTTTTTCAATCCCAAAAGCTCTTCCTGCAGGGCATATAGGAAATATGCCCAAAGGATGAGATGCAGGGATTGGAAAAATCTGCGTGTCAAAACCTATTTGACCCGGCTTTCGTGTGGCTGCGCCCTGCGGCGAGAATTTTTCGCGTCTTTCGCCAAATCTCATCTCGCAAGATGCGTATCTTGCTTCGACTCGCTTTGACAAAATCCATCAAAAAATTCAACGCCGGAGCGTGCTGCGCAGTTTTGCGCGAGCAAATATTTCGCAGATGCAAAGAGAAAATGCGAAGCAATATAAGATATTGCGAGCATTTTGTCTGCCACAGATGCAGATATTTGCCGAGCAAAACCGTGTGAGTTCAGCTCTCTTCGGCTATAGAGGTCTGTATGAAACAAAAGCTGAAAAATTTTGCAATCATGAATCTGGGTATATTGCTGACCACGCTTGGCGTGTATTTTTTTAAGATTCCCAACGGCTTTTCTACGGGGGGAGTCAGCGGTATCGCAGTTGTTGTTGCCGGTGCCGTAGGGCAGTATTTTCCCGATCTGGCGGTTTATTTTACCACAGCCAATATTTTAACCGTGATCAACGTGCTCTTGCTGATCATAGGCTTTATTTTCTTGGGAAAGGGATTTTCGATCAAAACCGTGTATTGCAGCCTCTTATTCTCACTGGGCACATTTGTGCTTGAGCACGTTTGGCCTATGCCCAAGCCTTTTACCGATCAGCCCTTTTTGGAGCTGGCATATGCCATATTACTGACCGCTATCGGCTCTGCCATGCTGTTCTTTACCGATTCCTCTTCGGGCGGTACGGATATTGTTGCACTGATTTTGAAGAAATACACCAATCTGGATATCGGAAAAGCATTACTGGCAACCGATTTTGTCATCGCTGTGAGTGCATTTTGGGTATTTGGTATGCAGACGGGACTTTTCTCGCTGTTAGGCCTTTTCGCAAAGGCATTTTTGGTTGACGGTGTCATCGAGAATATGAACACCTCCAAATATTTTACCATCATTACCACCAAGCCCGAGGAAATCAGCAGCTACATTACCGAAAGCATTCACCACAGCTTTACCAAAATTCAAGGGATTGGCGGATATACAGGAGAGCAGAAAACCGTGCTTTTGACCGTTTGCCGCCGTGTTGAAGGTGTCAGACTCAAAAGGATCGTCAAGCAGATCGATCCCGGTGCATTCGTGATTGTTTCCAATAGCAGCGAGATCATTGGCAAGGGATTCAGAGGTATATAAACAGGGAGAAAAGCATGGAAAAGCAGATTTATGAGGCGTACGTCGCCATTTTACATAAGGAATTGATCCCCGCGATGGGATGTACAGAGCCGATTGCCATTGCATATGCGTCTGCCATCGCAAGAGAAGCACTGGGGGCTACGCCTGAGAGAGTGCGGGTGGATGTCAGCGGCAATGTGATCAAGAACGTCAAAAGCGTGTTTATTCCGCACACGGGCAGTTTGAAGGGTATTGAGGCAGCGGTTGCGGCCGGAATCGTGGCGGGAGATCCGCATGCTGAGTTGGAGGTCATCTCTCACGTGACCGAAAAGGAGATTGCAAAGATCAGTGCCTATCGTGATGCCACTCCCATTGAGGTAGTACGCGCAGATGGAAATTGTGTGTTCTCGATCCGCATCACGGTGTTTGCAGGGCAGAGCAGTGCAAGCGTGCTGCTGACCAATAAGCACACACACGTGGAGAGCGTGGTGCGCGATGACGAGGTGCTGTTTGCGGCCAAGCCCGAGAAGGTCGAGCGCGAGGAGGCACATTATGAGCTGCTGAATATTGAGCAGATCGTGGAATTTGCGGATACGGCCGATCTTGCAGATGTTTCCGATGTGTTGGAGCGTCAGATCGAATACAATATGGCAATCGCCAATGAGGGCCTTTCGGGCCATTACGGCTCGGAGATCGGCAAGGTGCTGCTGGCAGCGTACGGTGACGGAGTGGCCAATAAGGCCAAGGCATACGCGGCAGCCGGCTCGGACGCGCGCATGAACGGCTGTGAGCTGCCGGTTGTGATCAATTCGGGCAGCGGCAATCAGGGTATGACCACCTCGTTGCCGGTTATCATTTACGCCAAGGAAATGGGCGTGACACATGAGCAGATGCTGCGCGCACTGCTGGTGTCCAATCTGACCACCATTCGTCTGAAAACCGGCATCGGTGCCTTGTCCGCGTATTGCGGTGCTACCAGTGCAGGCTGCGGCGCGGCTGCGGGCGTCATGTATCTGCACGGCGGCAAATACCGCGAGATCGCGCACACCGTGGTCAACGGACTTGCCATCAATTCGGGTGTTATTTGCGACGGCGCAAAGGCCAGTTGTGCGGCCAAGATCGCGTCCAGCGTCGAGGCAGGATTGCTCGGAATGCATATGTATATGCAGGGAAAGCAGTTTGTGGGCGGCGACGGCATCGTGACCAAGGGCGTGGAGAACACCATCGACAACGTCAGCGACATGGCGCGCGAGGGCATGAAGGATACCGATAGGGAAATTATTGAGATTATGCTCAGAAGATAAAAAGCAATTTGTATGAAAAAGACTGATTTGATTGTGAAAGCTTTATCTTCGGATATCGCGGATAAGAGTATTCTTGAGGTAGCGTGCGGTTGCGCAGAGTTTTCTGTCTCTGCTGCAAGGTATGCCAAAAGCGTAGATTGCATTGATATTGAAACACAACGAGTTCCAACAGATATGCCTTCAAATGTAAGCTTTCAAAAAATGGATGCTTGTCATATGACTTATTCCGATGGCATATTTGATACTGTGATCATGTACAATGCATTTGCACACGTGCACACACAATGGGATTTGATTGAAAAAGAGTGCTTGCGTGTGCTAAAACCGTCGGGATGCTTTTATGTGATTTCAACGTGGAGTATGGATATTGCGTTAATGAATGAAGTATTTGAAGGGAAAACAGAGAAGTATAAGGATTTTTGTGTTGTGAAAATTGAAAAACCATAGTAAAAAGAACACTGGCAGATTTCTTCGATCTGCCGGTGTTTTATAAACAAAAAGCCTGCATCCGTGCGGATGCAGGCTTCACTTTTTTCTTATCTGTTATTGATCATCTCGGTCAGCGCGGTGGGCTCAACGATGGTGTCGCCCTTGTAGACGCGCATGTTGCCGGACGCGATCTCGTCGATCAGCACGACTTCGCCGTTGTGGTAGCCAAACTCGAACTTGATATCCCACAGATCAAGACCGATTGACATCAGATCGTCTGCTACGATCTTGGTGATGGCCAGGGTCTGTGCCTTGAGGGATTCGAACATCTCGGCAGTCATAATGCCAAGTGCCACCAGGCCCTCGCCGGTAACCAGCGGGTCTCCCTTTGCGTCGTTCTTGAAGGTGCATTCCACGTAGCCGCCGGGCAGGGGAGTGCCGTCCTTGATGTATTCACCGTATCTGCGGACAAAGCTGCCGGTTGCGACCAGACGGCAAATGACTTCCAGTCCGCCGCCGCCCTGAGGCTTGCCGAAGCATTCCGCGGGAAGCACTTCCATGGTTGCGTTTTCCACGTCTGCGCTGACGTAGTGGGTCTTGATGCCGGCCTTCTTGCACAGCTCAAAGTAGTGGATAGAGGAGATCAGATTTGCCTTGCCGATGCCGTCAATGGTCAGGCCAACGCTGTTTTCGCCCGGATCAAACACGCCGTCCTTGCCGGTGCAGTCGTCCTTGAACTTGAGCATTACGTTGCCGTTTTCCAGCTCGTATACGTCCTTTGTTTTACCCTTATAAACCAGTTTCATAAAAGAAGCTCCTTTGCGGAATAAATTTTCACTTTATTGTATCACGAATTTTGCGTTTTGTATAGAGTTTTTTTCAATAAATATCGAAAAAACGAAAAAAAATTATTGTGTATTTTTACTTTTTTTCTTTAACCGATCAAAAAAGCCCTCTGTGTCTTGCGTACATTGAAAAGGGCAGTTCCTTACAAGAAAAATCTTGACAATTGTTCCGGAAAGGATTATAATATAAAATGAAATAAAGTTTTCTTAAAAATGAATGGAGGAAAGCATGAAAAAAATTATCATTTGGATGTTGCTTGCTGTCATGCTGCTGTCCGTACTGGCTGCTTGTGCGGATGGCGACGTTTCGAGTGAGGATCAATCCACTTCGGAAACCGCAAGCGAGGAGCTTGAAACCAGCAACGACCGCGACGATCTGGGTGAGGTAGACCTGGGCGGCCGCGATATCGTGGTGATCTCGCGCGTGGAGAGTGTCAACCAAAGCGAGGTTTACGTAGAAGAGTTGGATTCCGACCCCATCAACGATGCCGTATATAACAGAAATCTGGCACTGGAAGAGCGTTTGAAGTGCAATATTGAGGTTGTGCAGATGCTGCCTGAGCCCGGAAGCATTGCAGGCGAGGTTGTGGACGCGGTGTCCAATATGGTCATTGCGGGCGGCACGGACTACAACATTGTTGCCAATGCATCCTATACCTGTATGACGCTTGCGCAGCAGGGACGTATGACCGACCTGTGCACCACCTCTTACATTGATTTCGATAAGAATTACTGGTCCCAGGGCTTTAACGACGCGCTTTCCTTCAAGGATTCGCAGTTCTTTGTTACGGGTCCCATGTCGCTTTCTTACTATCGCTATATGTTCGTTACCATGTTCAACAAGCGTCTTCTGGAGGACGAGGGCATGGGCGAGGAGCTTTACGAGGTCGTGGATAACGGCGAATGGACCATTGACTACATGACAAGCATTGCCGAAAGATTCTACCGTGACCTTAACGGCAGCGGCAGCCATGACGGCGATGACCTGTACGGCTTCTGTGCGCGTATCGGCCCGACAAGCTCCATGATGGACGGCTTCTGGGAGGGCTCGGATATTTGCGTGCTCAGAAAAGACGAGGATAACCTGTATACGTATGAGATCGATCAGGAGCGCGTATCCGATTCTCTGGATGCTGTGCTCAGATTGCTTGGCAGCTCCGGCTCCTTCACTGCCACCACCGGTGTGGGTGACGGTGACGTGCTTACCAAGTTTGCACAGGATGAATCTGCGCTGATCACTTACCGTCTGATCGCGGTCGAGGATCCCACCATCCGTAATATGACGAACGATTACGGCATTCTGCCCATTCCCAAGCTCAATGAGTCGCAGGATTACAAGACTCACGTGCAGGTTGAGGTCATTTTGTACGGTGTACCCTCCACCTGCTACGATCAGATCGACGATCTGGGTATTTTCCTGGAGGCTTATGCGTCCGAGAGCTATAACAGAGTCAAGCCCGCTTATTACGAGGTTGCTCTGACCAGCAAGTATTGTAAGGACCCGCAGTCGGTTCAGATGCTGGACCGCGTGGTGAGCAGCGTTGCAATCGACCCCATCAACCTGTTCAGCGTATCCTTTACCTTTGGTAGCGCAAACATGCGCGCAATCCATGAGTCGGGCACCAATACCGTAAGCTCCTTGCTCAGCAGAAACGAAAGATCGGTCAAAAAGGCCGTGGAAAAGATCAATAAGGCACTGGAAAAGGTGCTTGAAGAGCAGAACTGATCTCAGAATTGACGCCTGCCCCCTGTGGGGCAGGCGCATTTTTTTGGGGGTATTGACAAAAATCGTCTTATATGGTATACTAAAGCAAAGGAAGATCCCTGACAATATCCGGGTATAGGCCTGCAATAAGGGCAGGCGTTTCTACAGACCACCGATAATGGTTGACTACCGTGTGCACGATAGCCAGCCGTTTTTTTGTTTTTGAGTCATAGATTTGCATTTCGGTGCATACACTGTACGATAGATTTCCAAAGATAAGGAGGAAATGAATATCATGAAATTGATCATAGATGGAAGAGAAGCACAAGCCCGCCCCGGGCAATCGCTTTTGGATATTATCAAAGAACTGGGGCTTGATTCAAGTAAGCTGTCCGAGCGTCCCTTGGTTGCCAAGATCGCAGGAGACGTGTTCTCGCTCAATTATATTCCACTCAGACACAAGGACGTGCTGCCCGACCGTGAGTCCAAAAGAAAGGCAATGGCCGCCTCAGGCGGAAAAATTCGCCTGTTACGCTATGCCGATGCGCAGGGGAAGGGAGCATATACGCGCACGGCACAATTCGTGCTGTTTTTGGCCTTGCACGAGCTGTGGCCGAGCGCACGCGCCACCATGCGCTGCACGCTGGGATCGGCCTTGTACATCAAGGTCAGCGAGGTCGAGGATTTTTCTGCGGACCGTCTGCGCAAGCAGGTCGCGGATATTGTCGCGCGTGATATTGTGCTGACCTTCAGACGCATTCCCACGTCTGAGGCCATCAGACTTTACTCACAGCGCGGGCAGAGCGATAAGGCCAAGCTGCTCTCCTACCGCACCTATCCCACGCTGGACGTGTACGAATACGGTGATTTTGCCGATTATTTTTATGGGGAGATGGCACCGAGTACGGGATATCTGCGTACTTGGGAGATCTATCCCACGGCCGACGGCTTTGTGTTTGTGTTTCCCGATGCCAAAGACCCCGATCGCGTCGCGCCCTATCGCGAGATGGACAATTACTACAGCGTATACAGTGAGGGTATTGCATGGGGCAATCTGATGGGATGCCGCACTGTCGCCGATCTCAACGAAATGGTAGAGCGGGGCAGCGTGCGTGAGCTGATCCGCGTCAACGAGGCCTTGCATGAGAAGCGGTTTTCTCAGGTGGCGGATATGATCTGTGCGCGCGGTGCGCGTGCGGTCATGCTGGCGGGCCCCAGCTCGTCGGGCAAGACCACCTCGGCCAACCGCCTTGCCACGCAGCTGCGCGTGCACGGCAAAAAGCCGATTCTGATGAGTTTGGACGATTACTATATCGACCGCGACAAAATCGCACCGGGCCCTGACGGTCAGATTGACCTTGAGCATATCAATACCATTGATACCGAATTGTTTGGTAAGCATCTGCGCGCGCTTTTGGACGGTGAGCAGGTTGAGTTGCCCTCGTTTAATTTCAAGCAGGGAAAGAGGGAATGGAAGGGGCACGTACTGCAGCTGGATGCGGATTCGGTCATCATTGTCGAGGGATTGCATGCGCTCAATCCCGTCATGCTGCCCGAGGATCTTGCACCCGATGCGGTGTTCAAAATGTTCGTCTGCCCTTTGTTGCCGCTCAATCTGGATCTGCATAACCGCATTCCGTCAAGTTACCTGCGGTTGCTTCGACGCATCGTGCGCGATTTTGAAACGCGTGGCGCGACGGTCTCGCGCACGCTGTCCATGTGGGATTCGGTCAGACGCGGCGAGGCGCGCTGGATCTTCCCGTTCCAGGAGCAAGCCGACGTCATTTTCAACAGTGCCACGCTGTACGAGCTGGCCGTGCTCAAAAAGCACATTTTCCCGCTGCTTTTGGAGGTCGAGCCGGATGACGAGTACTATGAAGAGGTGCGAGGCATCGTCAAGGTGCTCAACTTTGTTCATGAAGCCGACGTGGACGACGAGATCCCGCCCACAAGTCTTGTGCGCGAGTTCATTGGCGGAAACAGCTTTTACAGAAAATGAAAGATCGCCTTATAATGAGGCGAGAATCAAAAAGCCGATACGGAAAATTTCCGTATCGGCCGTTTTGTTATCATCTTGCGAGTGAAAGCACGCCGAAAGATGCGAAAATGCATCGCCGTCGGGCAATTCGGTTTGACTCTCGTTCGGCTATCCTTCAAAAACCGAGTATCAGATAGCAAAGAGGGTACTTAATCCTTGCGCTTTTTTCCAAGGATCACAAGTCCGATGCCGCAAATTGAGAGAAGGGGAAGCACTGCGCCCAAGGGCAGGATGCCAAAGCAGCTGCTGCCGGATTGCTCACCGGACTGCTCTGTTTGTTGAGTCGTGGTCTGCTCACCGAGAGTCTGCTCGGCAGGCTCGGTGGTCTCGGGCTCGGGAGTGGTCTCAGCAGGCTCGGTGGTCTCTGGTTCGGGAGTGGTCTCAGCAGGCTCGGTAGTCTCGGGCTCAGGAGTGGTCTCAGCGGGCTCGGTGGTCTCGGGCTCGGGAGTGGTCTCGGCGGGCTCGGTAGTCTCGGGCTCGGTGTCCGTTTGCTCAAGCACGGGAAGGACTTTCTCCTCAAGCAACTCCTTGCAAATGCTGCAGTGTAGCTGCTCAAGACCTTCGCTCTCGGTCGTGGGAGGCGTGATGACCTGCCACTGGCCTGCTATGTGACCCGAGGGCTCACCGTCCTCTGCTCCGCAGATCTCACAGAGGGCAGGGGAAGTGCAGGTGGCTTGCGTCCAGATGTGATCGCTGAAGGTGACACCGCACAGATCACACATGTGGTCGTTGTTTCGGTCGTCGTGTGCGGAGAGCGGTGCTTGGCAAATGTCACAGGTGTGATTACCATCTGCATCAGCACAAGCCGAAAGCTCAACTTGGCAGACGTCGCAGAGATGATCGGAATTTTCATCCTCGCACGCGGTCAGCACGGTACCGCAAACGTCACACAGGTGGTCCGAATCGTGATCACCGCAAGTCGTGAGCTCTTCGCCGCACAGGTCGCAGGCATGATCGCTGTCGGTATCGGTGCAATCGGTCAGTACCTTGCCACAGGCGTCACAGAGGTGGTCGGCGTTGGCATCGGTACAATCGGTCAGTGCATTGTTGCAGAGATCGCAGACGTGATCGCTGTCAGCGTCCTCGCAGGTGCCCAGCTCCTTGTCGCAGTAATCGCAGAGGTGGTCGCTGTTGTTGTCAGCGCACTCGGTTTGCTTACCGCAAAGATCGCATACGTGGTTGTAGTCATAGTCGTAGCAATCGTTGATCTGCTCACCGCACAGATCACAGAAGTGGTCACTGTCGGGATCGGAGCAGGCGGAGATCTTCTTGCCGCACAGGTCACACAGGTGATCGTCGCTGTCCGAGCAGTAGGAGACGAAGTATGTGCAAACGTCGCATGCGTGATCGTTGTTTTCGTCGGAATGCTCCTGCTGGGGCTCAAGGAAGTCAAGACAAAGCTTGCATTGCTTCCAGTGATGCGTATCGGTCACGCTCCAGTTGCCGTCGTTGGCAGGAACATGCTCGCAAATACTTTGGTAGCAGGTATCGCAATGGTTGTCACCGTTGCTGTCTGCGCATTCGCTCATGACCTCGCCGCACCATGCGCATGCGTGCGTGCCTGTTGCCTGCTCGTGCGCTTCAATGCTTTCCAAGCATCCGTAATCGCAGGCATGATCGCGATCAAGGTCCTCGTGTACGCCAATCGGTGCAGAGCAGCCCTTGTCACATGCGTGGTCAAAATTGTCATCTGTGCACGCGCCGATCTTTTCAGAGCAGCCCCAGTCGCAATGATGGTCGTTGTCCGCATCCGTATGCTCGCCGATGCTTTCGGAGCAGCCCCAGTCACATGCGTGGTCCTTGTTGCTGTCCTCGTGTGCACCAACTGCCTCGGTGCAGCCGTTATCACAGGCGTGATCGCGGTCTTGGTCGGGGCAGGAGCACAATGCCTCGGCGCAGCCGTGGTCACAAACGGTGTCGCCATTGGTGTCAACGTGCTCTCCAAAGGTCTTGGAGCAGCCGTGGTCACACTTGTGATCGATGGGATCTGCGTCCTCGCAGGTGCCGATGGAATCAGCACAGCCCCAGTCGCATGCGTGATCCTTATTTGTGTCCGTATGCTCTCCAAAGGTGACTGAGCAGCCGTAGTCACACAGGTGATCCTTGTTTGCATCCTCGCACGTGCCAATGGACTCGGCACAGCCGTGGTCGCAGATATGATCGTAATCGTTGTCTGTGTGTGAGCCGTGAGCTTGAGAGCATCCGTAGTCGCATGCGTGATCAATGGGGTCAACGTCCTCGCATACGCCAAAGACTACGGTGCAGTTGTTGCCGTAATCACAAGCGTGGTCGTGATCTTGGTCCTCGCACGTGCCAATGGGCTCGGAACAGCCGTATTCGCAGACGTGGTCGCCCGTGATGTCTCTGTGCGTTCCGTATGTGTGGGTACAGCCCCAGTCACAGGCATGGTCAAAATCCGTGTCCTCACAGGTGCCGAAATACTTGCCGCAGCCGTGGTCGCAGCGATGATCAATGGGATCGACGTCCTCGCAAGTACCAATGCTCTCGGAGCATCCGTAGTCGCAGCTGTGATCGCCCGTCAGGTCAGCGTGCTCACCAAAGTCAGCACCGCAGCCGTGGTCGCAGGTGTGGTCGATGGGATCTACGTCACGGCAAAGGCCGATGCTTTGGGTGCAGCCGTAGTCACACGCGTGGTCAAGATTTTGGTCCACGTGCTCGCCAACGCCCTCGGCTCCGCAGTCCTCCTTGTCGCAGATGTGATCGCAATTCTCGTCTGCGTGTTGGTTGTCGGGCGTGTTTTCTGTGTTGGTTGCCAGCACGGTCGTGCCGTTACAGTCGTAGTAAATATAAACGGTCATGCCGTCGTAAACAGGGATCTGATCCTTGCCGATCTCCTGTCCCCAAACGGCGGTCTCTTGCCCTTGGTTGAGCAGGTAAGCAGCCAAGCCGCCTTCAAACTGCTGCTCTGTCAGTGCCTCGGCTGCGCCTTTCGTGTCCTCGCTGTTGATTCCGCCGGGAGCGGTGCCTGTCAGATAGTAGTTATTTTGCTTGACACCGCTGCCGCCAAAGCCCTCGATCGCGCCAACGTTTCCTTGATTTGCGATCACAAGGCCGGTGTTAAAGCAGTTGGAGATGGTGCCGTCTGCAGAGTAACCTGCAATGCCGCCTGCGTGGTTTTGTGTGTTGGCTTCCACGCTGCCGCTGTTGTAGCAGTTGGTAACGTCTCCTTGGGTTTTACCCACGATGCCGCCCATATACCAGGCGACCTCACCGTTGGATACGACAGATCCGGTGTTGTAGCAGCGGGAGATCACGGTCTGCGCAGAAGCCTGGCCGACCACGCCACCAACCATGATGTTGCCGATGACGCTGCCGCGGTTGGCACTTTGGGTCACGCTGCCACCCTGCAGGGAGGCAACCACGCCACCCACGCTGCCTTGGGAGATGATCCTGCCTGCGTGGATACATTGCTCGATCGTGCCCGTGCTGACAGAAGCGATGCCGCCAGCCTCGTTGTTTGCCACGACGGTTGCACTGCTGTAGCAGTTTTCAATCAGGCCTGCGTGGTTGGCCACGATGGCTGCAACGTTTCCGTTGGCGTTGATATAGGAGTTGTGAATTTCAAGATTTTTGATCTTGGCAGATTGCTCGGTGCTTGCAAAGAGTGCAATATTGTTGTAGCCTGCGTGATAGTAAATGCCGCGAAGCGCAAATCCCGCGCCGTCAAACGTGCCTGCAAAGCCTTGTATGGGCGTCCAGGAGCGCAGACCGCTCAGATCCGTGGTGCTCTCACCGTTGAGTATGACGGAAAGCGTGCCCTCGCTATCGGGCGTGAAGATGTAGCCGGGATTGAGATCGATCTCGCAGGTCAGCTTGGCGTTGATTGCGGTGTTGCCGCCGTTGACCTCTTGTGCCAGCCAGAACATGTGTCCAAGCTTGGAGATCAGATAAGTGCCGTCCTGATCACTTTCGGGCTGCTCGTATCCTGCGTTGCAAATGCTGCAAATGCCGTCCTCGTCAAATTCTCTGTGATTGGTATGCTCGGTGACGGTCAGGGTAGAGCTGATGGACGTGTAGGTGTAATTGTTGCTTTCCGTGCCCTCGGCGAACTGTACCGAATAGATTTTGATGACGTATTCACCGGGGGTCATGGCTGCATTGGAGCTGACCTGTACCGTCACGCTTTCAATGCGATCGCCCTCGGCAAGCCCCTCGCACGAAAACTCGTATACGGTGGGCAGAGCGGAGAATTGCTCGATCTCTGTGGGAAGCAACGTTATGGTAATGGGTGCACGCCCGATCGAGAACGTACCGCTCACACTGGCCGATCCGACGGCAAGCGTGGTGGTGGAGGATGCCGTATGGTTGACCGGCTGATTGTCCAGAAGGTGGATCTGATCCTCGGAGAGTCCCAGGATCTGACCTTCATAGGACGAGAGGTGGGGGGTGCCGTTATAAACGGCGTTTTGGGGAACGTGCAGGATCAGCTTGCCCGCATCTGCGCCGCAGCTGCCGCAGGTTGCGCTGATGCTCAGCTCCTCTTGATTTTCGGTAAAGATGTGGTTGTCGTGTGCTGCGGTTTGTTCAAAGCCGCATCCTTCATAGCTGCAGGTGCGGGAGTGAGCCGCAACGCCTGCAGTCCAGCCCTGAGAAAAGGTGTGTGCGAGTCCCTTGACGACCGTGATATCGTAGTTTCCGGTCACGTCGGAAGGCGAGCCGTTCTGCGTATAGATTACAGCCACCGTTGCATCGATGTCGTGTCCGTTTGCAAAAAGATCCACGTCAACGGTTACGTTCTCGGCTTCGGTGGAGAACTCGTATTCGTAGGTATAACCGAGACTGGGATAGGTATCCACGGTGTCGTCACCCTCCAGATACTGATCCAGTACGGTGACCGTCAAGGATGCCTTTTTGACCGAGACGGGCACGATGTCGGAGGGAACGAGCTCGTAGCCGTTGCCGCTGTTGGGGAATCCGTAAGAATTGATCAGAATGCGCACCTCGTATTCCCCGGACGCCGTGGGAAGACCCGTAGTAAATTCGGTATCTCCGACGGTGCGGTATTCATAGGTAAAGGAGCTGTGCGAAGCATCTCCCGGCAGTGTCAGCGCAGGAGAGAGCTGACGCTCGATCTGCCAAGAGACGTTCATGCCGGGCACGTATTCCAGCGTGATGCTGTCCACGGCTGCCTCGGGCTTTGCCACGAAGGGGAGAATGGTGAACGTGCCAACCTCGCCGCTGCTGCCAAAGTAATTGCCGCTGCCCGCGAACGAGATGCTGTGCTGGCCGGGATAGGTGTAGCGTCCGTTGAGATAGAAGTCTGTGCCAAGCGTCAGATAAGTGCCTTTGACCTTGTCGTAGATCTGCACGATGGGGTCAAGAAAGTCTCCTGTATAGACGTAAGGTCCGGGATCGATCTCATATTCAAATCTGTCTGCGACCGACAGATCGGCGCGTGTGATCTCCACTGTTAAGGTTCTGGTGCCCGTAAAGTTGCCGATACCTGTAACAGTGATCGAATGAGAGCCGTTTTTCAGCGATGCGTAACGCTCGGGGGTCATGTCGGTCACGAAGTCCACGCCCTCGACCATGATGTATTGCTCGTCGAACTTAAAGGAAACGTTGCCCTCATAGGTGGGGTAGAGCTGCAGCGGCAGCGTCTCCCACATGGGTTCACCGTAGGAAACGGAAAATTTACCTGTGGAATTGCTGTAAAGCACGTGAGTCAGCTTGAAGGGAACGATCTCGAAATCGATCGTCTTGGCCGCACCGTTGTAGCCCTGAATGTGCAGCACCACGGTTGCGTGTGCCTCGGTGGTCACCTTTGTGTTGTCGGTGTAGTAGACCGAGTAGTCGGTACCAAGCGTCAGCTCTGTGCCGCCTCTGGTGACCCGAACGGTGGGTCTTGCACCGGATTCACCTTTGTAATAAATGTATTGCTGCTCAGTGGTGATCTCTACCGTCACATCCTCGGGGAAGACGGTGTTGTTTGCGATCTCAAAGGAAAGCGTTGCGGTCTGTCCGTCAAGGGTCACGCTTGCTGTGTGCGTGCCCGGCATGGTACAGCCCTCGGAGCAGCAGTAGGAAATGGGATGAGACACCGTACAGGAGGGGAGCGTGCAGGTGTAGCTTGCCGTATGCGTAACACCCTCTCCGAATACGGTGTTTTCGGGGGCTTTGAGCGTCAGACGACCCTGCTCGTTCTGACCGCAGTATGCGCAGAGATTGACGATCTCATGACCTTGTGCTGCGTTTGTCTGCTTGTGTCCTTTGGTAGGATTGAGAGGCGTGTTGCTGTAGTAGGGATCGCCTGTGTATGCGCAGTCGGTATAGCCGTAGTACACAACGGCACCGCCCAGTACGGGCAGAGGCTGCGTTTGGGCTCCGTTGTCGTAATTCTGACCCCAAGCTGCCCCCAGTGCTGCTGCAACCGTGCCGTCCGTCATGGCACTCATAGCCTTGCCCGAAACGTTGGTCAGTGTGTAATTCGTGGGGGAGGTGGGCTCACCGCTGTAGGCGTCGGTCACGTAAAAGCTGTTCTTGATCTCACCGCCGCCCGTGGCGGCCAGTGCACCGATATAGTTGTAAGGGCCGGAGATCAGCGTAATGGTGAATTCGCTTTCGTCCGTGGAAACGCGCAGGTTTGCGTTGACAAGGCAGCTTTCGATCAGGTTGTCGTATTTGCCCGAAGCACCCACAATGCCACCCACGTAAGACAACGTGTCTCTGCCAAAGATGCTGCCTTGCACGTAGCAGTTGCGCACGGTGCTTTCGTACATCATGCCCACCACGCCGCCGATGTAGGAGTGGTCAGCCTGGAAGTAGAAGTTGGTCACTGCCAGGTTTTCCACGGTAGCGTCCTGCAGGTAGCCGAAAAGGCCCATGTATTGCGACTCTTTGACCGAGTAGTGATAAAGGCCGCTGACTGTGTGCCCCTGACCGTCAAAGTGACCCGAGTAGCAGTTTTCTCGGTTGCTGCCAATGGGCGTCCATGCGCGGACCCCCTCGGTAATCCCGGTCAGAGTCTGCGGATTGACTGTGATATCAGAGGTCAAGACGGCGTTTGCGTTGCGGTAAGTTGCATTTGCATTCGCCACTTGACTTGCAAACCAGTAAAGCTGGCCTGCATTGCCGATCTCGTAGTAGCCCGAGGTCTCGTTGTAGAATGCGGGCTCAAGGTGCGTTGCGTCTGCCGAGCAAAAGCCGTTTTCATAAACACCGCTGCAGCCGTCACGGTCGCAGCTTGGTGTGTCTGCCGCCATCGAAACGGTGGCAAAGAGGCAGAGCAGCGCGATCATTGCCGTTGCTGCAATCAAAGCTGTCGTGATTTTGGTTTTGAGATGTGATTTCATGTGCATCTTCTCCTTTGATTGAGATGGATTGGTTTTGCGATAGAGTTACGTGGTAGGGATTTCACGTTTGCTTTTGCAGGTGCAAATGCCGATCAGCTCATCGCCGTGTCTGAAATGGTGACAGGCGTGGCACTCGCGGGCATGCGGGTCACCGTAAAAATGCTCGCAGGCGTCTTGCATTTGCGTCACAAAGGGAAATCCTTCTTTTGTAAATTGCGGGCAAACGGAAAAATCGGGGTAGATGGGGATTAATTCGCTGTAGGGGCTGTATCGCTCAATTTCGTCGTAAAATCCGTAGTACAGATCGAACGTTCTGCCGCCAACGCAAAGGGTCTTGTAATGATCGCCCTCTTTGATCCTTGCATCCATGCCTGCTCCTTTCCGTTTTTCTTCATTAATTAGAATAAAAACTGCTATACTGTCGTCTTTAACAGTATAGCAGAATTTTCCAATCTTTTCTATGACCTCAAAAAGCGTTTTGCGGCTATATTTTTTTGTAGTGATGGGCGAATTACCATATCCTTGTGCAGGGGAGAAGGATATGGATTTACAGTATGGTGGCCAGTTCGTCGCGTGTGTTGATGCCCCCCTTGAAGATGGCAATGCGGATGGATTGCTTGACCGTAGCCTGCGAAACGTGCAGCTTTGCGGCAATTTCGGCATTGGACATACCAAATGCTGCCAACTTGGCAACCTCGCGCTCGCGCGCGGTCAGCGTGGTTTCCACGCGTCGGTTTTGCAGCATGCCGCCAAGCTTTGCCCAGCCCATGCGATAGACCTTATAAAGCTCGATGACCTGTGAGAGCGCGGTAGGGTCGATCAAGGAAAGGCGACTGTCAAGCAGTGTATCCAGATTGGGCCGGAACTCAGCCAACACGCCAAACAAGCGGTCGGGCAGTGCGATGGCAATGGCGCGGTCCAGATGACGAATGGCATGCTCTCTTTGTCCGCAGTTGTGATAAGCCGTTGCACAAACCAGGCGCAAATACAGCTCGGTGATCGCGGTCTTGTCGGCAACAGCCTGCGAGATCATGGGCTCAAGCGTGTAGGGCAGCATAGAGAGCAGCGAGAGCCCCTGCAAGCCCTCGATCTTTTGCTGATTAGATGCAAGAGCGTATCCTGTGGCATACAGATATTTGGCGTAAAACACCTTGGCGGCCGAAACAGCATTGGGATGCAGCGGCTCAAAATTACCGATCTTGAACCAATCGGGAAAGGATCTTGTATCGTAGACCGCGCTGTCCAGAGCGGTCAGCGAAAGAGAAAGAATATCTCTGTCGTTGTCGTTTTTGGATGGGGCTTCACAGATGTGGATCTTGGCCTTGTTCCACATTTCTGAATCCCCGGTCCAGATCGCGCAAAGTCCTAACAGCATGCCCGCACAAAGCACCGCGTAAAAGCCGGAGTGCTTTTCAAGCAGGTAATTGGCCTTTTGATAAACGGTCTCTATATCTCCCTGCAGATAAGATATCTCGGCAGAGAAGAGCGTTTGCGCCTCGGGGTTGTAGGCAAGCGCATCAGCAGCTTGCGCAGCGCAGCCGGGCGAATGGTAAAGGTCGGTCATATATAAAAAGGGTGTCTTGCGCGGCAGCGGCATGTCTGCTGCTTGTTGTGCTTGCTCGGGATCCGACTGCTTTTGGGAGGAAAGCGGACGTACGGCGTCATCGGGGATCATCCAGACGCGCCCCCATTGGGTCGCACCCGGGATCTGTCCCTGCTTGCAAAGCATCTGCACAAAGCGCGGTGTGACGCCCCACCGTTCGGCTGCGGTTTTGACATTGATCATATCCATATATCCATTCTCCCTGCATTTTTCGGCTATGCGAAAGATATTGTACTTTTATTGTACTTCGTTTGAACGAAATTGTCAATATTTTCATCACCAAACAGCGCAAATCGTGCACATTTAGCGTGCTGACAAAAATATCCACCTATCGGATTGGATAAAATTCGTGAATTCTTCTAATAATATCATTGGAAATCACCAATTCAGTGAAATTTTGATGTATGGAAAGGTTTTATATATATGAAAGCAACCGGTATTGTGAGAAGAATCGATGACCTGGGACGCGTGGTCATCCCCAAGGAGATCAGACGCACCATGCGCATCAGGGAGGGCGATCCACTGGAAATTTTTACCGACCGTGAGGGCGAGGTTATCTTCAAAAAGTATTCGCCCATCGGCGAGCTGGCATCGTTTGCGGGGCAGTATGCAGAGACGCTGCACAAGATCTGCGGTCTTGGCGTAGTGATCTGTGACCGCGACGCGGTCATTGCATCGGCAGGCGTGCCGCGAAAGGAATATGCGGATAAGTCGCTTTCAGATGAGCTGGAGAGCGTGATCGAGGGCAGAGGGCTGTATCTGTGGCGCGAGGGAGAAGAGAAGTACCCCGTCATCTCGCATGAGACCGCGCACTACGTCAGCTGTGCCATGCCCATTATCAGTGAGGGCGATATCGTGGGCTGTGTGGTATCGGTCGCGGATAAGTCGGCCCAGCGTGCAGGCGAGATGCACGGCGACGTGGAATGCAAGCTGGTGCAGACCGCAGCAAGCTTCCTTGGCAGACAGCTTGAGGGTTAATGCGAATTCCCCCGCCGACGAGGCGGTCGGCGGGGGAGGTTTTTGGTTTGGGTTCTTCCCCC
>JAZNZB010000072.1:0-2598 GCA_045594705.1 Eubacteriales bacterium
GCCCTCGACGTCCCGGGCAGGCACATGGAACTTATTGCATTGCGAAAAGATTTGTTTATGTAGGGCGGGACGTCGAGGGCGCCGTCCCCTGCAAATGCAAATCTATGGGGGGGAACAAGGCTTTTCATAAAAAACAATGACCGTATCACTTGGATACGGTCATTGTTTTATGCGTATTTTAACGCTTATTCCTCAGCCCCATCGGGCTGCTTTTCTTTCTTTTACACCTTGCACAAAATATGTGGCAAAAAATCGTATAAACTTTCCAAAAAGGGGTTGACATTGGGGATGGAACATGTTATGATAGGAACTTGCTTGATAAGACTATCGCATATATGATAAAAGGAGATAAATTTATGACGACCGAACAGCTGATCACACAGATCATTCTCACGGTTTCCATTTGCATGGTAGCAGGCCTTCTGGTCACGCGACTGGTGCGTCTGCTCAATCTCCCCGATGTCACTGCCTATCTGGTTGCGGGCGTGCTGGTTGGCACGTTCTGCTTGGGTGGCGTATCGTTGGGAGGATACTATTTCGGATATAACGCACAGGTGTTTGAGCACGAAACGCTTCACGTCATCTTTGACGTCATCTGTGATATCGCACTTGGCTTTATCGCATTTGCCATCGGCAGCGAGTTCCGCTGGTCCTCGCTCAAAAAAACAGGTAGGGAAGCCACGGTTATCGGCATTCTTCAGGCTGTTGTTGCAACGGTTTTGGTGGATGCAGCCCTGATCGGCACGCATTTTTTGTTGCTGAGCGTTACGGGCAAGGACATCCTGCCTCTTCCCGCGGCCATCTTGCTGGGCGCGATCGCTTCGGCTACCGCACCGGCCGCGACGCTGATGGTCGTGCGTCAGTATAAGGCCAAGGGTCCCTTGACCAGCCTGCTGTTGCCCATCGTAGCACTTGACGATGCTGTCGGCCTTGTGCTGTTCGCAGTGTCCGCAGGCGTGGCAAAGGCTATGATCAGCGGCGAGGTCTCGCTGATCTCGATCGTGGTCGAGCCTCTGATCGAAATCGTTGCATCGCTTTTGTTGGGTGCGCTGATCGGCTTTGCCTTGTCCTATGCGGAAAATTTGTTCCATTCCAACTCCAACCGCCTTTCCTTGTCCATTGCGTTCGTATTCGTCACAGTAGCGGCCTCCCTGCTGCATTTTGAGATCGGCGGCGTACATATCGGCTTTTCCTCGCTGCTGACCTGCATGATGATGGGCACGGTGTTCTGCAACTTCTGCTCCTGCTCCGAGGAAATGATGGAGAGAACCGACAAGTGGACCAAGCCCATTTTCATCCTGTTCTTCGTCATCAGCGGTGCAGAGCTGGATCTGACTGTTTTCAAGCAGCCCATCTTCGTGCTGATCGGCGTGGTTTACATCCTGTTCCGCTCGCTCGGCAAATACTTTGGCGCACGCGGCAGCTCCATGATGACAAGATCCGACCCCACCGTGCAGAAGTACCTGGGCATTACGCTGCTGCCTCAGGCAGGCGTTGCGCTTGGCATGGTCACCACGGTCGGTGCTGACGTTGCCTTCTCGGGCGTCGCCGACACAGTGCGTTTCGTCGTGCTGTTCGCTGTGCTGATCTACGAGGTATTCGGCCCGATGCTGACCAAGTGGGCTCTGACCAAGGCGGGCGACATTACCGCCAAGCCCGAGGGAACCACGGCGCGCCGTCACAACGTCGGACACAGACATCACAACAAGGCCTGAATATTGATTTAACGACAAAAGCCCTGCATTTTCGCAGGGCTTTTGTTCACCATACTTTGATTTTTTAAAAAAATTTCGTTCAATTTGCCTATTACAAAATTCCGAAAAAAATGTTATAATATTATTAACGTGGAAGTTATGGCAATTTTTGAGCAAATCAAAGGAGGCACATCTATGTTCTCGATCGGCGACTATATGGTTTACGGCATCAACGGTGTATGTCTTGTGCAGGATATTTGCGCGTCCCCCTTTGACAAAAAGGATACGAGGACCTTTTATCTGCTAAAGCCCTTGGGAGCGAGCTCCGGCTCGGTGATCTATACACCGACCGACAACGAGCAGGTGCCCATGCGCCCGCTTATGACAAGGGCGCAGGCCGAGGATCTGATTGGCCGCATGAGCAAGCTTGAGCCCTTGGAGATCCCCATGGAAAAGATGCGCCGTGACCTTTACAGACAGGCCATGCATTCCTGTGATCCGGAGCAGTATGTGCGACTGATCAAGACCGTGTACCGCCGCCGTCTGGACATGATGCAGCAGCATAAGCGTCTTTCCGAAACCGACTCGGATTTTGAGCGCAACGCAAAGCTTTCTCTGTATCATGAGCTGTCCGTGGTGCTGGACGTCAAATTTGCCGAGGTAGAGCAGTATCTGACCGATCGCCTGGAGACGGCGTGAATTGAAAGATGAAGGGCTGAGTCATATGACTCAGCCCTATTTACATTGAAAATATATGAGTTGCCCAAATTCATCAGTCCGCCCCTTCCTCCCCGTACGCATACGCTACGGGGTCCCAATCTGCTTGCAGATAATTCCCCTGTGGGGACGGCTTATGTAAGTTGCCCGCATCGGGTTGTGTCATAAAAGAAACAACTTGAATAGT
>JAZNZB010000073.1:0-10353 GCA_045594705.1 Eubacteriales bacterium
ATAAGGAAAAAAAATGCAAAAGGCCCCGTTCCCAGGGGCCCTTACGCTCATTTTTTCAATATGATCAGACAAGACCCTGCGCGAGCATTGCATCCGCAACCTTTTCAAAGCCTGCGATGTTTGCACCTGCAACCAGGTCACCCTCCATGCCGTACTTCTTGGCAGCGGCAACCGAGTTATTGAAGATATCGGACATGATCTGATGCAGCTTTGCGTCAACCTCTTCTGCGGTCCAGGAGTAGCGCATGGAGTTCTGGCTCATTTCCAGACCAGAAACTGCAACGCCGCCTGCGTTGACTGCCTTGGAGGGAGCAACGACCACGCCGTTTGCCTTGAGGTATTCAAACGCCTCTGCAGTGGTGGGCATGTTGGAAACCTCTACGTAATACTTGACGCCGTTTGCAACAATGTCCTTTGCGTTGTCCAGGTTGACCTCGTTCTGGGTTGCGCAAGGCATGACAACGTCAACCTTCTGCTCCCAAGGACGCTTGCCGGCAAAGAACTGCACGCCAAACTTGTCTGCGTAATCCTGTACCTTGTCGCGGCCGGATGCACGCATTTCCAGCATATAGTCGATCTTTTCGTCGGTGCAAATACCGTCGGGATCGTATACGTAACCGTCGGGACCCGAAATGGTCACGACCTTACCGCCAAGCTCGGTGACCTTCTTGACAGTACCCCAAGCCACGTTACCAAAGCCGGAGACTGCAAAGGTCTTGCCCTTGATGTCCTCGCCCAGATAGTTGAGCATTTCAACGGTGTAGTAAACCGCGCCAAAGCCGGTTGCCTCGGGACGGATCAGCGAGCCGCCGTATGCGCGCCCCTTACCGGTCAGAACGCCCTCGTAGCGGTTGACCAGTCTCTTGTACTGGCCGTACATGTAGCCAACCTCGCGCGCACCAACGCCGATGTCACCTGCGGGAACGTCGGTATCGGGGCCGATGTGACGGAACAGCTCGGTCATAAAGCTCTGGCAGAACGCCATGATCTCGCGGTCGCTCTTGCCTCTGGGGTCAAAGTCGGAGCCGCCCTTGCCGCCGCCCATGGGAAGGCCGGTCAAAGAGTTCTTGAAGGTCTGCTCAAAGCCAAGGAACTTGATAATGGAAAGGTTTACGGAAGGATGGAAGCGCAGGCCGCCCTTGTAAGGACCGATTGCGCCGTTGAACTGTACGCGGTAGCCGGTGTTGACCTGTGCCTGACCCTTATCGTCCACCCACGGTACGCGGAACATGATCACGCGCTCCGGAATGGTCATGCGCTCAAGCAGTGCTTCCTTGCGGTACTTTGCTTCGTTTGCCTCCACGACGGGACGCAGCGAGTCAAGCACTTCCTTGACAGTCTGGTGGAACTCGGGCTCACCGGGATTCTGAGCCACTACTTTGTCAATAATTTCATCTACGTAAGACATAATGGTATCTCCTTTTTCGGATAGGTTTTGACAAAAATCAATATGGGAACATTATACACCCATGCAACACAGATTGCAATAGGTTTTTGCAACTTTTTTTATTTTTCTTGCAGATTTTTATGAATTTTTCGAATTTATCGTGTCATCAATGGACTTTGCGGCAAGTTTTCCCGCGCCCATTGCAAGAATGACGGTTGCAGCACCCGTAACGGCATCGCCGCCCGCCCATACCGCGTCAAGCGAAGTGTGCCCCGTTTGCTCCTCGGTGACGATGCAGCCGCGCTTGTTGGTCTCAAGCCCCTCGGTGCTCGAGGTCAGCAAGGGATTTGGCGTGGTACCAATGGCCATGATCACGCAGTCCACGTCAAGGAAATACTCCGATCCGGGAATGACCACGGGTCTGCGACGGCCTCTCTCATCCGGCTCGCCAAGCTCCATGCGCACGCAGGTCATGCCGCGCACAAAGCCGTTGTAGGGGTCACGCGCGTTGTCCGGATTTTTGTAGCCGTGAATTTCGGTGGGTGCTTGCAAAAGCAAGAACTCCACGCCCTCCTCCATGGCATGCTCCACCTCCTCACGACGCGCGGGCAGCTCGTCCATAGAGCGGCGGTACACGATATAGACCTTCTCTGCCCCAAGGCGCAAAGCGGTTCGTGCGGCATCCATGGCCACGTTGCCGCCCCCCACCACCGCTACGCGACGCGCGCGCAAAATCGGCGTGGTGCTGTCTTGTCTGTACGCCTTCATCAGATTGCTTCTGGTCAGATATTCGTTGGCGGAATATACGCCCTTGAGCGATTCTCCGGGAATACCCATAAACGCAGGAAGTCCTGCACCCGAGCCGATAAAGACGGCCTCATAGCCCTCTTTTTCCAAGAGCTCGGAGATCTCGACCGTTCTGCCGACCACCACGTTGGTCTGAAAATCTACGCCAAGTGCCTTGAGCGTTTCCACTTCCTTTTGCACGATGGCCTTGGGCAGACGGAACTCGGGAATGCCGTACATCAGCACGCCGCCCGCTACGTGCAACGCCTCGAATACGGTGACCTCATAGCCCTTTTTGGCAAGGTCGCCCGCACAGGAAAGGCCCGCAGGACCCGAGCCGACCACGGCCACGCGGTGTCCGTTGGAGGCGGGGCGCACAACCGGCTCTCGGTTATAAGTATTATGCCAATCGGCCACAAAGCGTTCCAAGCGGCCAATGCCCACGGGCTCACCCTTGATGCTGCGCACGCACTTGGCCTCGCATTGGGTCTCCTGCGGACAAACGCGTCCGCAAACGGCAGGCAGAGAGGACTGACGGGTGATGACCTCGTACGCGCCCTCAAAGTCGCCCTCTTTGACCTTGGCAATAAATTCGGGAATGGCAATGTTCACAGGACAACCGCTCACACAAGGCATATTCTTGCAGCCAAGGCATCTTGCAGCCTCGGCAAGCGCGGTTTGCTCGTCGTAACCCAGCGTGACCTCGTCGAAATTGCGTGCACGCAGGACGGGATCCTGCATGGGCATAGGATTCTTCTGCAGAGAGGGATTGTAGCTTGCCATTACTCTACCTCCTTTGCAAACAGATTGCAGGACGCCTCTCTTGCATGCGCCTCAAAATCGCGGTACATGGTGCTGCGCGACATAGCCTCGTCAAAGTCCACGGCATAGCCGTCAAACTCCGGGCCATCCACGCAGGCAAACTGCGTCTTTCCGCCCACCGTCAGTCGGCAACCGCCGCACATGCCTGTGCCGTCAATCATGATGGGGTTCATGGAAACCACCACGGGGATCTCATAGGGCTTGACGGTGGCAACCACGAATTTCATCATGATCAGCGGGCCGATAGTGATGACGCGGTCATAGCGCACACCGCTCTCCAAAGCAGCTTGCAGGGGTGCTGTGACAGTTCCCTTTTGACCGTACGAGCCATCGTCGGTCATGACGGTCAGCGTGTCGGACGCAGCGGCAAATTCCTCTTCCAATATGACAAGATCTTTATTTCGAAAGCCGATGATGGCATGCACGCGGCAGCCCGCCTCGTGCAAGGCCTGTACCACGGGTAACGCGATCGCGCAGCCAACGCCGCCGCCTACCACGCAGACCTCCCCAAGTCCTTCGATCTCGGTCGCCTTGCCGAGAGGACCTACGAAATCCGCAATATATTCGCCCTCTTTCTTGGTCGCAAGCAGATCGGTGGTCGCACCCACGGTCTGGAAAATGATGCGCACCGTGCCCGCAGAGCGGTCATAGCCCGCAACGGTCAGCGGAATTCTCTCCCCTTCCGAGTCCACGCGCAAAATGATAAACTGCCCCGCCTTGGCACGCTTGGCCACGGCAGGTGCATCAATATCCATCTGCACCACGGTGGGGTTCAGTTGTTTTCTTGATACGATTTTGTACATGATGATACCTTCCTGTTGTATATACGGTGCTGTAAGCACAAATTATCTCATAATAATTTTATCACAACTGCACGGCTGTGTCAATTGATTTGATCAAAGAAAGTCCGATAAACAAAAAAGAGCCCCGACAGATCATCAAAGCCTGTCGGGGTCCTCGTTTAAGGACGTTGAAGTTTTTTGTTCAAATCATCAAATGAATCCACTTGTTCTCCTGAATATTGCTCATTATATCTGTTAAAGAGAATCGAAGGTATGCCAAGGGTTTGGGCAGATAAAATATTTGCAATGCTATCATCAACAAAAAGGCATTCCTCTGCTGATGCTTGTATTTGTTTTAAGGCAATACGGTATATTTGAGGATCAGGTTTTCTGCAATGTACATCTCCGCTGATGATTCTGTATTTGAAATACTTGTCAATGCCATAGTATTCGGTAATATATCTACTCCACTCCGATACATCCGTAGACAACAAAACAAAATCATATTGTTTATAATATTTTTCTGCAAATACAATAAACGATTTGTCAAAAGAAAGATAATTCTCAATATAGTCCTTCATATGATATTCGGGATCTTTGTAGCCCAATTCAGAAAGGAATTCATATGAACTTATCTGACCTAACCCTGCTTTTGTAAACAATTTTTGATTTTCAAGCAAATCCTTTATTCGTCCATGTTCCGATACATCGAAGCGTTCATACGTATAAGGAACAAAATTTCCTGTTCTGTCTTTTAATATGACTCCGTACATATCGAATATCAAAGTTGTAATCTTTTGGGACATCATCTCATTGCTCCTTGATTTTTTCACAAGTTTCTACTCTTGTTTTGCTTTGATTGTTTTTAACGAAGATATCAGCATCCTGCGTATAGCACCGCATTCATTTTGAATTGGTTTATAAACAGTTTCATCAATACAACCGGTTTCAAACAAAAGCTCAAGCCAATATTCGGTTTCATAGCATTCCTTTTGCGCAATTTCAAGCTTTGATACGAAATCCTTCGTGCCTTGCGCATACTGTGCCTCATGAATATTGGCTCCAATTGAAGTACCGGAACGCAATAATTGATTGATCAGGACAGGTTCTTTATGGTCGGATTTCATATTGCGGCAAAGAAAAACAATATTTTTTGCAAACTCCTTTGCCTTATCTCTTAAAATGCTGTTTGACATATCATCACCTCTACCAATATTGTACAACGAAACTAAAGGTAAGTCAAGTGATATTCCGACTTCGTCGGAGTGATATTATTGCTATCGCAATAGTGATATTGAAGCCTGTGGCTTCAGTGATATTCTATTCGCCTTTCAAACTCGCGAAGCGAATACCACTCGGCGTAGCCGAATATCACTGCGTAAGCAATATCACTCGCCGCAGGCGAATAGAACTGCCCGCTACTCCATTCGGAGTAGCGGGCAACTCCCGCCGAGCCGTGTGACCCACGTTTTTGAACCCTGCCGTCCAGGGCGGTGCCCTCTACCGCTGCTTTACTGCTCCCAACGTCCGAGCAAGCACGGGACAAGTCAACCGAACTCTTGCACGGGAGGTCTGCAAACCACTTTGGTTCAGGCTCCTTTAATCATCTTGTAGGTCCCAATCATGGCGTCATCACGCACACGGCAGGATGAAATTCATTTTTTGATCAATTACTGATCCAGATCGATCTCCTCGGAGAACATGTCGTCAAAGATGTCGGCGATCTTGTCAAACTCCGCATCGTCGTCGATGGTGACAAGCATCTCCTCGCCGTCCTCGTCCTCTTCGGTCTTGAGGATCACGTACTCGTAAAAGCCCTGCTCCTCACCCTGCTGGTCTGCGGGGATCATAGCATGATAAGTAACACCCTCCACGTCAACCGTGCCGATCAGCTCAAATTCGATCTCGTTGCCGTCCTCATCGGTCAGCGTAAAAAATTCTCTTTCGTTTTCCATTTTATACCTCTTTGTATTCCATATTTCAATGTGTTCGGACGTTTTCATCCTCTGCTATTATTGTACCTTATTTTGCCCCGTTTGTCAATGCCTTTATGCAAAATCCAGTACCTCGGAAAGAATGGTGTTGGAAACCAAGAAGCCCGACGTGGTAAAACGGCAGCACTCTGCGCTGTCCAGCACAAAGCCGCTCCCGATATACGGTGCAAGCCGTGCGCCGTACACCGCGTCAAATTCCACGTCGAAGCGAGAGGCAAAGGTGCGCTTGTCAATGCCCTTTTCCAGTCGCAGACCAAGCATGACGTACTCGGTCATTTGCTCATGCGGGCTGATGGGCTCGTTCTCCTCGAAATCTTCCCTTGTATCAAGATATGCACCAAAATCGCGCGATATGCCAAATCTTCTGCCGCCAAAGCAGGAATACGCCGCCACACCAAAGCCGAGATACTCGTCACATTCCCAGTATTTCAGATTATGGCGCGATTCATACCCCGCACGCGCAAAATTGCTGATTTCATAGCGCGCAAGTCCGTGCGCAGCGAGAGACGCCACCGTGTCCTCATACATGGCAGCCACCTCGTCGTCATCGGGCAGATTCAGCGTATTTCTCTTTTGATAGAAGGGCGTCCCCTCTTCAATTTTAAGCCCGTATGCGGATATATGCTCCACCCCGATCTCGCAAAGCGCCCCCACCGACTCAGCCAAGCTCTGCCGCGTCTGCTCCGGAATGCCGTACATGAGATCCGCGCTGATATTCTCAAAGCCCGCAGCGCGTGCAAGCTGCACGGTCGCGCGAAAATCCGCCACCGTGTGCGTGCGCCCCAGCAAGCGCAGCTCACGGTCGTGCATGCTCTGCGCCCCAATGCTCAGGCGGTTAAACCCCGCCTTGCGCATGGCAGAAAAATACGTCGCGTTCGCCGTGGCGGGATTGCACTCGGCTGTAATCTCGGCATCCTGTGCCACACAAAACAGCTGCTTGACTTGATCAAGCAAAGCGCAAAGCATTTCCGCAGGCAGAGCCGTGGGCGTGCCGCCGCCGAAATATACCGTATCCACCTCGTAATCGGCCGCCAAGGGCGCATATCTCTCCATCTGCGCGCGCAAGGCGTCACAGTAGGCTTGCTTGGTATTTTCCGATTGGTTGGGAAAGGAGCAAAAGTCACAGTAGTGACATTTGCTCCCGCAAAACGGAATATGCAGATAAATTCCCAGTTTTTTCATGTTAGTCGTCGTCACCCAGCTTGAGCACGGCCATGAACGCCTCGGGCGAGATCTGAACAGATCCCAGCTGACGCATTCTCTTCTTGCCTTCCTTCTGCTTTTCCAAGAGCTTCTTCTTTCTGGTAATGTCACCGCCGTAGCACTTGGCAAGCACGTCCTTGCGCATCGCCTTGACCGTCTCTCTTGCTATGATCTTGGAGCCAATGGCTGCCTGGATCGGGATCTCGAACAGCTGACGCGGGATGTTTTCCTTGAGTCTCTCCGCGATCTTACGCGCTCTGGGGTATGCCTTTTCCTCGTGCACAATAAAGGAAAGCGCGTCCACCTGCTCGCCGTTGAGCAGGAAATCCAGCTTGCAGAGCTTGCTTGGTACATAGCCCGCAAGCTCGTAGTCCAAGGACGCATAACCGCGTGAGCGCGACTTGAGCGCATCAAAGAAATCGTAAATGATCTCATTGAGCGGCAGCTCGTAGTGCAGCTCGACTCTGTCCTGATCGACGTACTTCATATCAATAAACGTGCCGCGTCTGTCCTGGCACAAATCCATCAGATTGCCCACGTACTCGGTGGGTGTCATGATGTTGGCCTTGACAATGGGCTCGCGTGCCTCAGCGATCTCATCGGGAGAGGGATAATTGGAGGGGTTGTCGATGCGTACCTTTCTGCCGTCCTTGAGCGTCAGCTCATAGATAACGCTGGGCGCGGTGGTGATCAGATCCAGATTGAATTCTCTTTCCAGTCTCTCCTCAATGATCTCCATGTGCAAAAGGCCGAGGAATCCGCAGCGGAAGCCAAAGCCCAGCGCAATCGAGGTCTCGGGCTCAAACTCCAGGGCTGCGTCATTGAGACGAAGCTTTTCCAGCGATTCACGCAGATCCTGATATCTCGCGCCGTCCGCAGGATAAATGCCCGCAAATACCATGGGCTGCGCGGCCTTAAAGCCGGGCAGAGGCTCGGATGCGGCATTGTCCGCCAACGTTACGGTATCACCCACACGGGTATCTCCCACCGACTTGATGGACGCGGTCAGATATCCGACCTCGCCTGCCGAAAGTCTTTCGCATTTTCTAAGGCCGAAGGGCTCCATGGTGCCTACCTCGACCACCTCAAACTCCTTGCCGTTGCTCATCATACGGATGCGATCGCCTGCAGACAGGCTGCCGTCCTTGATACGCAGATTGACCACGACGCCAAGATAGCTGTCGTAATACGAGTCAAAGATCAATGCCTTGAGCGGTGCGCTTTCGTCACCCTCGGGCGCGGGGATCTGCTCGGCAATCGCTTCGAGCACCTGCTCGATGTTCAGACCCGTCTTTGCAGAAACCGCGGGACAGCCCTCGGCGGGAATGCCGATGATATCCTCGATCTCCTCCACACAGCGGTCGATATTGGCACTGGGCAGGTCGATCTTGTTGATGACAGGCACGATCTCAAGCCCTGCATCCACAGCAAGATACGCATTCGCCAGCGTCTGGGCCTCAATGCCCTGCGTAGCGTCCACGATCAGCAGTGCTCCCTCACAAGCGTTGAGTGAGCGCGAGACCTCGTAGTTAAAGTCCACGTGTCCGGGCGTGTCGATCAGATTATAAATATACCGTTCCCCATCGGGCGCGTCATATTCCAGCTTGACGGCACGCGCCTTGATGGTAATGCCGCGCTCGCGCTCCAGGTCCATATTGTCCAGCAGCTGCTCCTCCATCTCTCTTTTGGAGACGGTACTGGTCGCTTCCAGGAGTCGGTCAGCCAGCGTGCTCTTGCCATGGTCAATATGTGCGATGATGGAGAAATTTCGGATCTTTTGCATTCTCTCGTTATTTGCCATATACTTCCTCATTACAAATGTATCAAAAATATCAATAATCATCTTATTATACCCGATTTTTGCGTTTTTCACAAGAGTATTTTGAAAATTTCTTGCACAGTGCACAAAATTTATTTGCATACAGCAAAATACAGCAATTATTTTCCGACAAACACCCAATAATGTCTTGTTTATGTGCATCTTTTGTCTTATAATACAGTTAGACAGATATTTTTCTTGTAGCAAAGGAGAAACATTATGGCTAAGAAAAATGCAGTAGTAATCGGTTTTGGCGGTATGGGCGGTTGGCATTGCCACTTCCAGAGAAGCAACGACGTGGTCAACCTCAAGGGTGTTTACGACATCAAGCCCGAAAGAAACAAGGCTGCCGAGGAGATGGGCATTTATGCATATCCCTCTTTTGAAGCAGTGCTGGCTGATCCCGAGGTGGACTTCCTGGTTATTGCAGTTCCCAACGATATGCACAAGCCCCTTGCAATCGCAGCTATGGCGGCAGGAAAGCACGTCATTTCGGAAAAGCCCGTTACACTTTCGTCTTCTGATCTGCAGGAGATGATCGATGCATCCAACAAATACGACAGACGCTTCACTGTACACCAGAACCGCCGCTGGGATGGCGAGTTTTTGGTCATGCGTGAGGTTTACCACAGCGGCGATCTTGGCCGCGTATATTCCATGGAGTCCCGCGTGCACGGCTCGCGCGGCATCCCCGGTGACTGGAGAGGAAAGAAGGAGCACGGCGGCGGCATGATGCTGGACTGGGGCGTGCACCTGATCGACCAGATCGTCAATATCGTGGACGACCGCAAGCTTGAGAGCGTTTGGTGCAGATGCGACCACATCACCAACGACGAGGTGGACGACGGATTTAAGATGGACATGTTCTACGAGGGCGACCTGACCTGCCACGTCGAGGTCGGTACCTCCAACTTTATCAGTATGCCCCGCTTCTATATGTCGGGCAACAACGGCTCGGCCATGATTCCCGATTGGCTGCAGCCCTGCCGCATCGTGTACTGCCACGACTGGTCGGTCAAGGACGCAAAGCCCATTCAGACCGCTGCGGGTCTGACCAAGACCATGGCCCCCCGCGACGAAAAGTCGATCACCGAAAAGTCGATCCCGCAGCCCGCTGCTGACGTGCACGACTTCTACCGCAACTTCGTCAAGGCAATCGACGGCGAGGAGCAGCAGATCGTCACCCACGAGCAGATGATGTTCGTCATGAAGATCATGGAGGCTGCATTTGAGTCGGACAGACTCGGCGTACCGGTCAAGATCAACTAAAAAAACGAGAACGGACAGAGACCGCGGTCTCTGTCCGTTTTTTCGCCATGTGCCGACAAATAGTCGGAACACTTCCGAGCCTTCGACATAGAATGATATTGAGAAGCACAAGGCTTCATCATTTTTCTCGGAGGTTTACTATGAACAACTGTCTGTGCAATCTGTTTGAGGATAACTGGGTTTGGCTGATCATCCTGGCCATCATTCTGATCTACTGCTGCAACGGCGGCGGTTGCGGTGGCTGCGGCGGCTGGAGAAATCACCCCCAAACAAACATCCTTCTGGCTCTCG
>JAZNZB010000074.1:0-44966 GCA_045594705.1 Eubacteriales bacterium
CGAGCGGATGCTCGCCTCGGCCCAGGGGAATGAAACAACGTAATTCGTCAGTGGTCAGACGGCTTTTCTTGGGTCAACGGGCGATATCCCTTCGGCCGCGGTGACACAATCGCATTCGGCCATAGCTCGTCCTCGCGGTACCAATGCTCTTTGCCGTCCACACAGGACACGTCTTCTCCATCTCGCGGGTAGAAAAAGCATTGGCCATCGTGTGTGTAGCACATAAAAAAGCAAGTGCCGTCAGCCCTGTAAAAATGCGGATTTTCAGGATTTTTGAACCCCCATCCATCAATCCACTCCCAAATACTGTGGATGTTTTCTGTTATGATTGCATACGACTCCGGACAAATACGGTAAAAGTGCAATTCTCTTACCATACCCGGATAGGTATGTCTATATGGCGGAGCATACTCATAACAATCCGGATCTACAGTTATTTCAAAAGGTTTGAGTTTATCTGCCAAAGGCATGTTTTGACCAAGCAACACACTGAAAGTATCAGAGTACTGAAAGCACACGCGCATCAGTTCGTCGTGTTCTTCTCCCTGAATGTCGTATTCAACGTCTTCGGTGTAATCCTTAATATTGCCATCAAAAAAAGCGTAATTCATTCTTTCCTCCTGTAATACGATGTGCTTACCGTTGACACTTGGATTTGGTTTTTGCGCAAATTTTTCACCACATAAGGCTGGTTTTCACACTACGCCCCCTGCTACGCATTGTAGCTTCAGGAAAGCTCCTCCAGTAATTTTTCAAAAGCTTCATCGGCAGAAATGTCATACCAGAACTCACCCTGTGTAAGCTGCGGGGAAGTATCCTCTAAATACTCTTTACACATGACCATCGGAGTAATCATGAGTCTATAAGTATCATCGTAGATAATGATTCCGTTTCCCTCCAGAGAGTGTGGACTTCCGAACATGATGTGAAAATCCATCGCAGCAATTCTTTCAAGAACTTCAGCATGCTTATCTTCCTCTAAAGTTTTTACGACAGTAATATTCGTTGTATTGGAATCTCTTTCTGCGGTAATGTAAACAAGCTCGATTTTGGTCACGTTTTGGGATAATTCATCATATTCGAGCTTTACCGTATTATCTTTGCATGATACTGTAGCAGACAGGCACATAAACATAGCTATGATGAAAACGAATAATTTACAAAGAATAGCTCTATTCCTCACAATAACATCTCCTTTCGTTCATCATGCAGCAGGAAAAAAGTTCTCCGTGCATTTTGATATTACTGGAATTTGCTGATTTGCGCGTCACAGGGGATGGCGTTTTTTCCATTATACCAGAAACCGAAATTTCTGTCAAGAATTCCGCTTTTGCGGGCACTCAGATGCCCCTTCACCTGTACAGTCGCTTTTTTTGCGCAAGCGTTCTGATAATTTTGAAAAAATTTCAAAAATATTTGCAGCATTTCTTTTGCCCATCAATTTCCCCACAAAAACCGCCAAAATCATTGACAATTCTTAAAATATGAGTATAATTATTATGGGAGTGTAGGGAATGGCGAAAAATCGTTCCCGCACAAGACAAAAATAAACGGAGGCTTTACCCATGGAAAAGTATTACCGCATGAATATTGCAGGCTGTGAGCGCGATCTGCCGCTCTGCCCCTTAAATGACAAATTGATGATCGGTGCGTTTGTCATCTTTGGCGACCCCGAGCTGACCACCGCTGCCGCAAAGGCACTTCTGGATAAGGTCCCCGAATACGATTACCTGATCACCGCAGAGGCAAAGGGCATTCCGCTGGTGCACGAAATGGCAAGACTTGCAGGCAATCAGAAGTACATGCTGGCGCGCAAGGGTGCAAAGCTGTACATGAGAGACGTGCTGCAGGTATCTGTCCGCTCCATTACCACCAACCGCGAGCAGACCCTGTATCTCGATGGCTACGACGCTGCGCTGATGAAGGGCAAGAAGGTTCTGATTGTGGACGACGTGATCTCCACCGGCGAATCTCTCAAGGCTCTGGAGGCATTGGTCGAGCAGGCCGGCGGCATCATCTGCGGCCGCGCTGCCATCCTTGCCGAGGGCGACGCGATCGATCGCGAGGACATCGTATATCTTGAGCCGCTGCCGCTGTTTGACAGCGAGGGCAAGCCCCTGTAATTTTGTAAATACATCTGTAAGGAGAACATAAAAATGGCAGAATTTTTGAGTGCAAACGATAAAAGAACGCACTATTGCGGCACGCTGACCGAGTCGGACATTGGTTCCAAGGTATGCGTGATGGGTTGGGTACAGAGACAGAGAGACCTTGGCGCGCTGATCTTTATCGACCTGCGTGACAGAACGGGTATCGTGCAGCTGTCCTTTGACGATTCCACCGACCGCGAGATCTTTGAAAAGGCATTCCGTGCACGCAGCGAGTACGTGCTGGCCGTTCACGGTACCGTCCGTCCCAGAGCAGAGGGTGCGATCAACCCCAACCTGCCCACGGGTAAGGTAGAAATTTACGTGGAGAGCATGAAGGTGCTGTCCGCCGCACAGACCCCTCCCTTTGAGATCGGTACCGGCAAGAAGGTCAACGACGAGATCGCGCTGCGCTACCGTTATCTTGACCTGCGCCGCCCCGAGCTGCAGAGAAACATCCGCATGCGTCACGAGATCGCACGTGTTGCAAGAGAATACTACTACGAGAACGGATTCCTCGAAATCGAGACACCCATGATGATCAAGCCTACGCCCGAAGGCGCGCGTGACTACGTCGTTCCCTCCAGAATCCATCCCGGCTCTATGTATGCGCTGCCCCAGTCTCCTCAGCTGTACAAGCAGCTCTTGATGCTGTCCGGCTACGACCGCTACATTCAGCTGGCACGCTGCTTCCGCGACGAGGACCTCAGAGCTGACCGTCAGCCCGAATTTACCCAGATCGACCTTGAGATGTCCTTTGCAACCATGGAGGAGATCATGGAGGTCAACGAGGGCTTTATCAAGAGAGTGTTTGCCGAAGTGCTTGGCGTGGACATCGCAACCCCCATGCAGCGCATGACTTATGCCGAGGCCATGAACCTGTACGGCAGCGACAAGCCCGATACCAGATATGAAATGACCATTCAGAACCTCTCCGAGGTTGTCAAAAATACCACCTTCCCCGTGTTCGCAGGCGCACTTGCCGACGGCGGCAGCGTTCGTGCGATCGTGGCAAAGGGCGGTGCAAGCGTGCTGACCCGTAAGGAGATCGACAAGCTGACCGAGCATGCAAAGGGCATTGGTGCCAAGGGTGTTGCATTCATCCGTTGGGCAGACGCTGCTCCCAACTGCTCGTTTGCAAAGTTCCTTACTCCCGAAGAGCTGACGGCTCTGACCGAGGCGCTTGGCATGGTACAGGGCGACGTAGCTCTGTTTGTTGCCGATAAGGACAAGGTCGTGCTGCCCGTGCTGGGTGCTCTGCGCCAGCTGGTTGCAAGAAAGCTGGACATCATCCCCAAGGGACAGTTCAATTTCCTGTGGATCACCGAGTTCCCCTTCTTCGAGTGGAACGAGGAGACCGGCCACTGGGATGCAATGCACCATCCCTTCACCATGCCGCTTGAAGAGTGCCTGCCTTACCTTGAGAGCGATCCCGGCAGCGTGCGCGCAAAGTGCTACGATATGGTTCTCAACGGCACCGAGCTGCTCTCCGGCTCAATCCGTATCACCGACTGGCAGCTGCAGGAGCAGATGTTCCGCGCGCTGGGGCTTACCAAAGAAGAGATCGAGGCCAAGTTCGGCTTCTTAGTTGACGCATACAAATACGGTGCACCCCCTCACGGCGGCTCGGGTATGGGTCTGGACCGTCTGGCAATGGTCATGCTGGGCGCAGACAGCCTGCGTGACGTCATTGCATTCCCCAAGGTACAGAATGCAAGCGAGCTGATGTCGGGTTGTCCCGCACCTGCAGATCCCAAGGCAATGGAGGAATTGCACTTGGCATTCGTTCCCGAGGACAAATAATCGTTTGGAGGGCATCATGGCTGCCAATACCATCAAGTTCAATAAGCAGAATACGCTTGTCGTGGCGCACAGAGGCGTCAGCGGACTGGAAACGGAGAACACCTGCGCGGCCTTTATCGCGGCAGGCAACCGCAGCTACTATGGCGTGGAGACCGACGTGTATCGCACCGCGGACGGCAAGTTCATCATCAACCACGACGGAAACTTAAAGAGGATCGCGGGAGAGGACTTGTGCGTGGAGCAGGTCAGCTTTGACGTGCTGCGCGCGGCCGTGCTGTACGACAAGGACGGCGTCAAGAGGGGAGACCTTCACTTAGCAAGCGTGGACGAGTACGTGCGCATTTGCAAAAAGTATGGCAAGATCTGCGTTCTTGAGCTGAAAAGTAACTTTACCGACGAGGAGATCGCGCACCTGTGCGCGATGATCGAGCAACTGGGGTACCTTGACGGCGTGACCTTTATCGCGTTCAACATCGAGAACCTGATCAAGGTGCGCGCGCTGTATCCCGATCAGCCCTGCCAGTATCTGACGGGAGACGTCAGCGATGAGATGATTGCAAAGCTTGCAGAGCTGAAAATGGATCTTGACGTGCACTATGCTGCGCTGACCAAGGAGCGCGTGGACGCATTCCATGCAGCGGGCATTCAGATCAACTGCTGGACGGTGGACAACGCGGCCGACGGCGAACGCCTTGCCGATTGGGGCGTGGACTTTATTACGTCGAACATTCTTGAATAAGAGCTTGAAGGGCGACCGCAAGGTCGCCCTTTTGGTTTCTGTTGGGGTGTTATGTGAGAAAACTATTTCCGTTCTTTTTGAGCAAGGAGCTGCAAAAAGAACCAAAAACAGCGATAAGCAGTTTCGCTCGTTGCGACGAGCGACAAGGGCGCTGCCCTGGACCCGCGAGCCTTTGAAAAGGCTCGACCCAAACTTTTCATGAGTTTCGTGATGTTACCTTAGGTGCATTTTCACTTGACAACCGTCACATTTATATGGTACAATAAAAAGGATAACGAAAACAAGGGGAAGAGCATGAAAACCTTACTTTGCATTGACGGTAACAGCATTCTCAACCGTGCGTTTTACGGCATTCGCGCACTGTCCACCAAGGACGGCACGCCCACCAACGCGCTGTACGGAATGATCAATATCTTTTCCAAGCATATAGAGGAATACAAGCCCGACTTTGCGGCGGTGGCCTTTGATCTCAAAGCTCCCACCTTCCGTCATAAGATGTATGACGAGTACAAGGCGGGCCGTCACGCCATGCCCGACGAGCTGGTGGCGCAGATGCCGATCGCCAAGCAGATCGTGCCTATGCTCGGTCTGCACGTGTTACAGTACGAGGGCTACGAGGCCGACGATATTCTGGGCACGCTGGCCGCTATGGCACGCGTATACGGCGAGGACTGCCGCGCGCTGATCCTGACGGGTGACCGCGATTCCTTGCAGCTCATCGATGCCAACACCAATATTTTGCTTGCAACCAATCAGGACACGATCGTCATGGACAGGGAAGCATTTTTTGCCAAGTACGGCGTGCAGCCCGAGCAATTTGTGGACGTCAAGGCACTCATGGGTGACAGCTCCGACCATATCCCGGGTGTGCCCGGCATTGGTGAAAAGACCGCGCTCAAGCTGATCTCCGAATACGGCTCGTTGGACGGTGTTTACGAGGCACTGCCCACCGCCAAGCACACCCCCTCGGTGCGCGCCAAGTTGGAAAACGGCAAGGATAGCGCGTATCTCTCGCAAGCACTTGCGCGCATTTGCTGCGAGGTGCCCCTGAGTGAGACGCTGGACGACCTTGTCTATACCGGCCTTGATCGCGCTGCCGCGCGCGACATGTTCACGCGCCTGGAATTTACCGGCTATATCAAGCGCTTTGGCCTTGATAAGGAGGACACTTTCGCGCAATCCGATTCTTGTGTTGATTCGACCGAAGATTCTCCCGCGCAACCCGCATCCTTGACCGAGGTCGCAAGCCTTGCTGAGCTTTCGGGAGACCTGATCGGCTTTGACTTTGCAGACGGCTGTGCCACGCTGACCGATGGCGAGCACGTTTTGAAATATACGGGTGACCTTGCCGCACTGCAGGCTTTCCTTGCGGACAGGCAGGTGGTTGCCTACGACTGCAAGAGCCTTTATCGCGCGCTTTTGGCCGCAGGCTGCAGCTTCAAGGGCTGCACCTTTGACGTCATGCTTGCCGCATGGGTGGACGATCCGGGGCAGGGCAGTTACGCGCTTGACCGTCTGACCGTTTCTTATCTTGGTGAAATTTATAATGAGCAAACGCCTGCCGCCGTGTATGCATGGCGCATGGTCGGCCCTCTTACACAAAAGCTGAAGGAAAGCGGGCAGTACGACCTGCTCATGGACATCGAAATGCCGCTTGCCGCCGTGCTTGCCGACATGGAGGATTACGGATGCTTGGTTGATTGTGAGGGGATTGCTCGCTATGGCATGCTGCTGGATGCGCATATCGATTCGCTGGAGCAGCGCATTCATTTTGCGGCAGGAGGCCCCTTCAACATCAATTCTCCCAAGCAGCTTGGCGAGGTGCTGTTTGAGCGGCTCGGACTCCCCGCGGGCAAAAAGACCAAGACCGGCTATTCCACAAATGCAGAGGTTTTGGAAAAGCTGAAAAAATATCATCCCATCATTGAGGACATTTTGGAATACCGCCAGATGACCAAGCTCAAATCCACCTACGTGGAGGGGCTTTTGGCTGTGGCGGATGAGAATTCCCGCATTCATACCACCTTCAAGCAGACAGGCACCGCCACGGGCAGACTTTCCTCGGCTGAGCCCAATTTGCAGAATATCCCGATCAAAACCGAGCTTGGCAGGGAGCTGCGCAGGTATTTTATTCCCAAAAACGAGGATTACGTGCTGCTGGATGCCGACTATTCGCAGATCGAGCTGCGACTTTTAGCTGTCATTTCGGATGATGAGGCCATGAAGCAGGCGTTTATCGACGGCGCGGACATTCATACCTCCACCGCCTGCCGTGTGTTTGGCGTTACGCCCGATGCCGTCAGTGTGGAGCTGCGCAAGCGTGCCAAGGCCATCAATTTTGGCATTGTGTACGGTATGGGAGAATTCTCGCTTGCCGAGGATCTGCACATCTCGCGCGCTGCCGCAAAGGAATATATCGAGAGCTATATGGCAAGCTATCCGGGAGTTTCATCTTATCTGTCGGACGTTGTCAAAAAGGCGTACGACGATGGCTACGTGACCACCATGTTCGGCCGACGCAGAAACATTCCCGAGCTTTCCGCTTCCAATAAAAACGTCAAGGCGTTTGGCGAGAGAGTGGCCATGAACAGTCCCATTCAGGGAACTGCTGCCGATATCATCAAGATCGCCATGATCCGCGTGGATCAGGCACTGAAAAAAAGCGGCTTTGACGCAAAGCTGATTTTGCAGGTGCATGACGAGCTGATCGTGGAGTGTCACAAGGATTGCCGCGATGCCGTGCTTGCGATCCTGCAATCCGAGATGGAAAACGCTGTCTCTCTCTCTGTGCCCATGTCGGCAGACGCCAAGTGGGGCAAGGACTGGTACGAAGCACATTGATGACACATTGATGAAGTATAAGTACAAATGAAAGACGAAAGGAAGACCTAATGATACCACAGGCATTTCTTGACCAATACGGCATGATCATTGCCATCATTCTCTTCGCGCTGACCTACGTTCTGATGCTGACCTTCAGTAAGGTCCGACCCTATATCGCACTCGGCTCGGCCGTGCTGTTTATTGCTACGGGCATGCTGCCGCTCTCCGAGATCTGGGGCACCGGGCTTGATATGAGCAGTCTGAACGTGCTGCTCATGATCGCAGGCACCATGGGTCTTGTCGCACTCTTTATTGAGAGCAAAATGCCCGAGCTGTTGGCCGATCTGGTCTTGTCCTGCTGCCCAAACGTGATGGTGGCCGCAGTCGCGCTTTCGCTGTTTGCGGGCATTATCTCGGCATTCGTGGACAACGTTGCCACCGTGCTGATGATCGCGCCCGTGGCTCTTGAGATCTGCAAAAAGCTCAAGACCAATCCCGTACCCTTTATCATTGCCATCGCGGTTTCCTCCAACTTGCAGGGAGCTGCAACGCTTGTCGGCGATACCACCGCCATCATGCTCGGCTCGGCACTGAATATGAACTTCTTGGACTTCTTCTGGTACAATGGCCGTCCCGGTATGTTCTTCGTGGTTGAGCTTGGTGCGATCATTTCCGCGCTGATCCTTGCATTTTTGTTCCGCAAGGAGCGAAAGAAAAGGGTGGACAAGATCACCGCATACACCAAGGTCACCGATTACGTGCCCAGCGCATTGCTTGTTGCAATGCTTGTGCTGCTGATCACGGCGTCCTTTATCCCCAACATGCCCGACGTCACCAACGGTGCCATCTGCTGCGTGCTGCTCCTGATCGGTCTTGTTTATACCGCGATCCGCAAAAAGAGCTTCAAGGCGATCCTTGCGCCTATCAAGGCAATCGACTACGAAACCATTCTGCTCTTGCTCGGTCTGTTCCTGGTCATTGGCGGCATTTCCTCTCAGGGTGTGATCGACTGGCTGGCACAGCTGCTGGTTCAGGCAGGGGGAGGCAACCTCTTCTTGATGTACACGGTGATTGTCTGGGCATCTGTCCTGATCTCCGCATTCATAGACAATATTCCGTACGTAGCCACCATGATCCCGGTCATCGGATCTATTTCCGTAGCCCTTTCCGCAACCATGGGCGTGGATGCGGGCCTGATCGCCATCCCGCTGTATTTCGGCCTTTTGTCCGGTGCAACGCTGGGCGGCAACTGTACTCCCATCGGCGCATCTGCCAACATCACGGGTATCGGCATTCTGCGTAAGGAAGGGTACACGGTCAAGAACAGCGATTTCTTCAAAATCGGTATTCCGTTCACGCTGGCCGCCATCGTGCCCGCATACATCATTATCTGGCTGTTCTTTGGCGTTTGATTTCATAAAAAGCTCTTGTATCTGCAAGAGCTTTTTGATTTCTTTGGACAAACTGACCAAATATTTCCTGCTCACTTTGTCTGTATAGGAGAAAATTGACAATTCTCTTGCCAAACGGACGCCTGAATGCTATAATGATTTTATTATAGAAGTCCCACGAAAGGCGGTTCTATAAAATAAAAAAACGAAAGGGAAACAAGATGAAAAAGCTTCTCACAGTAGTAGCGATCCTGATGGCATTGTTGCTGGTATTTGTGGCGTGTGAAGATCCCGCAACAAATCCCGAAGAAACCACCGATCCCATCGAACAGACTTCCCCGGAAACCCCAACTACCGAACCCGGTGACGACACCACCGATCCCGGCGAAGACACCACCGACCCCGGCGAGGATACCACCGACCCCGGTGAAGACACCACCGACCCCGGTGAAGATACCACCGAACCCGATGACCCGCCTCCTCCTCCCGAGGTAGATCCTGCTGATCCCATCGGCGTTTACACCGCGGATCAGATTGCTACCATAACCGGTGGCGATGCTGCGCACATTACGCAGGATTGCGTATCCCTGGAGGACGGCTATCTGCACGTCGTTCCAATCGGTCCCGATCCCTACTGGTATCCCTTCTCCAACGTAGCAGGTGCTCGCTTTGTTGCGATCCGCTACCGTACCGATGCTACCGGCGCGGATATTCAGATGTATATCGGCTCCAGCGGTGCAGGCCCCTCTAACGATGACTCTATGCTGCGTCAGAGCGTCGTTGCCGACAGTCAATGGCATTTGGCGATTTTTGATACGCAGGAAATCATTGAAAAGGGTCTGTATGACGGCTCTAAGGTCTCTTACTTCCGCTTTGACGCACTGGAAGCAGGATACATACTGGATGAAAACGGTCAGCCCTATAAGCCCGACGGTCAGAATTATGCCCGTTATACGCTGCCTGAGGGCTGCTCCATCGATATAGCATATATCGCATTCTTCAATACTGCTGAATATGCACAGGCATATGATTTTGAAATGTACAAGGCTCCCATGTGGGATGCTGACAAGGCCGTTCTTGCACACGTGAACTGGGATCAGCTCTATTTGGGCACAGGCGACGCAACGAACGATGCTGCTACCAACGTATTCTTCGCTCCCGGTGCTCCGGCAGGCTGGGATAAGATTGCAGACATGACTGCATACAGCGCAGATGCTCTGACCTATTGGGGCTGGGTAGCTTACAAGGGCGAGCTTGGTACCTTCGGTTATCAGATCGACTATGACGCGCCCGTTTACAATCCCGAATGGGCATTCGTAGGCGCTGACCACGACGCAGTCGTAGGCGCAGCACAGAATTCCGGCGGCGACGGCGGTCACAGAATGAAGGTTGCGATCAACATCGCAGGCCTGGAGGGCGAGCATAACGTCCGTGTTCTGTACAAGAATGCAGAGGGCGCAGAGGTTTGTATGCTTGAGTTCAAGCTGATTATGCCCATTGTCAGCCACCAGAACGGCTACACCACCGATATCGGCAGCAACTTCGCTGCTGCACAGGATGACGTTGATCTGCTGTACTCCGACCTGGCAAATCTGTTTGACCAGATCTACTACGGTGCAGGAGTTGTCATGAATGCAAAGTATAACGGCGGCAATCCCTTCTACAACGTAACCCACTTTACCTCCATGCACACCCATCCCAACGGCTGGTATGCATTCAACGTGAACGTCACCGAATCCTCCGGTCATGAAGGCCAGGCAAGCATTTTCGTACGTGGCATTCAGCCCGCTTCTATGGAAGGTCACTATTTTGGTCAGGACGGCCACGACGGCGGTGAAGTCGTCTCCATGGGCGGTGCAGGTATCTATCTCAATCCCTTGGCTACCGGCAGACTCCGCATCAACGTCAAGACCTACGTTGACGGCGCGTATATTCCCAACGTTTACTACGTAGCAATCGACAGCAACGAGATCACCGTTGCCGATAACGGTTCGGTTGTTACCATTCTTGCAGGCGGCAAGAAGGTTGCTACCATTGAGATCATCGGCACCAAGGATTACGGCATCGTTGGCAAGAACGGTGAGGTTGCAGCAGACGATCTGGCAGAAAAGGCGATCCTGACGCTGGCCGATGGCACCGTTATCACGCTTGAAAACGCTTGCGTAGCAGCAAAGATCGCAGGCTCTGACGTGGGTGTTGCGACCAGAACCGGTACCCTCAACTTCAACCGCGCATCTCTGCAGGCTTACAATACCGTAGAGATTCCCGAAGAGTTCTTTGCTCCCGAAGAAAAGGTAAACGTTGCGCTCAACAAGCCCGTTTCCTCCGATAATATCGAAAACGCTGACAACGTTCCGTGGAAGGCAACCGATGGCAATGACGGCACTCGTTACGGCGCACTGCCCAACGGCGAAGCTAACCTGATCGTTGATCTGCAGGGGCTTTACAAGCTCAACGAGCTGAACATCCTCTTTGAGAATGCAAGCTGGAACTACACCATTTCCATCTCCACCGACGGTGAAGCTTATACCGTGATCTACGAAGGCACTCCTCACGGTGCAAAGGCAGTCAACCTCAAGGGAGAGGTTGAAGCTCGCTACCTCAAGTTTACCCGTCTGGATGATACCGGTACAGCAGGCGATCACTGGTTCTCGATCTACGAGGTTTACGCATATGGCGAGCTGATTGGTGAAAGCCAGGCAACCACTCCCGCAGAAACCTTTGTTCCCGAAACCTTTGCACAGCCCACCGCCGAGGAGCTTGCTGCAGGCTATACCTACGACGTTGGCGCAGGCCAGTTCTTCGCAACCTGTGCAGGTGCTTGCACTTACGCAGATCTGTCCACCCTGGGCTCCGAGATGCTTGCAAAGCTGCAGGCAGCAGGCTTTGGTGATTATGCTTACTTTGCAACCGATCACATCAGCCTCGCTCCCGCTGCTACCGGCACGCCCATCACCTATACCTTCAAGATCTACGACATGATCGGCAATATCGCTGCAAACAACCGCGCATTCCTGCTGCTGAACATGACCGGTGGTGGTCAGAACAGTGCGGAGGTTGTTGCAACCGTGGAAGCTGATGCTGAGAACGAGGGCGTATATTACGTGACCTTTACCGAGACCGCTCCCGACGGTACCGACGAGCTCAAGTTCTATATGCTTGAAAAGTGCATGTTCTACGTAGATACTCTGACCGTTCAGGTTGGCTGATCCGCAAGAATTCTGAACGACTGATCCTAACAAAATCGACCTCCCCGCAAGGGGAGGTCTTTTGGTTTTTGGCAGGAACGGTTTTTCTTGACAAATATAGGACAAAGTGCTACAATAATCATAGATATACCTTTTTTTGAGCCGCCGTGGGCGGTATGGAGGTTGATATGAAAAAATCATCTATATGGATATGGATTGTTCTGTTTTCTTTGCTTATACTGCTTGCCGCGTGCGACGAGTTTGTACTCCCGTCTACACCCGAGCAAACGGGCGGCACGATGCAGGAGTCCGCGCCGGACAATGGCGTTGGATCTGAGCATTTCTCAGAAACTCCGCAGCTTGGGGATCACGAGCACAAATTCAGTGAATGGTACGTGCTGGTAGAAGCCACGTGTACCGATTCCGGTATGATGGAGCGCGTTTGCTCCTGCGGACTGCAGGAAACGCAGACGATCGATGCATACGGACACCGTGAGATTCTGATCGAAGCCGTTGAGCCGACCTGTACCGAGCAGGGATACAGCGAGGGCATACAGTGCGAGGTCTGTTACGAGATGCTGCAGGAGCCCGTCATGCTTGAGGCATTCGGACATACGTACGAGATCAGCGTGGTCGATCCGACCTGCACCGAGCAGGGCTACACCACGTTTACCTGTCACTGCGGTGAGCAATACACCGAGTCTTACGTAGAGCCGATTGGCCATGAATTTACGGAATGGCACGTAGCACTTGAGCCTACCTGTACCAAGGAGGGTACTCAGCAGCGTCAATGCGTCTTTTGCGGACTTGTCGAAGAGCAGGGAATTGAGCGCATCGAGCACGTATATTCCATGACTGTGATCGAGCCGACCTGTACTGCGCAGGGGTATACCGAATACACCTGTATTTCTTGTATGGACAGATACGTGGATCTTTATACCGAGGCACTTGGCCACAGGTTTGATACGTGGTATACGGTGATTGCATCGACCTGTACGCGAGAAGGCGTGGAAAGACGCGACTGTAACCATTGTGACCTTTACGAAGAGCAGCCGCTTGCTATGGCACCGCACTCTTACGGAGCGTTTATTACCGAGCCTACCTGCCTTGAGCAGGGATACACCTTCTTTGTCTGCGGTTGCGGAGACAGCTATATCGACGCTTACGTCAACGCACTTGGTCACAGCATGAGCGATTGGTTCGAGGCCTATGCGCCCACCTGTACTGAAAACGGCCGCGAGTGCCGCAACTGTATGCGTTGTCCTTATATGGAAGAGCAGTGGACTGCACCGCTGGGACACAGCTACAGTGCAACCGTGACCGCACCTACCTGCACCGAGCAGGGATATACCACGCACACCTGCCATTGCGGCGACTGGTACGTGGATAATTACGTCAACTCGACCGACCATGATTTTAGCGAGTGGTACTTGATCAAGGAGCCCACCTGCGAGGAGCAGGGGCGAAACAGAAGCACCTGCCCGCAGTGCGGTGAAAGCATTGAGCAAAGCATTCCTGCAAGAGGGCACATCTACGAGGCACATGTGACCGAGCCCACCTGCTATGATCAGGGGTATACGACGCAGATTTGCAGTTGCGGATCCAGCTATATCGAGAGCTATACGAGTCCGTTGGGCCATGACATGAGCGAATGGTTTACAATCTCTGAGCCTATGTGTGATCAGCAGGGTGAGATGCGCAGCACCTGCAGTCGTTGCGCGTATTACGAGCAACGCGGTATTGAGCCCTTGGGGCATGCGTACGTGGCTACCACGATTGAGCCCACCTGTACCGAGCAGGGATATACTTACTATTACTGCCATTGCGGCGCGTATTATGAAGATTACTTTGTAGCGGCTCTGGGTCACGAATACTGGTCCTACGTCACCGAGCCCACCTGCCTGTCGGACGGATATACGACCCACGTATGCCATTGCGGAAGCTCCTACACGGATCAATACGTATCTGCAACGGGGCATCAGTTCCGGAAGGTGAAAATTGAGCCCACCTGCGAGGAGCAGGGATATATCAATTACATTTGTCATTGCGGAGACACTTATACCGATTCCTACATAGATCCTCTCGGACATTCCTTTGGTGAGTGGTACTTGCTCTATGCTCCTATGTGTATGCAAGAGGGCGAGCAGCGGCGTGATTGCTCGGCCTGCCACGCCTTTGAGCAGCAAACCGTTCCCGCTACCGGACACGCATATCTGGAGGAAGTGACGTTGCCTACCTGCCAGTCGCAGGGATATACCACTCACAGATGCTTCAACTGCGGTGATTCTTACGTGGATTCCTTCACGGATTACGGAGATCACAGCTGGGGAGGCTGGTATACAGCAGAATCCCCCTCCTGCGCAGTGGACGGAATTGAGAACCGTCAGTGCTCGGTATGCTATATTTATGACAGCCGCACCATTCCCGCCTACGGACACAACTATTCCTCGTCCGTCATCGCACCCACCTGCAATAATTGGGGATATACCAACTATTATTGCAGCACCTGCTCTTACAGCTACGACGAGGCCTATACATCTCCCTTGGGACACAGCTACGGCGATTGGTACGATATCACCTTGCCCACCTGCTATTCGGAGGGCACCCGCGGACATGATTGCATTCGCTGCGGTGCGCAGGAAACCGAATGGGTGGGGATGATCGACCATGAGTACAGCGAGACCGACTATCCGCCTGACTGCTACAATATCGGATATTCGCACTTCGTTTGCATTTACTGTGCGGATGAATACGACGCCAATTACGTCTCAAGTCTGGGACATGACTACGGTGGCTGGACCGTGGTCATCTCGCCCACCTGCACCGATTACGGCAAAGAGGTGCGCATGTGCAACAGATGCGGTGAGCAAGAGGAATACCTGATCGCGAAGCTTGACCATACCTATACCGAATCCGTGACGCCTCCTACCTGCACGGATCAGGGATACACCACGTATACCTGTTCATGCGGCACGTCTTATACGGATAACTATATCAATGCCAACGGACACAGCATGGGCGAGTGGCAGGAAACGGTGACTCCCACGTGTACAGACTACGGTACAAGACAACGCCTGTGCAGTGCTTGCAGCTACTTTGAGACCGAGTCCGTCTCTCCGACGGGACACACGTATGAGCCTGTGGTGACTGCGCCTACCTGTACCGAATGGGGATACACGACCTACACCTGCCATTGCAGCTCGTGGTACACGGGCGACGACGTTGCTCCGACCGGACACAGCGAGGTCATTGACGAGGCGGTTGCGCCCACCTGTACCGAAAGCGGCCTGACGCAGGGCTCTCATTGCTCCAATTGCGGTGAGATATTCGTTGCCCAGCAAGATATCGCGCCCCGACATACGCCGGATGAGTGGATCGTTGAAGTCCCCGCAGGCGTGACCACGGATGGACAGCATTACCGTAATTGTGCCGTTTGCGGAGAATTCCTCGAGCGTCAGACGCTTTACGCAACCGGTACGCCCGGTCTTGAGTATACCTTGATGTCTGACGACTACGGCACTGAGTACTATTACGTGGTATCCGGCATCGGTACCTGCACAGATGTGACAGAGATCATCATTCCCGCATATCATCAAGGCTATCCCGTAACCGAGATCGGTGAGATCGCGTTCCGCAATCTGGCGCATCTGACCTCGGTGACGATCGGCTCGAACGTACAGATCATTGGCGACAGTGCGTTCTACGCTTGTACGGGCATCGTCAGCATGATCATTCCCGAAGGCGTCAAGGAGATCAGAGCGTATGCCTTTGGTTCTTGCACGTCCTTGACCCGCGTTTCCATTCCCGAAAGCCTGATTTTGATTGGATACGCTGCATTTAATGATTGCCCCGCGATCCAAAGAGTGGACATTACCGACCTGCGCGCTTGGTGCGAGATCAGCTACGGAGACGGCATTCCCGAGGGCGCACCTCTGTATGAGGCAGGGGAGAACGCCCTGTATCTGGACGGCGCAGCACTTTGTGGTGCATTGGAAATCCCCGAGGGCACAGAGAGCATTGCCGTTGGCGCATTTTACGGCTGCACCGCGCTTACGAGCATCACGCTGCCGAGCAGTGTCAAGGAGATCGGTCACGCTGCTTTTGGTGCGTGTACGGGTATTACCTCGTTTGAAGTTCCCGCTGGGATTCCCGAGATAGGACACAGAGCGTTCAAGGGCTGCACGGGGCTTTCCGAGATCGTCATCGGAGAGGGAACGACCGTGATCGGAAACGACGCCTTCCATGACTGTACTTCGCTGGTCAGCATCACGATCCCTTCGACACTGACCGATATCAACGATCAGGCATTCAGCAACTGCCCCGCACTTGCACGCGTCTATATCGTCGATCTGAGAGCATGGTGCGAGATCATGTACCGTGGCTATAACAATAACCTGCTCAACAAGGACGGCACGGTGGCTCTTTATCTGAACGGAGAGCTGCTGCAGGGAACCGTTACGATTCCCGAGGGTACGACCGTCATCGGTTCTTACGCCTTTGCGGGCTGTAAGGGCATCGTACAAGTGCTCATTCCGCAGAGCGTGACGAGAATCAACCCGCACGCCTTCCATGGCTGTGCCGACCTGAGCGAAATCTCCATCCCCGCAAGCGTGACCGTCATTCAATCCAATGCCTTTACGGAGTGCGGCAAGCTGGAGCGTGTCACTCTTGCAGAAGGCCTTGAGCAAATTTCCGGTAACGTTTTCCAGTACTGTGTAAAGCTGACCACCATTAACCTTCCAACCAGCCTTACCATCATCAACGGTTACGCATTTTACGGCTGCTCTGCGCTGACTGAAATCACGCTGCCCGACAATATTGAGATCCTGGGCAATTATGCGTTTGCAAATTGTACATCTCTGACCGACGTGTCTTTGGGCAGTGGCCTGATCCAACTTCCGGAATATGCGTTCTATCAGTGCATCTCTCTTGAAGAGATCGTCATCCCCGATCAAGTGACCACCATCAATCATTCCGCATTCTACGGATGCTCGTCCTTGATGCGCGTCACGCTGGGTAAGGGGATTACCTCGATCGGTCCTGTTGCGTTCCGCGGATGTAACATCCTGGTAGAGCTCTATAATCTGTCCGACCTGATCATTACAACCGGTGCATCCGATTATGGCTATATCGGTCGTAACTTGATCGTCGTGCATTACGATCTGTCCGAGCCCACCTGCATTTCGCGGACCGAAGATGACTTCCTGATCTGCACGGGTGACGATAGGGTGCTGCTGCTCGCGTACCTGGGTGACGGTCATACGCTGACCATCCCCGAGGGCGTGACGCATATTTACGGTGCTGCATTTGATCAATACGACAGATTGGTCAGCGTGACCATTCCGTCAAGCGTGACCGAAATTGAAGATCAAGCATTCTACGATTGCTACAGATTGAGGGAGGTCTATAACCTCTCTTCGCTGGACATTCAGCGCGGCTCTTCTGAGCACGGCTACGTTGCAAGCACCGCCTTGGACGTATATACCGATGCGACCGCCGCCTCCAAGATAGAGGTGACAGAGGACGGATTTGTACTCTACCGCTCGGAGAACGCCGTGCGCCTGATCGCTTACGTGGGAGACGAAACCTCGGTGGCTATCCCCGACGGTGTGACGGAGATCTATTATCGTGCATTCAAGGATATGGCCGATATTACCTCGGTGACCATCCCCGACAGTGTGACGGTCATAGGCCAGTATGCCTTCAGTCATTGTTATAGCCTTGCGAGCATTACGTGGGGCAAGGGCGTGCAAAGCATCGAATATGGTGCCTTTGAATGGTGCATTGCTCTGACAAGCATCACGCTGCCGAGCAACGTCCGTACGATTGGCAACTATGCATTCTCCGGATGTATCTCGCTGACCTCTATTTCGCTTCCCGATGGACTGGAGCGTATCAGTAACAGCATGTTTGCAGGCTGCACAAAGCTGACCACGGTGGTCATTCCCGAAAGCGTGAGAGTGATCGATTCTTGTGCATTCCAGAATTGCGAAAGTCTTGTTACTCTGACGCTGCCCGAAAAGCTTACGGACATCAATGACAGTGCCTTTTACGGCTGTAAGTCTTTGACCACCCTTACCATTCCCGATAGCGTGATTTACATTGGCAGTGCATTATTCTGTGACTGCAGCAGCCTGACAAGCGTGACGCTTTCCAATAGCCTGACCAAGCTGCCTTGGGGGCTGTTCAATGGATGCTCGTCTTTGACAAGCGTGGTCATTCCCGAGAGCGTTGAGAGCATTGGCAGTTCAGCATTCTGGGGCTGCACGTCGCTGCAAAGCCTGGATATCCCCGATAACGTTGTCGAGATCGGATCGGATGCGTTTGCCGATTGCGAAGCTCTCATCGAGTACGAAAACGGCCTTTACTACGTAGGGAAGTGGGTATATAGCTGCGATGAGGATATGACAGCTGTTACCTTCAGAGCAGATACCGTGGGTATTTGCGAAAACGCATTTGCAAATTGCCCGTCGCTGACCGAGCTTGTGATCCCCGATCACATCCGCGTCATCAGCCCCGGTGCACTGAGCGGATGCAGCGCTCTGACTAAGCTGACCATTCCGTTTGTGGGTGCTTCGCGCACGGATGCGGATCACGGATTTTTGGGCTACATCTTCCGTGATTGCACGATGGCCTTCCATGACCAATACGTGCCCAAGACGTTGACGACCGTGATCGTGACCGATGCAACAGCCCTTTACGATTACGCATTTATGAGCTGCAACAACCTGACAGATATTACGCTCAATGAGGGCATTGCCTGGATTGGCGTCAAAGCGTTTGCAAGCTGTACAAACCTGGTAAATCTGAATATCCCTTCGAGTGTTTCCCGCATTTACAACCAAGCCTTTTATGGCAGTGAAAAGCTGCTTGAGCTGGAGGGCGGCGCTTATTACGTTGACAATTGGCTGATCGTGGATGCCCTCTCGGCCGAGTCGTTTACGATCAGAGAGGGAACGGCCGGCATTGCCGATCAGGCATTCTACGCCAATACTGCTATCACCGAGATCATCATTCCGGATAGCGTTCGTCATATTGGAGCGGCAGCGTTTTCACAGTGTACGCGTCTGTCCAAGGTCACATTTGAAGGGCTCGCGCTCAAAACCATCGGTGATATGGCGTTCAAGTCCTGTACCGCTTTGAGCGAGATCAATATTCCCGACGGCGTTGTCAGCATTGGCGAATCCGCATTCTACGGTTGTTCCGCGCTAACCGGCATCAGTCTTCCCGACAGCGTTGTGAGCATTGGTAAAAACATCTTCTATAACTGCACGTCCTTGGCACAGGTTACGCTGGGTACGAGCATTTCGGATATTCCGGACGGAGCGTTCAATTATTGCACAAGTCTTGTCAGCATTGCCATTCCCGACAGCGCGCAAAGCATTGGTCAGAGTGCCTTCTATTACTGTCAAAAGCTGGCTGTGGTAAGCATTGGCTCGGGCGTTAAGAGCATCGGTGATTATGCGTTCAATTGCTGCTATGCTTTGGAGAGCATCAGCTTGCCGGGCAATTTGCAGAGCATCGGTCAGGCTGCATTCAATAACTGTATCAATATCAGCGGACATCTGACGCTGCCCGAGGGGCTGACCGAGATCGGCATAGAGGCTTTCAACAATTGTGATAGCCTGACGGGTGTTACGATTCCCGCAAGCCTTAAGAGCGTTGATTACAGAGCCTTTGCAGGATGTACGGGCATAACAAACGTGCATATTTCGGATCTTGAAGCATGGCTGCGCATTCAGCTTGCCGAGAACTATGCAAATCCGCTGATGTACGTGGATACCGACGCACTGTATCTCAACGGCGAGCTGCTCAAGGGTGTGATCACCGTCCCCGACGACGTTACGGTAATCAACGATTATGCATTCTACATGTGCTCGGGTATTACGGGCGTCGTGATGTCGGATCAAGTCAAGAGCATTGGCAAGGGCGCGTTCCAGGGCTGCACGGCACTGGCTGATCTTGATCTTCCCGCAAGCCTTGAAAGCATTGGGAAGTCTGCCTTTGACGGCTGTATCTCCCTTGACGGGATCACGCTTCCGAGCACTCTTACAAGCATTGGAGAAAGAGCGTTTGCGGAATGCTCCGGCCTTAGCGGCAGCATGGTCATTCCTGCGGGCGTTACCGCGCTCCCCGAGCGTGTCTTTGTGAATTGCGGCAGCATTACCGCGATCACGCTTCCCGATGGCTTGCTTACCATCGGCAACCTTGCCTTGGCGAACTGCGTAAGTATTGAGAGCATTGTGATCCCCGACAGCGTGACCCTGATCGGAAATCAAGCATTCTACGGCTGCAGCAATCTGAGCGGTACGGTGACCATTCCCGACGGTGTGACGAGTCTCAATTACGGCATATTCTACGGATGCGCCTTGTTGGAGGAAGTCGAGCTGCACGATGGTGTGACGGCCATCGGACAGAGCGTTTTCTACAACTGCGCCTCCTTGCGTGAGCTTGAAATTCCGAGCAGCGTGTGCTCAATCGGAGGCTATGCCTTCTACGGCTGTGCGAGCCTTACAAGTCTGGTCATCCCCGAGGGCGTGCCTGAGATCGGCTCGGACACCTTTTTGGGCTGCTCAAGCCTTGAGACCATCAGCATTCCTTCGACCGTGACCACGATCTGGTATGGTGCATTTGAAGGATGCGAAAGCTTGAAGCGCGTGAATATTGCGGATCTGGATGCATGGTGCAGCATCTACTTTATGGGCAACAGCACGAGCAATCCCTTGTACTACGCTGTGGATAACGGCCTGTATCTGAACGGAGAGCCCGTCAAGGGTGACGTGGTCATTCCCGAGGGCAAGACCTTGCTTGGCGCGTATCTGTTCAACGGATGCTCGGGCATTACGAGCGTGACCTTCTCAAGTACCGTGGAGACCATCGGCAAGCATTCGTTCAAAAACTGCACGGGCTTGGTTGATGTGATCGTTTCTGACAGCGTCACCAGAATCAACGAGCATGCATTCAGCGGCTGTACGAGCTTGAAAAACGTGCAGCTGGGCAGTGGATTGACCATGTTTGAAGATTATGCTTTCATGGGCTGCACCTCTCTTGAGCAAATCGTGCTGCCTGAGTCGTTCAGGAATTTGGGTTCGAATTCCTTCTGCGGCTGCACGGCCTTGAAGGAGATCGTGATTCCCGTTACCGTTACCTCGGTATATTCGAACGTGTTTGGGCAGTGTGACGCTTTGAGTGACGTATACTACGCCGGTACAGAGGAGCAGTGGGCTGCTGTTTCGATCAGCGCCGGCAACAACGCTCTGCGCTCGGCAACCGTTCACTGTAATTACGTATATCAACAAGCGTAAAATGAAAAAACACCCCCGATGATTCGGGGGTGTTTGTCGTATCATCTTGCTTATTTTTCCATACCGCAGCACACGGGCGCGGCTTTGCCTGTCGAGCTGCTGTAAACGGCGCATGCACCCAGCGAGGATTCAATGCGCAAAAGGCGGTTGTATTTGGCGGTGCGCTCTGCGCGGCAGGGAGCACCCGACTTGATAAAGGGCGCGTTGGTGGCCACGGCAAGGTCGGCTATGGTGGTGTCCTCGGTCTCGCCAGAGCGGTGCGAAATGATATAGGACATGCCTGCGCCCGCCGCTGTGTGAATGACCTGCAGCGTGTCTGTCAGCGTGCCGATCTGATTGGGCTTGATCAGTATTGCGCCCGCGCTCTTTTGAGAGATGCCCTGCAAAAGTCGCGATTGGTTGGTGACGAACAAGTCGTCGCCCACAGTCATGCAATCGCTGCCAAGCGTGCGCGAAAGTGCCGCCCAGCCCGCAAAATCGCGCTGGTCGAGGCCGTCCTCCAAAGAAAGCAGGGGGTACTTGGCGGCCAAGGCTGACCAGTAGGAGATCAGCTCGTCGCGGCTGCGGTACTTGCTTCTCTTGGGCATCACGTAGGCGTCCTCGCTCTCACGGTACCACTCGGAGGCCGCCGCATCCAGCGAGATTTTGACGGTATCGGTGTCGTAGCCGCACTTCTCAATGGCGTGACAGATATATTCCAGCGCCTGCTCGTCCGAGGCAAGGTCAGGCGCGTAGCCACCCTCATCGCCCACACCGCTGCCAAGCCCCTCGTGCGAGAGAATTTCCCCCAGACGGTGATAGATCTCGCAGCCGATGCGCAGGCCCTCGGAATAGGAGTCTGCGCCCACGGGCACGATCATAAATTCCTGAATTTCCACGTTGTTGTGCGCGTGTGCACCGCCATTGAGCACGTTCATCATGGGAACGGGCAGCCTGTGCGCGTCAATACCGCCCAGCCAACGGTAAAGGGGAATGCGATACCAGCTTGCAGCCGCTCTGGCACTTGCCAAGGAAACGGCCAAAGCCGCATTTGCGCCCAGGTTAGAGAAGTTATCCGTGCCGTCCAGCTCGCGCAGCTGCTTGTCCACGTCGGATTGGTCGGACGCGTACGTGCCCGCAAGCGCAGGGGAAATGATCTTACAAACGTTTCCGACCGCCTGCGAAACGCCCTTGCCGCCGTAGCGGCCTTGATCCTTGTCGCGCAGCTCGTGCGCCTCGTAAATACCGGTCGACGCGCCGCTTGGCACACTTGCCACGCCCACCGTGCCGTCCGCCAGCACCACGGTCGCTTCTACGGTTGGGTTGCCGCGGGAGTCTAAGATCTCGCGCGCCCCGCAGCGAATGATCTGAGGTTTTGTCATCATATATTGGTACCTCCGTTGTGTAGTTTCAAAGGGTAGTATTGGCTTGTTTTGACAAATTCATACCTGTATTATGACATACGCCCCGCAGATATATTTGCAGGGCGTATTCGGTTTATTCGTAAAGCGGATATTTCTTGCAAAGCTCAGCGACCATAGCGCGGACTTCGTCTGCCTTGGTGTCAAATTCCAACGCGGTCATGCGCATGCACTTGGCAAGCGTGACCATGTCTGCTTCGCCAAGACCTCTTGTGGTGGCGGCGGGTGTGCCTACGCGGATGCCCGAGGTGACAAAGGGCTTTTCGGGGTCGTTGGGGATCGCATTCTTGTTGACCGTGATATGCACCTCGTCAAGTCTGTGCTCCATTTCCTTGCCCGTGATGTGCATGGGGCGCAGGTCAACCAGCATCAGGTGGTTATCCGTGCCGCCCGTGACAAGGTCAAAGCCTTCTGCGAGAAGTGCATTTGCCATAGCCTTTGCGTTGAGCACCACGTTGTGCTGATATTCCTTGAATGCGGGGGTCAGTGCTTCGCCGAAGCAAACAGCCTTTGCGGCAATGATGTGCATCAAGGGGCCGCCCTGGATGCCGGGGAAGATGGCCTTATTGACTGCCTTTGCAATATTTTCGTCGTTGCAAAGGATCATACCGCCGCGAGGGCCGCGCAGAGTCTTATGCGTAGTAGTGGTGACCACGTCTGCGTAAGGAATGGGGGACATATGCTCGCCTGCGGCAACAAGGCCTGCGATGTGCGCCATGTCGACCATGAGGTATGCGCCAATGCTGTGCGCGATGTCTGCCATGCGTGCAAAATCAATGGCACGGGGATATGCGGATGCGCCTGCCACGATCATGCGGGGACGTACCACCTTGGCCTGCGCCTCCAGCGCATCGTAGTCGATCAGGCCATCTGCACCTACGCCGTAGGGAACAAAGTTATAGTATTTGCCCGAGAGGTTGACAGGGCTGCCGTGGGTCAGGTGTCCGCCCTCGGCAAGGCTCATGCCCATGACCGTATCTCCTGCATTGAGCAGGGCAACGTACACTGCGGTATTTGCCTGCGAGCCGCTGTGAGGCTGCACGTTGGCAAATTTTGCGCCGAACAGCTGCTTTGCTCTCTCGCATGCCAGATCCTCCAGCACGTCGATGCACTGGCAACCGCCGTAATAACGCTTACCGCTGTAGCCCTCGGCATATTTGTTGGTGGCAATGCTGCCTGCTGCCAGCAAAACGGGCAAGGAAACCACGTTTTCGGAGGCGATCAGCTCAATGCCGTCCTTTTCTCTGGTCAGCTCTGCTTCAATGGCAGCAGCTACCGCGGGGTCGTATTTGCTCAGCAATTCGTTCATTTGATTGATCATGGGGAATACCTCACTTTATCATTGTTGTTATCATTATACCACATAATTTGCGCTTTGCATAGCCGCTTTTTTCACAAAAGATGCAATTTTTTAGAAAATATTTTGCATATATCATTGACAAAAAGTGCAAAATCGTGTTATAATGATGTGAAGTTTGATTGGCTTTCATAAAGAGCTATGCAAATTATGGAAAGTTTGATCCGAATACGGAAGGGAGACATTATGGAGATAGCTATCATTGCAAGCGACATGAAGAAAGAACTGATGACACAGTTTTGCATCGCTTACTGCGGCGTGCTCAGTAAGCACAATCTGTGCGCAACCAGCATTACTGCCAAGTACATTTCCGAAGCGACCGGCTTGAAGATCGAAAAGCTGCTTGCGGGAGAGCAGGGCGGCGAACAGCAGATCACTTCGCGTGTGGCTTATAATGAGATCGATATGCTCCTGTACTTCAGAGATACGCGTCCGGGCAGAGGCACCGGCGAGATCGAAAATGAGCTGATGCGTATGTGCGATCAGAACAACGTGCCGGTTGCTACCAATATCGCAACTGCCGAGGTACTGATCATGGCACTGGATCGCGGAGATCTGGATTGGCGCGAGATCGTCAACCCTCGCTCTGCCTTGAACAGAAAGACCTATTGACAGGCTTGGCGTAAGACATGTCCTTTTTGCAAGCTGCATCCCAAGAGAGCGTCGGATGGTGAGAAGACGCGGTGCACGCAGATCGGGTACCACTTGCGCTGCACAATTACATACCAAACGAGTGAAACGTTCGGGTGGAACCGTGCGGATTTTGTTGTCTGCACCCCGATACAGCATTTGCTGTATCGGGGTTATTTTTTATAAACAATTTCAATCACATAAAGGAGAAAATCATCATGAAAATCAATTTCGGATCCAAGATTTGCGAGTATCCGTCCGCTATGACGGTATATGACGCTGCAAGAGAAGCCGAGCTGATCGACCGCAGCATTATCGCGGCCAAGGTCAACGGCACGGTTTGTGCCCTGACTGCGCTGATCGAGGAGGATGCAAACGTTGAGCTGCTCAGCTTTGCACAGGAGGACGGCAAGCACGTGTTCCGTCATACCGCCTCTCATATTCTGGCGCAGGCCGTCAAGAGACTGTACCCCGAGACCAAGCTGACCATCGGTCCTGCCATTGACAACGGCTTCTATTATGACTTTGATTCCGATGTGACCTTCTCTCCCGATATCTTAAAGAAGATTGAGGACGAGATGAAGAAGATCGTCAAGGAAAACCACAAGATCGAGAGAAGCGAGCTGCCCCGTGAGCAGGCAATCGCCTTGATGCAGGAAAAGGGTGAGCCCTACAAGGTGCAGCTGATCGAGGAGCTGCCCGAGGACGCTGTCATCAGCTTCTATACCCAGGGTGAATTCACCGACCTTTGCGCAGGTCCTCATCTGTTCTCCACGGGTGCTGTCAAGGCGCTCAAGCTGACCCAGTGCACGGGTGCTTACTGGAAGGGCGACCAGTCCAACAAGCAGCTGCAGAGAGTTTACGGCACGGCATTCCCGTCCAAGGACGAGCTGCGCAGCTACCTTGAGATGGTTGAGGAAGCAAAGAAGCGCGACCACAACAAGGTTGGCCGCGAGCTTGAATACTTCACCACGGTTGACGTGATCGGCCAAGGTCTGCCGATCCTGCTTCCCAAGGGCGCACGCACCGTACAGCTGCTGCAGAGATGGGTTGAGGACGTGGAGCAGAGCCGCGGCTATCTGTTGACCAAGACGCCTCTGATGGCAAAGAGAGATCTTTACAAGATCTCGGGTCACTGGGATCATTACCGCGACGGCATGTTTATCATGGGGGATGCGGACGATGAGAGCAAGGAATGCTTTGCGTTGCGTCCGATGACCTGCCCCTTCCAGTATCAGGTATTCCTGAATAAGAAGAGATCCTACCGCGACCTGCCTATGCGTCTGGGCGAGACTTCCACGCTGTTCCGCAACGAGGACTCCGGTGAGATGCACGGTCTGATCCGTGTACGTCAGTTCACCATTTCCGAGGGTCACCTTGTGCTGCGTCCCGATCAGCTGGCCGAGGAATTCGGCGGCTGTCTGGAGCTTGCCAAGTACTGCCTTGAGACGGTTGGCCTTTGGGAGGATTGCTCCTTCCGCTTCTCTCAGTGGGATCCCAAGCGTACCGACAAGTACGAGGGCACGCCCGAGCAGTGGGAAGAGGCGCAGAGCATCATGGGCGAGCTGCTTGACAAGTATCTTGGTGCGGGCAACTACGAGATCGGTATTGACGAGGCTGCCTTCTACGGTCCTAAGCTGGATATCCAGTGCAAGAACGTATTCGGCAAGGAGGATACCATCGTAACCATTCAGATCGATATGCTGCTGGCTAAGAAGTTCGGTATGGAATATACCGACTCCTCCGACACCAGAGTCACCCCCTATATCATTCACAGAACCTCTCTTGGCTGCTACGAGAGAACGCTTGCACTGCTGCTTGAAAAGTACGCAGGTGCCCTTCCCATGTGGATGGCTCCTCTGCAGGTCAAGGTCCTGCCTATGGGCGACAATGAGCTTGCATACTGTGAAGGTCTTGCCGCAAAGCTCGCCGAGGCAGGCGTCAGAGTTGAAATCGACCGCTCCAACAACACCATCGGTTATAAGATCCGCTCGGCACAGACCGAAAAGGTTCCTTACATGCTGGTTGTTGGCGCAAAGGAGATCGAATCCGGTATGGTTGCCGTTCGTTCCCGTAAGTATGCTGACCTTGGCACTATGACCTTTGACGCATTCCTTGGCAAGATCCTGCTTGAGATTGCAACCAAGAGCAAGGATAACTGATATTTGTTTGAAAGGAATAGGTAATTGCACGTGAAGAAGCGTCTTGGACTGATCGCGGGAGCTTTGCTGCTTGCGATGCTTGTAAGCTTTGTTGCCTGTGACCCCAACACCGACCAACCTACCCCCGACAGCACCGACGTTACCACCGATATCACCACCGATCCTGCCGAGCAGACCTCGGCTGAAACCCAACCCGAATCCGAGACAGAGCCGGAAACCGAACCTGAGACGCAAGGCCCGCAGATCGAGATCACGCCCGAAAGTCCGACTGACCCGGGGCTGATCACGTTCTATGAGAACAGTGCCAACGAGCTGCTGCTTGCGCCCAAATACAGTACAGTTGAGATCGTCAAGGACGGTGAGGACTCGGTACTCAAGATGACGACGGACGGAGAAAAGATCCGTGATCCTTACGTGACGCTGGATTACACGACCTATATGCAGCTGCTCTCGCTGGAGCCCGTAGCCTGGAACGACTGTGCCTTTGCAGTCGTTACGCTTAAGACCGAGGGGGTCAGTGCCGGCACGTTCGAGCTCAGCCTGATCACCGAGGAGGGCGGCGCATCTGTCAAGAGCAAGGGAACGGCGACGTATAACCGCTATTCCAAGGATTGGCAGACCGTGATCGTGCCGTTCTCGTTCTCCCCAAAGGAGGGCGCAAGGCTCACGGGACTCAAGATCAACTATGCAGATACCAAAACAGCGGGAGAGACCGTATATATCAAGTCGATCGCGCTGGCTGCCTCCAAGGCAGAGGTGCTGCAGCTGACAGGCAAGGAGCTGATCGTGCCGTCCTACACCACGCTGACCATTCCGGGTCTTAGCCGGGAATATACACTCCTGCAGGTGACCGACCTGCATTCCAGCGCATACAGTACCGCTGAGGCAAAGGCGATGAACGCAGCGCGCCGCAATTATATTGCCGGCAGACGAGCTGCCTTTACCGACGGATTCATGCTGTCCGAGGAGAGAATGCCTTATATGTTCGGCTATGCCGACGAGATCAGCGCGGATATGCTGCTTTTGACGGGCGATATCATTGATTTTCCGTCCGAGCTCAATATGTCTATGATGTACGATAACATCAAGGCACTCAAAACGCCCACGCTGTTTACGCTCGGCAATCACGACTGGTGCTTTGCCGACGATTATCTGACGCCAAGTGCAGCCGCAACCTACATTCCCATGTTCAATCAGATGACGGTTGGCGAGCCGGCGGACGATATGTTTGTCAGATACGTGGAGTACGACGAGTTTATGATCGTTGCCGTGGACAACAGCTCGGATTACGTGACAGCCGAAACCGTGGATAAGTTCCTGGCACTTTGTGAGCGGGGTAAGCCTATCATTCTCATGCTGCACGTGCCGCTGCACGTGGACTCCTTGGTTGACGACTCTACCAAGGTCTGGGGTAAGGATCTGGGTATGGGCGGAGACAGCGGCGTTTGCGCCTGGAGTCCCGACGTGCAAAGGTTCTACCACGCAGTCGCAGAGGATGAAAATTCTCCCGTGATCGCCGTGTTTGCAGGACACGTGCACTTCAATCACGAGGACGTGCTGCCCAACGGCGTCACGCAATACATCACCTCTACCGCCTATACGGGTGAATGCCGTGTGATCACGGTCAAAGGGGAATAATCAAATAAAGAACAGGCACTCGCTGCTGCGAGTGCCTGTTTTGCTTGTAAAAGACAGGTGCTATTCTACGAATTCGATCGCACCGATCACCATAAAGGTGCCGGGAAGCGTGTCGTAGGTGACGTATACGGGGCCAGTGTAATCAATACCTGTCAGATCGATCTCGAATCTTTGCACTGCCCAACCGTTCAGCGTGTAAACCGTAGAGGCAACGATCTCCTGTTCCTCGGGTGAGTTGCGCATGTGCACGTCAACGCTTGTCAGCATGATGCGGTTGCTTGGGTTTGCGTTGTAGTGATCTTGGGTTACCTGCGAGTTGTCAATGCCGTAGTAAACGTAAACCTTGCTGTACTTGGAAAGATCCACGTCCCCCACGAAAACAGCGCCCTGATGCAGCAGCGCACCTGAAGCAATGCCGGCTGCTTGGATTATCGCAGAGAGGCTGGATGTGCTTTTATCCACGATCCCCATGGAATGGCCTGAGATGACCCAATCCGCTTGGGGAACTACGTAAGCGTCATAATGGATATTTCCCAGCCTTGCATCGTAGTCAAGCGCTGCTTGCTCGGAAAGGAATGCCGCAATGTAGGCAACGTCGACCACGTTGTTTTGTCCGCCCATGAACATATCCCAGCGCAGGTAATTGATCACTCCGTCTTTCACGGCAGCTGCCTGTGAAAGGTCAAGGATCGCTACGTGCCATTTTCCGTCGTTGATGATTTCATACCGGATATTGTCACCCTGTCCGGAAGGACCGGGGCCTGAACCGACGAAAACCTCTCCCGTTGTAGTTTCCGAGGTGGTTCTGTACTTGATCGCAACGTAGTTTGCAACGAATCCCTTTCCGTTGACCATGGGTAACAGATACCAAGGATCTCCTACCGTGCCCGTGGTAATGGTAAGATACGCGCCGGTTTCGCTCAGCTGCACATCCTCAATATCGACTGATCCGGGCAGAGAAGAGATCATATCGGCTGCCCAGAAGCTGAATACGGGCGCATTGGGATCCACTGCTTTATCAAAGGTGAATTCTTCAATGACTTCCGTATATCCAAACGCATCGCGTCCCACGATCTCAATGACATGCTCACCCGAAAGGTCTTTGACGGGAATCTGCACGTTGATCCTGGAAGCCGAGAGTGCCCCGAAGCTGCCTATCGCATCAAGTATGGGCTGCTCCGCCTCAATTAAAAATTTGCTGTCAAATACATATTCGCCACGGTCAATGCTGTAGCCGATCTCGCCGATCTGCTCGGTATCGAATGCTACCCACCCCCATACGCGTACGTATTCCACGTGATAGTCGTCGATCACAGCGTGCTTATTCCAGCTTGCATGATTGCCGGGGACAAAGAATTGCTGCACGTTTTGATCACCGATCCACGCATCGCACTCATCAAGGGAGAAAAACATGATGGGATCGGGGATAGGAGCGATCTCCACGGGAGGCTCTGTCGTGAAGTCCTCGGATGTGAAAGGCTCGGTCGTATCATAATCATATTCGTGGGTAACGTCCTCGGTGGGCATTTCCGTGTAGTCCACATCACCGGTGAAAAATTCATCTTGATTTGTGACCACAGCAGTTTCAATATCGGGCAGAACATCTTCAATGATGGCGTCATTTCCCCAATGATCAAGGTTGACATCAGAGGTCTCCAAGCTCGCAAGCAGCTCACCAACAAGGCCGCCAATTTTCATATCGCATGCCACCATGGGCAAGCATAAGGCCAGAATCATGCCAAAACAAACAATACGAAATAAAGATTTACTCATAGTAACAAACTCCTTTCCTTGGTTTATGAGGTCATTATACCATAAACTCCCTACTGTGTCAATATATTTTGTGCAGTATGCGCATAAACGGGGCTGCCGTATGGGGAGATACTCCAAACGGAGTCTCTCCCCGGTTCTATTCGCCTCCCAGCGAGTGATATTGCCTTTGGCAGTGATATTCGCCCCTGGCGAGTGGTATTTGCTTCGCAAGTTTCATGGCGAATAGAATATCACTGAAGCCGCAAGGCTTCAATATCACGATTGCGAAAGCAATCATATCACTCCGACGCAGTCGGAATATCACTCATATAATCAAAAGAGAGAGCTTTGCGAAATATTTTTTCGCATGACTCTCTCTTTTTTTCGCTAATTCATCAGCCCCATGAAGCAGCCCTGTTCCTTATTGCTTGTTTACGGTCTTGCTCTCGCTTTTGACAATGTGCCCCTCGGGGATCACGCCGCGCACGCGTACAAGCGGATAGACCGTGCTGTGCTTGCCGATCACCGTGCCGGGGCAGAGCACAGCGCCACAGCCTACCTCGACAAAGTCGCCAAGCATTGCGCCCACCTTTTTGCGTCCCGTGTCAAGATCAAAGCCCTCGCCCTTGACGTGCACGTCCGACTTGTCGCTTTTGACGTTGCTTGTCACTGCTCCCGCACCAAGGTGAGCCTTGTAGCCAAGGATTGAGTCGCCCACGTAGTTGTAGTGCGGCACCTGTACCGCGTCAAACAGAATGCAGTTTTTGAGCTCGGTGGAGTTACCGACAACCGCACCCGCACCGATGATGGCATTGCCGCGCACGAATGCGCAATGGCGGATCTGTGCCTGCTCGCAAACGATGCAAGGCCCCTCGATATGCGCACTCGGAGCGATCTTTGCGCTTTTGGCAATATAGACGTCGTTGCCAAGATCCTCGAAAATGCTTGGATCAAGCTCGGGGCCGACCGTACGGATAAAGGCCTCAATTTCGCTCAATGCCTCCCACGGGTAATCGAATTTTTGCAAGAGCGTGGCAGCGATCGTATGCTCAAAACTAAACAAAAAATTGGAAAATAAACAAGAAATATGACTATTCATGCAATCCAAGCTCCTTAATTCGTGAAATCACGACTTCTGCATACCGCTCGCAGGTCTCTTGTGTGTCTGCCTCCACCATAACGCGCACGACCGGCTCTGTGCCGCTTTTGCGCAAGAGAATGCGTCCGTGCGCCAATTCGCGTTCGGAAAGGGAAGTGATCAGCTTTGAAATCTCGGGATTCCCCATGACCTTTTTCTTGTCCTTTACGTGCAGGTTTTTGGTTACCTGCGGCAGCATCTGCACGCTTGATGCCAGCTTTGAGAGAGAGGTCTTTTTTTGAAGCATTGTCTCGGTCAGCATGATGGCGGTCAGAATACCGTCACCTGTGGTGGCATATTTGGAAAGAATCACGTGCCCCGATTGCTCAGCACCGATGCAATAGCCGTTTTTGGCCATACTTTCCCACAAAAATCTGTCACCCACCGGCGTGACGTCGCAATCGATCTCCGCAGCCTTCAGCGCGCGGAACAGCCCGAGATTGGACATGACGGTGGCTACGGCCGTGCTGTGCGCCAGCATGCCTTGCTCCTTGAGAGATTTGGCCAGGATATACAGAATGTGATCTCCGTTGACCACCTCACCGCGTTCGTCCACGGCAAGGCAGCGGTCAGCGTCACCGTCAAAGGCAAAGCCTATATCCAGCCCCGTACGCCGCACGTGATCACAAAGCCGCTCGATGTGGGTAGAGCCGTAGCCCTTGTTGATATTGGTGCCGTCGGGAGAAGCTCCGATCAAGCTGACGCGTGCACCCAAGGCCTCAAAGACGGCGGGTGCGATCATCCAAGAGGCACCGTTTGCACAATCAAGGCCGATGCGTAATGCTTTGAAGGAATTGGTCGCCAAAGAGATCAGATATCCCGTATATCGGTTTCTGCCTGCGCTGTAGTCCACGATGCGTCCGATCTGCCCGTCGCATGCAAAGGGTGGATCGGGGATCTTACCATCCAGATATTCCTCCACTCGCTCAAGCGTTGCGTCGTCCATTTTCTCTCCGCCCGCGTCCAAAAGCTTGATTCCATTGTCAAAAAAGGGATTATGGCTTGCCGAGATCATGACACCGCAGTCAAATTCGCCCTGCCGTACAGCAAACGAGACCCCGGGCGTGGGGATGACGTGCAGCATATAGGCATCTGCGCCCGAGGCGGTCAGACCGGCTGCCACCGCGTATTCAAAGCAGTAGCTGGAAAGTCGGGTATCCTTCCCGATCACCACGCGTGGCTTTGCGTCGGCTTTCCTGTAATACCACCCCAAAAATCGCCCGATCTGATAGGCGTGATCCGCATTCAGCACAGCCCCCGCCTTGCCGCGAAAGCCGTCCGTTCCGAAATATTTTGGCATACTGTTGCTTCCTTTCAAAAAAAGAATTCAATACAGTATATTCCAAAATTTCTCTCGCTCTATCTGCAAAAGCAAAAAAAGTTGCTGACCGATACGCAAACTTGCTAAAATCCATGGCCAAAACTTGTCCAAATTGCTTAATTTTTCAAAGCTCTTGAAAACAGCGTACCTTTTTGGTATAATAAATCAAACACATAGTACGGAGGTGTACCATGAGCAAAAAGGAATTATTTGGCACGTTTGCTTCTCCCGGCGCAGAATGGCGCGGAAAGCCCTTCTGGTCCTGGAACGGTGAGCTGAGAGAAGAGGAGCTTGTCAGACAAGTCGAGGTCATGAAAGAGATGGGCCTCGGCGGATATTTCATGCACTCGCGTGCGGGTCTGATCACCGAATATCTGGGAGACGAATGGTTTGATCTGATCAACGCGGTTGCGGATGCGGGCGAGAAGATGGGCATGGAGTCCTGGCTGTACGACGAGGACCGTTGGCCGTCCGGTTCTGCGGGCGGTAAGGTCACTGTCGACGAGCAGTACCGCAAAAAGTCTTTGTTTGTATTTGAGACCGAGCCCGAGAAGCTGGCGTGGGATGACCAAAGCATCGCACTTTACGTCGCAAAGGTGGACGGCATCAACGTATATGCATACGAGGAGATCGATACGACAGATCTGGCATGTCCCAATTGCATGAGCCGTGCCGTCAAATCCGCGATTGACAGACTTGCACCCTCGGCAGAGGATAAGCCGGGCGAGTGGAAGACGCTGCGCTTTGCCATCGTGCCGGATGTGCCCAACTCCAACTACAACGGCACCACCTATATCGACACCATGTCGTATAAGGCGGTTTATAAGTTCATTGACATGACGCACGAGGAGTACAAGCGCCGCTGCGGCGACCGCATCGGTACTTCGATCAAGGGCATTTTCACCGATGAACCCCATCGCGGACACTGCTTTGACAATTACCGCAATCACGACGGCGTCATTTCCTGCGCAATGGCCTGGACGGACGATATTTTCGATGAGTTTTGCAAGAGATACGGCTACGACGCGCGCCCCATCCTGCCCGAGCTGTTTTACAGATACGAGGGCAAGCAGGTTTCCCCCGTCAAGCTGCATTATATTGACCTTGCCAACAACCTGTTTATCGAACGCTTTGCTATGCCCATCAATCAGTGGTGTAAGGCGAACGGCATCGAGTTTACGGGCCACGTGCTGCACGAGGATTCCTTGATGAATCAGACCGTGCCCAACGGCTCGCTCATGCGCTTTTACGAGCATATGGGCTATCCCGGCGTGGACTGCCTGACCGAGCATAACCGCTGCTATTGGATCGTCAAGCAGCTTTCCTCGGCTGCGCGTCAGCTGGATAAGAAGTGGCTGCTGTCCGAGCTGTACGGCTGTACCGGCTGGCAGTTTGATTTCAAGGCGCACAAGGCGGTCGGCGACTGGCAGGCGTTGTTCGGTATCAATCTGCGCTGCCAGCACCTTTCCTGGTATACCATGGAAGGGGAGAGCAAGCGCGACTATCCCGCATCCATCCTGCACCAGTCTCCCTGGTATAAGGATTACGCCACCGTCGAGGATTACTTTGCCCGCATGGGCGTCATTCTGGCGGCGGGCAAGCCCGATTGCGACGTTCTGGTGCTCAATCCCATTGAATCTCTTTGGTGTCAAGCGTACCTTGGCTGGGCACAGTGGATCAGTAACGTTTCGCCCGACGTTGCTCCCTACGAGCAGAGATATGCGCAGCTGTTCCATATGCTGACCGACAATCAAATCGACTTTGACTACGGCGAGGAGCAGATCATGCGCGACAAGTGGTCGCTGACGACCGACGCTGACGGCAAGGCACTGCTCAGGATCGGCAGCGCGACCTACAAGACCGTGCTGGTGACCAATATGCTGACCATCCGTCCTTCTACGCTTGCCATTCTGAAGGCATTCAAGGACGCGGGCGGCGAGGTCATTTTCGCAGGCGACGTACCCGCTTACGTGGACGCGGTTGCCTCTGATGCTCCCGCAGCACTGGCCGCAGAGTGCAAGCAGATCGGCTTTGATGAGAGTGCGATCGTGGCTGCCGTCAGAGCGACTGCCGAGTGCTATGCAAGCGTGGTCGATTCCGACGGCAAGACCGAAAAGGCCGTATTCGTACAGGTCAGACGCGACGTGGACGGTGAGGGCAGCGTAGCGGCTGTCGTGCTTAACACCGACCGTGAATGTGCGCGCAGAGGTCTGACCTTGCGCCTCGCAGTTCCCGCGGGCATGAGCGTTGAGGAATGGGATCTGGAGAGCGGAAAGCGTTATAACGTAAAGGTAAACTGGAAGAATGGCATTGCCGAGATCGGCTTTGATCTTTACGCTGCCGGCACGCGTTGCTTTGTGCTGACCAAGACACGCGAGCAGCTGCCCGCGCAGTCCGCGTATGCTGTCAAGCAAGCCCTGGAGATCACCGAGGCAGAGTTTGTTCCCGTGCTTGACGAGCAAAACGTCTGCGTGCTGGACTATTGCCGCTGGAGATGGGCGGACGGCGAATGGAGCGAGAGCGCAGAGGCTCTGCGAATTGACCAAAGAGTGCGCGATGCAGTCGGCATCGAGCGTCGCGGCGGTGAGATGCTGCAGCCATGGTTTGCAAAGCTGCATCATAAGCAGAAATACGGCGAGATCGAGCTGGAATACGAGTTCTATATCGACCAAATGCCCGCAGGGCAGGTGGTCTTGGCGGGCGAGAGACCCGAGACCAATGCTTACGCGATCAACGGCGTGGCACTGGAGAACAAGGATATCAATGACTTCTGGGTAGACGACTGCTTCAAGAAGATGTACGTGCCCGAGGGTGCGCTCAAGCTTGGCCGCAATGTCGTGACCGTCAAGGTCAACTTCATGCGCACCACCAATATCGAGGCCATTTATCTGGTCGGTGATTTTGGCGTGGCACTGTCCGAGACCAATAAGCGCACGCTGGTAGCCGCTCCCGAGAGAGTCGGCCTTGGAAATTACGCAAATTATGCCATGCCGTTCTATACGGGCAGCATGACATACCGCATCCTGCCCGAGATGTACGCAGGACTTTCGCTCGAGGAGGGCGACCGCGTCATGCTTTCCGCCAAGTTTACGGGCGGCTGCTTCAAGGTGGTCACCGAGGACGGTGCGGTGCAGGTCTGCGGCTGGGATCCCTACGAGGCAGACGTCACCGAGGCGGTCAAGAAAGGGCAGAGCATTGACCTTTGCGTGGTCGGCACGAGAAAGAACGTGTTTGGCCCGCTGCACCAGCTGCCCGCCATTGCAGGCGCGTGCGGCCCCGGAAACTTTGTCACGGGTGGCCATGCATGGACAGACGAGTACGTGCTGATCGACAGCGGCGCCAAGAGCATTACGTTTACGGTTGAGACCGCAATTTGATGCGAAATGCGTTGAGCAAATGCGAAATGCGTTGAGTAAATGCGAAATGAGAAACGCGAGATGCGTTGAGAAAATGCGAAATTAAAGTGGAAAGCCCTTGCTGCGACAAGGGCTTTCTTTTTTTGCACAAAATTTCCTTGCATTTTCCTGAAATCTACGTAGGGCGGACGCCTATCCCCCTCGCAAAGCCGTCCCCCGCCTGTCATCCTCGAGCAAGCATTTTTCGCTAAGATCCTTCGCTACGCTCGAGGATGACGGGCGAAAAATGCGCCGCGAAGGATCTTGGCGGGGACGCCTATCCCCCTCGCAAAGCCGTCCCCCGGGGGGAAGGTGGGGGCGCAGCCGACGGTAGGGGAATGCGAATACTTAAGATCAGGAGCGTGATATCCGAGCGGACAACCTAACCGTTTTGCCCGCATGCCCCTTCAGTCGCTTCGCGACAGCTTCCCCGGAGGGGACGCCCAATCACGAACTGTGCGCACGAAAGCACTAACAACTATTGACAAACGGCACTTGAAGAGCAACGCTCACACCTCGCAAAAGCCCTCAAAAGTCTTGTAAAACCCCGATTTTGACCGTTTTCTGTACAAATTGCACAGATTAGGAGTCACGAAATGCACCAATAAGACCACGAACAGTCGTTGACGATTTCTGTAAAAGTTGATATAATTATGATGAAATATTAATGTGCCGAGGTATGGCGTTCTCCAAATAAAATGAAAGGGGAGAATGCAATGCCAAAAGCACAACCGCCAAAGGGCGCGACAAACGCGCAAACGAGGCAAACAAATATTTACGAAAATATTTTTGAAAGGAAAAAAACCTTATGAAAACACTTTTTAAGAAGCTTTTGAGCTCCAAGACTCAAAGCAAGCATTTCAGCGAGACAGTGCAGCGCGTCGGCAAGAATAACGCCGGCTTTTCCCTGGTCGAGCTGATCGTGGTCATCGCCATCATGGCAATCCTCGCAACCGTCGCCGTCATCGGCGTCAGCGTCTATATCCCTAAGGCGCAGAAGGCTGGCGATGAACAGACAATCAGTGATGTTATTGATGCGTTGACATTGCATTACTACAGTGATCCCGAGAATTTTACTGGTGGATATGTGGTAATCGCTCCTAAGGATTCTGGTAGTTCTTCTGCCGATGAGTTTGGTAATGCTGCTATGGAAGCAACTTTCGGTACGGATTGGAAGAATTCTGTGAAGCTGCAGTATGATGGTTGGACTAATACCGCAGGATCTGTTTCAGTTGATTACGCTAACTCCTCTTATCAGGCAAATCAGGAGCAACTGTTGACTGATATTCAGCAATTAACGAATGCTCTTCAGACTTTTGTTGAGAATTCTGGTACTCAGTTTATTGGAACCGACTATACGGATTTTGCTAATAAATATGGCATTGATGTAGAAGATTCTGTTCAAGTATCCAATGCTGCCACTCTTTTTGTTGCAGAACAAACGAAAAGTGTTAATAAGGACGAATTTGTTAAGGAATGGACTCGCAATTATGGCGCTGGCTACGATTTAGCTTCCGCGAATTTTGCTAAGCAGGAAATTGGAAATCTTGGAATTATGGGGCAGTTAGCTGCTCATTACGCCCGTGCAGAATCGTTGGCTATTTTTGTAGACGCCCATTATTCTGACAAGGTCAGTTTTACGCATGATGGCAATCCCGTTTCTGCTTCGGAATGGCTTTCCAAGCAGCCTGTTTCCGGTACAAATACTGATGAAGTTGTAACTAACATCACAAATATCACCAACCAATTTGCCGGATATTTGGGTGATGCTACCCAAAGAGTGCAGATTATTCAGGCATATGGAGCTTCTGACATTGCAAAGGCTGATGCGGAAGCATATGTAAGTATGATGGGTGCAATTGTTGAAAATTCTGATGAACTGTTGGATAACGTCGACAAAGAAGGAAACATGTATACTGATGGAACTGTTGATCAACTGCTGAATGACTATATGACTGCTGGTTCAGCATTGGTGAATTGTCCTGCTGGTTCGATTGCAATCGTGATTTCGGCTAAGGACGATGGCATTAATGTCATCGTTGTTGGTATGGAAGAAAAGTGATGCGCCTAAACGGTTCTTGATTGGCATTGTAGATTACATCTATGAATTTTATACGATGTGACGGATTATCATCGATATCCTTGAATTATTAGTTTATGGTGATACGACTATTGATGACAGAAAGGAGGATATAAATGCCTGAATCGTTATCAATCTTTGGAATTCAAATATCTATCTATTATCTATTTTGGTTTTTGGGCTTGGTAGCCGTTCTTGCAGTAGGTTACTTTACCAGAAAAAGATACGAATTCAGTTTTGCTAAAAGTATGTTGTACATTGTTCTCGCTGTAGCGACTGGTTACGTTCTCCTTTGGGTGACTTCCTGGATCGTGGGCGGCGGCAAGATGATGGGACTGAATTACGTACGTATTGTTACAGTTCTCCCATTAACCATCTGGCTTATAACATTAGTGTTCAAGGACAGCTTTTGGAAAGTTGCGGATTTTATTGCACCGTTGTTAGCAATCTTCCACGGAGTTACCCATATCGGGTGCATCTTTGAAGGTTGCTGTCACGGATATCCCTCTAGTTGGGGGCTATATAGCAACGAGGTGGGAGCGGTTTGTTTCCCCTCCCAGCCGCTGGAGGCAATCTCCAGTTTGTTGACGGCAGTTGTCCTGTTGTTTATGATGAAGCGTAACGTGCAAGAAGGAAAGCTTTATGCATGGTATCTCATTATGTTTGGTGGAACTCGATTCCTTTGGGAGTTCCTGCGCGATAATGATAAGGTTTGGCTGGGAGTATCCGAGTTAGCCATTCATGCTTTGATTGCGTTTATCGTTGGCATTGCAGTATTGGCTGTAATGACAATTGTGAAGAAGAGGAGAAGGACGAATGCGAAAGTTTAAAATCGAAAATCTATTTGCCATACTTGCCCTATTGGGGGTATTGGCATTATTTGGCACCTTTTTGATAGGTGGGAATAGTGCAAGGCTTGTAGTCTACACGCTTATATTGGTTTTGAGCGGTATTGTGGTTGTATTGCTTTGGCATTATGCTAAGAGATTGGATAGATTAAGACTCCCGTTGCGTATTGCTTCTTGCTGTGCTGTGTGTTTTGTGATTGTGCTGAGCATGACCATGAACGTATACTCTGCTTTGAGTGTTGATGTAACGGGCTTTACAGTGACGCAACTGACTGTAGAGGCATCTGCAAGTGGTGGTGATAATAGCAATAGCTCTGTTACCGGCAGCGGCTCAACTATCACAGTAACCGCAAAGGGATATAATACAACGAATGACTGTAATGAATCTGTAAGTAATACTGATACAATTAAGGTTACTGTGAAAAATAATTCTGCTGCTGCCATTACGTATGACCTTGCGTTAAGCAACGTTACCGGCGCAACAGCCGGTGAAGGATTGATACTGGAAAGTGGTGCGTCTTTAACCTTTACTGTAACATCGGGATCGGGTACAAACGCAACGGATGTTATCGGTAAAATAACGTTTTCAAACGTAAAGTCGGTCTCCACGGGCGCGCAGGAAACAACCAACTTTGGTAATATGACTCGTGGCGATGCTGGTGCTGCTTATAGTGCGACCGTTGGAGGCACTTACACGGTTGATGGAGAAGCAATCAGTAAAAATACGCCTTTCTCTAACTCTAGTGACCATGAGTATGCACTTGAAGCAACACCTGCAACAGGGTATTCCTTCGCGGGATGGATGTCTAAATGTAGCGGTAGATTATCAACAGAAAGTTCCTATACGTATATCGCTACTGAGGGAAACAACGATACGGTGTGGCCGTTGTTTATTAAGTCCGGGAGTGCAACCTATTATATCAAAGAGGCAACTGCAACCGTATATTATGGATATTTCGACGATGCTATTACGGCAGCAGGTAGTTCCGGAACAATTGTGTTGTACCAAAGCGGTACTATGTATGGAGCAGAGTCTGAAACTTTTACACTCTCTTCTGGACAGACATTCTTGGTTCCGTATAGTGCGACCGACCTTTCGATTCCAAACTCCACAACAACTGTTGAAGGAGGTTGGAACAGTACACTGGAATATGCAAATACCAACCTTATTTCTGCCCAAACACACGCATCAGAAAATGTTGCGGCAAATATTTTTAAGCCGGATGTGGGTGTTACTTTTGCACTTACTATTCCCGAAGATGTGACAATAAATGTGTCTTCCGGAGCCAAGTTTGTGATAGGTGGTCAGCTTGCAGCTGGTCATAGTAGTACAGCCGGCATTTGCCCGGGCACGTCCGGTGCACATTCGAATGTTTACTTAGATGGTGAACTGAATGTAAGCGGCATATTGTCTTGCTGCGGCTATATTTTAGGTCAAGGTCAGTTGAATGTGTTGAGTGGTGGTGCTGTTTATCAGCCCTTCTCCCTAATGGATCATCGCGGAGGTCCGTACGCAGTCGCATCACAGGGAAACAATTCCTTCCCATTTTTACGCTATACTATGATGAATATTCAAGCAAATATTCATATGGTATACGGTGCAAGCATGACGGGCTACGTATCAATCTATACTACAGCACAAGATGCATACATTGTGCATATAAAAGAAAGACATAACGTTACATGCTTAAACATTGTCGGTACTTCGAACTCTATTATCCTTCTAAAGGAAAATGCCACATTGGACATTTCTTATAATGCGACAAAGGTTGTTAATGATACTGCTCATGACAGTACGGGCCCCTATAACAGGGTAGGGCAAACAAAGTTGATCTTTAATGGAGGTGCTTCGTTAGGTTCTGCTGCTATTACGCTTAATGTGGCCGGAACGGATTATGATTTGTCTACTTCTGCAGATAATTTACCTGTCCCTTATAATTATGATATTGTAATCCAAAGTGGCACATTTGATGTGGCCAACGGTATCAAACTCATGCCCGGAGCATCGGTTTATGTTGCATCGGGAGCAACCTTGAAGGTGACAGCAGAGAAAGGCATGGCAGTCATGCCGGGTTTCCGTGATCATAGCAACTCTTCTGCTGCGGTTGATACGACTTCTTGGTATTCATATCATTATCCGTCAACCGATGTTATTAAGGCTTATAATGGTAACGGAATGGCCAATTTGATCGTGGACGGCGAGCTTCAGATCGAAAGTTCTTTTGGTGGATATGTACAAACCAACGGAAGCGGTAAGGTAATTTTGAAACAAGAAGCTTCTAATAATATAAACTTCACAGTTGGTTCTCCTAACCAGACAAAGATCATGAACGTAATGGATGCTCCTGTAACCGGTCAGACGGTCTTTGCTTTGGAGGCAAAACTGTTTAACCCCAATGGTGGCGAGATTTCAATGCAGCCAGGAATGACTTACGTTGCTGCTTCTAATAACAAGAATCAGATTACGGGATATTCGTATTCTGTGTATACAAGTAATTCCAGTTCTGCTACGACTCCTGTTACGCAGACCTTGAACGGCGCGAACCTTCAGGGCACTTGGGTTTGCGATGATGGATTGCACACCCCCGGTGCAGCAGCAACCTGTACCACGGCACAGACCTGTACGGTTTGTGGCTACACGATTCAAGCCGCCCTTGGCCACGATTTCACAGAGCAGGATGAGAGCGTCTGCACAGTTGCTAATGCAGGGAACTGCCAGACCTTGAAAACCTACTATACCGACTGCTCACGCTGTGATCAGGACGGTACGACAACGTGGACCGGTACTACCTACGGTGATCACGTAATGTCCAACACTTGGACCACCGTGAATAAACAGCATTATCACGCTTGTACAGTGAGCGGTTGTGATCACACCGATACCAAGGTAGACTGTACCGATGCTGCAAGCGATGGCGATCACTTGTGTGATGTTTGTAAAGTAACCGTAAGCACTTGCGGGGATAGCAACACGGATCACATCTGTGACACCGACAGCGCATGTACCGCATATAGCACGGGCAATAATGCGCACCAAAACGGCACTAATACGCACATTTGTAGCTACTGCGGAAAAGCAGCATCTACTTGCTCCGACGCTGCTAACGACGGCAATCACACCTGTGATGTGTGTGGTGCCGCTAACACAACCACTTGCGGCGATAGCAACACGGATCACATCTGTGACACCGACAGCGCATGTACTGTATATAAGACAGGCAATAACGCGCACGCAGACGCTGCAAACGACGGCAACCACCTCTGCGACTACGGCTGCGGTGGTACGATCGGTTCGTGCGCTGATTCTACCGGCGACAACAACCATACTTGCGACGAGTGTGGTGCTGCTAATATTACCTCTTGCACGGATACCAATCAAGATCACAAGTGCGACGAGTGCGGTGCAACCACCAGCACTTGCAAAGACGACGATCAGAACCACTATTGTGACTACACAGGTTGTAACGCAAAGCTTTCTGATTGCGTAGATAATGATACCAATCACAATTGTGACTATGAGGGCTGTAAGGCTCCCATGGGCACTTGCGAAGATACCGATTACGACCACGACTGCGACTACGGTTGTGATAAGTATTTCGGCACTCACGCTGATACGAATAGCGACCACGCATGTGATTACGGCTGTTCCGTAGCAATCGGCACTTGCGAAGACAAGGACTTTGACCACGACTGTGACTATGGTTGCGACAAGGTTTATGGCACTTGCGAAGACAAGGATCTTGACCACGCTTGCGACTATGGTTGCGATGCAAGTTTCGGCACGCACGAAGACACCAATTCTGACCACAACTGTGACTATGGTTGTTCCGAAAAGATCGGCACTTGCGAAGATACCGATTACGACCACGACTGCGACTACGGTTGTGACAAGTATTTCGGCACTCACGCTGATACGAATAGCGACCACGCATGTGATTACGGCTGTTCCGAAACAATCGGTGATCACTTCGACAAGGCAGGCGACAGTGATCACAACTGTGAATACTGTGGTGAAAAAGCCGGTGAGTGCACCCCTGCAGACAATTGGAGCACCGATAAAGACAACCACTGGAAAGATTGTACCGAGTGCGGCGCTGATTCAAGTTTTGCGGCTCACACGGACAATGATGCCAACCACCTTTGCGACACATGTGAATACAAGGTAAGCAACTGCATTGATAGCGACAAGAATCACGACTGTGACTACACAGGCTGTAATCAGACATTCGAAACTCACGCAGACGCTGCAAACGACGGTGATCATAACTGTGAATACTGTGGTAAGGCAGACGAAAACTCGGTTTGCGGCGACAACAACACGGATCACATCTGTGATACCGACAGCGCATGTACCGCGTACAACAGTGGTGACAATGCACATGAAGACGTCAACAAGGACCACGCATGTGATTATGGTTGTTCCGAAACAATCGGCACTTGCGAAGATAGTGCAGAGGACAGCGACCACGTCTGTGACTATGGCTGTGGCGCAGTTCTTGAAGACTGCTCCGACGCAGATAACGACGGCGATCACAAATGTGATATTTGTAACGAAGCTGACGTAACAGGGCACAACTACGGTGAGCTTATACCTGCTCAGCAGGTGGTTCATACCTCTACCGAATTGAAGCCCGCTGTTGAGGCTCACTATCATTGTACTGAATGTGATGCTTATTTCGATGTTGACAAAAATGCAACCACGAAGGATGCTCTGACCGGTGAGACTCCCGTGCACTCCTTTGGTGCTTGGCAGACCAACGATGAGCAGCACTGGAAGGAATGCGTCTGCGGACTGACATCCGAGCAAGGCGCCCATAGTGATGGCGAAGACGATGATTCCAACTGCGACACGTGTGACCTCCAGCTGCACAGCTGCTCCGGCACGCTTGCAAACGGTAAGCCTGCCGATTGCTTGAACGACGGTTGGAACGATTTCGTGACTTGCTCTTGCGGCAAGTACTACGAGGACGAGGCTTGCATCAAGGAGATCCTTGACCTTGCCGAGTGGCAGGAAGGCGACGGCAAAATTGCCGCTCCCGGAAAGCATAGCTACGAGTCCGTTGTAACTCCCCCGACCGTTGATGCACAGGGCTTCACCACGCATACCTGTTCCGCTTGCGATCACAGCTACGTGGATAGCTACACCGATAAGCTGACCGCAGTCGCACAGATCGGTGATCAGAAATTCGAGACCCTTGCCAAAGCCATCGCAGCAGCAGAGCCCGGTGACACAGTCAAGCTTTTGACTGACGTAGAATTGACCGGTATTACGGTCGTTCCCGAGGGCGTCACGCTTGATTTCAACGGCAAGACCCTGAAGGGCACTGTGCTTGGTAAGCTGAGCCTGAATCGCGGTACGCTTGTGACTGCCGAGGGCTACAAGATGGCAGGCCCTGATGCAGATTATTATCAGACGACCGACGCTGTATTGATTCTCAGCGTCAAGGACGCACAGAGCGCGTCTCTTTGCGACGTTGAACTGGTTTCCGGTACCTTGACCGTTGTCCCCAACGAATGGTGGACCGGCGTAGGCCAGACCATGATCATTGATGAGGGTGCAACTTTCGTCATTCCCGCAGGCAAGACCATGCAGATCCTGAGCACAGTGATTGTGAAGGGAACTGTTACCATCGAGGGTACTGCAAATCTGTATACTGCAGATGCAACCATCGAGGCAGAGCAAGGTCTGAACGTTACCACTACTGCAGGAACGACGGTGCTGTATGTGGACGGTAAGTACGTGGTGCACAACCACTCTTACAACTCTGTATACACCGATCCCACGTTTGACGAAGACGGTTACACCACTTATACCTGTACCAATACCCATTGCGGCCACTCTTATACCG